>NZ_JAFCLR010000007.1:0-95000 GCF_018131065.1 Bradyrhizobium sp. AUGA SZCCT0431 | reverse complement strand
AAATGCCCGGCCTTCACACGACGAAAGGCTAAGGCGTAAACTGCTGCGACTGGCGTTCGTCTGATAGGAAGGCCGGTAATCGGAGCCGGAAATGGCAGAGAAGAAGGTCGTGGTCGCGGGCGCCACGGGATTGGTGGGAAATGCCGCATTGCGGCACTTCGGCGCCGCCGGGGGATGCGACGTTCTGGCGCTGTCGCGGCGCAGGCCGGGCGAGCTCCATGGCTCCAGGCACGTGCCGATCGACCTCACCGATCCCGTGCAGTGCCGGCGCGCCGCAACCGAATTGCAGGGCGCCACCCATCTTGTCTATGCCGCGCTCTATGAAGCGCCCAATCTGGTCGACGGCTGGCGCGATCAGGATCAGATCCGCACCAACGATCTGATGCTGCGCAATCTGATGGCCGCGCTCGAGCCGGTCGCGCCGCAGCTTCGGCATGTCGCACTTCTGCAGGGCACCAAGGCCTATGGCGTCCACGTCCGCCCGCTCACCGTGCCGGCGCGCGAAGGCCGCTCGGAAATGTACGAGCAGCCGAATTTCTACTGGGCGCAGGAGAATTTTCTGCGCGAGCTGCAGCAGGGCAAAGCCTGGCACTGGAGCATTTTGCGTCCCGTCCTGATCGTCGGTGAGACGATCGGCGGCGCGATGGACCTGATCCCGCCGCTCGGCGTCTACGCCGCCATGTTGCGCGAGCAAGGCCGCCCGCTCGACTATCCCGGCGGTGCCGCGCGGGTCTCGCAAGCGGTCGACGTCGATCTTCTGGCGCGCGCGATTGCCTGGGCCGGCGAGGCTGTGGCCGCGCGCAACGAAGCCTTCAACGTCACCAATGGCGACGTCTTCACCTGGGAGAATGTCTGGCCGGCGATAGCAGACGCGCTTGCCATGAAGCCGGGCAACGCCGTGCCGCTGTCGCTGGCGCAGGAATATCCCAAGTGGATCGCGCCGTGGGACGAGCTGCGGCGCAAGCACAATCTGATTTCGCCCGGCCTCGAAGAATTTGTCGGCCTGTCATTCCAGTACGCCGACTACAGCATGCGCTATGGCCAGACCCAAACAGGCCCGCCCTCGATCGTCTCGACCGTAAAGATCAACCAGGTCGGTTTTACTGACATGATGGATACCGAGGCGATGTTCCGGAAATGGTTCGGACTGGCGCGATCGAACCGCTTGCTGCCGTAGCACTCTCGGGGGCTGCGCCGATCCGCGCCGGATGCCATCATGATTTGACGGAATGGAAACATTGGAGCCTCAAGATGCTGGATCACGTCTCGCTGGGCGTCAGCGATTTCGAGCGGTCAAGGAAATTCTATGATCAGGCGCTCCGTCCGCTCGGCATCGAGCGCTTGTACGCTGACGGTCCAACCGCCGCCGGCTATGGGGCCGACCGGAAGGCATTCTTCTGGATCGGCGAGAAAAATGCTTCGCAAACCGGCAGCCACGTCGCCTTTGCGGCCCACGACCGGGAAACCGTGGACCGGTTTCACCAGGCCGCGCTCGCAGCCGGGGGACGCGACAACGGGCAACCGGGGCTGCGCCCGCAATATCACGAAAATTACTACGGGGCGTTCGTGCTCGATCCCGACGGCCACAACATCGAAGCGGTCTGCCGCAAGCCAACTTAGGCATGCCGCGATCTTTGAGCTTGCCTGATCTTATCGTTCCACTTCCTATTAAAGCTCGCGGCCAGCGCAAACGGGTGGGGTAGCTAAATGCCATTTCCGATTACTGAGCATGTCGTGAAGACGAAACGTCATACGACTGCCTATCTTGCGTGCGGCGCCCCCGATGCGCCGGTGATCAACTTCCTGCATGGATGGCCCGAACTGTCGATCAGCTGGCGTCACCAGTTGCCGGTGTTCGCCGAACTCGGATTTCGTTGCGTAGCGCCGGATATGCGTGGTTATGGCAAGTCCAGCGTCTATGCGCAGCACTCCGATTACGCTGTCGAAAACAGCGTGCGCGACATGATCGAACTGTTGGATTCGTTCGGGCGCGAGAAGGCCGTCTGGGTCGGGCACGACTGGGGAAGCCCTGTCGTCTGGGATATCGCCAGCCATCATCCCGATCGATGCCACGGCGTTGTCAATCTGTGCGTGCCTTATCTGCCGGGCGGCTTCGCGCCGAAAAACTTCCTGCCGCTGGTGGATCGCACCCTCTACCCGGAGAGCAAATTCCCGGCGGGTCAGTGGGAGTATCAATTATTTTACCAGGAGAATTTTCCGGCCGCCTCGGCCGCCTTCGAGGCCAACACGCGCAACACCGTGAAGGCGCTGTTCCGCAAGGGCAATCCGGCGGGGCGCGGCCAGCCGTCTCGCACGGCACTGATACGTCAGGAGGGCGGCTGGTTTGGCGGCGCGGGCAGGGCGCCCGACGTGCCTGTCGATACCGATGTGCTGACCGAAGCGGACCTTGCCGCGTACACGGCGGCGCTGGAACGCAACGGCTTTTTCGGTCCGGACTCCTGGTACATGAACCACGATCGGAACGTGGCCTACGCGGCAAAGGCGGTCAACGGCGGCAAGCTCGGCATGCCGGTGCTGTTCCTGCATGCGGCGCATGATGTGACCTGCGATACAATGGGCTCCCGCCTTGCCGAACCGATGCGCGAGTACTGTGTGAATCTGACCGAGGTGGTCGTTCAGTCCGGTCACTGGATGGCGCAGGAATCCCCGGTCGCCGTCAACGCGGCGTTGGCGAAGTGGCTGGCAACGAAGTTGGACAGCGTCTGGGCGCCATGATGGCCCCGCCCAACTGCGACTACACCTTGGGGTGCATGAGAAGCGCGTAGATTTCGGCTACCCGATCAACCGATATTCCATTTCGCTGTTCGACCGCCAAAGGATGATCGGTGGGCTCCAGTTCGATATAGGGGCGGATGCCGTCGTCCCTGAGGTGCGCACGAGTCTTGAGGTTCTCGGTGCTTGGATAGAGCGGTAGTTCGGCGGAGAGCCAGCCAAAGAACGGGCCGATGTGCGATCTCTTTGGCGTATCGTAACAAGCCTTGAACTCGGCGAAGTGGGCCTGGCTGAGTGAGACCCAAACTCCCCAGGAAAACGCGTCCGCTTCACCATGGACCGGGATTTCGAGACAGCCGCGGACAAAGAAATGCGCTTGATTAACGATGCAGGTGTCCGAATCCAGCACGCATCTCTTGCCGCGCTCTTCGTCCGGGATGCCATAAAAATACAACGGCGCGTTCGCACCGAAAGTGGGCATTCCTTCATGCCACTCGTCGCAGGAAGTGCACTTGAAGCGAAACATGGCTGCGGCCCCGTAGAATCCGTCGAACTGGCATGTGTCAAGCCGTCAGTCCTTGCAGACCATGGTAGCCGATTCTGGAGGGCGGGAGCGAAATCCGCGAGATGCCTCAACCAGGTCCGCCGAACTTCGCTTCCATCGCCTTGCGCGTCTTGATGGTGTCATTGCCTTCGTCGACCTCGACATCGCTCCAGCGTACCACGACGCCGTGAGCGACGTTGTTCTTCAGCTTGACGCGATGGGCGAGACCAATCGGCAGCGCGCCGGCTTTGAGGCTTGCGGCCGCCGGCATCAGCTTGCCCCATACCGTGTAGCCACCTTCGCCGTCGAGCATTTCGCCGGCGCGCAGATCGCGTTTCGCGACTGAGGCAACGTCGCCGCGAAAACCGTGCGGTTGTCCGGTTGGCTCGCCCCGCAACGCCGCCGACAGGATCGAGATGTTCAGCTCCAGTCCGATCAGGTGATACGGCTTGTACATCGCGGCGAACCGCCCTGACGCGTCGGTCTTCAGCCCGTATTGCTTGAAACAATCCGCGGCGTAATCGTTAGGCGCTTCCAGCACGACGTAGACGCCCCAGCGCAGATCGCGAAACACCGGGCGGCCGTCGCGCTCAAGCGATGACACCACTTCGACCACGCCGGATTTCTCGAGCACGCCGCCTTGGTCGCGCGGCCGCATCACATGGGGCAGGTCGTCGACGCCGCAGGGCGGAAACTCTAGGCCGCCCGTGGGCACGTCGAGCTGGCAAGCGTTGGCGATTGCCGCCATCTCGATCGCGGATTTGGTGCCGTCGAGAAACGAGTTGAACATTTGCGGATTCATGCCGGCCGACTGCGCTTCATCGGCGGTGAGGCCGTAGTGGGTCCAGACGCCTTCCGGCGTCACGTCATGATAGGCCGGCAGATACTTTGTACCTTTGCCGGCGGCTACAACCCGGAATCCGGTCGCGCGCGCCCAGTCCACCATCTCTGATGTCAGCGCCGGCTGATCGCCATAGGCCAGTGAATAGACCACGCCGGCCTTGCGGGCTTCGTCGGCGAGCAGGGGGCCTGCCAGCACATCGGCCTCGACATTGACCATCACGACATGCTTGCCGGCCGCAATCGCCGCGCGGGCATGCCGGATGCCGACGGCGGGATTGCCGGTCGCTTCCACCACGACATCCATCGCCCCGCCTGCGATCGCGCGCGCGCCATCATCGGTGAAGGCGGTTCGTGCGATCCGCTCCTGGTCCCAGCCGACCGTGCGGCACGCCTCGCGCGCGCGGTCGCGGTCGAGATCGATGATCAGCGGCACCTCGAGCCCAGGCGTGTGCGGCACCTGCGCCAGGAACATCGAGCCGAACTTGCCGGCGCCGATCAGCGCGACGCGAACCGGTTTGCCCGCCGCATGGCGGGCCTGGAGGAGGTGGTGGAGGTTCATGGCGGTGTCCGATCGAGCCGTCATTCCGGGATGCGCCACTTGGCGCAGACCCGGAATCCAGAGGTGAAAGGCGATATCGAGATTCTCAGATGTGCAATAGCACATCTTAGTTCGACGCTATCGCGTCGCCCCGGAATGACGGCGTGAAGCCTACTCCGCCGCTTGGCGATGCGCCCGCGCCAATCGCAGCAGCGCATCGTCATCGACGGTCTGGATCGGCGTGAAATCGCGGTGGGCGATATATTCCGGCCGCGTCGGGGTGCGGATGTAATTGGAGACCGCATTCAGCGTCAGGTAGACGATTTTTCGCGGATAGGGCGTGATGTTGCCGGCCGAACCGTGCACCAGATTGCCGTGGAACATCAGCATGCCGCCGGCCTTGCCGGTCGGCGCGACGATGCCGCCTTCCTTCACCAGCCTCGTCACCGTGGCCTCGTCCAGCGTCCACAGCGGATAGGAGGTGGTCTCGAGATCGTGCGAGGCCTTGAGGTCGCCGGCGTGCTGGCTCTTCGGCACCAGCATCAGGGGACCGTTGATCGGCATCACCTCGTCGAGGAAGATCGCGATATTCATCGCGCGCGGCTGCGGCATGCCGTCGTCGCGCTTCCAGGTGCCGTAATCCTGATGCCACTGCCAGACGTCGCCGGTGAAGGCGGATTTGGCGTTGATCTTGTACTGATGCATGTAGACTTTTTCGCCGAACACCTGCTCGACCGGATCGATCATGCGCGGATGCGCGCCGAGCACGCCGAACGCCTCGTTGTAGAGATGGGCGGCAAAGGCCGTGCGCGGCGCGCCGCTCTTCTCGCGCCACACCTCGGGCCGGTCGGCGTCGTAGATGCCTTCGGCCTCGCGCGCGAGATAGGCCACTTCCTCAGGGCTGAACAGCTCGGGCAGAAACAGCCAGCCCTCGCGGTTGAAATATTCGATCTGTTCTTGCGTGAGTTTCATGTCTTCTCTCCCTTTTGCTTTTCTCTCTATCTGTCATTCCGGGGCGCGCAACGCGCGAACCCGGAATCTCGAGGTTCCGGGTTCGATGCTTCGCATCGCCCCGGAACGACGGCGTTTCGGCTTACGCCGCCTTGTCAGTCGCCCTCAGTCTTTCCTCCGTCATCCGTCCCGCCGTCTGCGCATGCGCCAACGCCGCGGCCTCGGCGTCCCCGGCATTGCCGGCAAGGATCTGCACGGCGATCGCCTCGTGTTCGCTCCAGGCGCTGTCGCGGTAATCGAGTTCGGCCAGCACGGTGGCCATCGAGCGGCGCATATGCGGCCATTGCGGCGCGATCATTTCCTCGATCGCAGGGTTCCCTGCGAGACGGTAGATCGCGCTGTGAAAGTCGACGTCGAGCGCAATCAGCCGCGCCAGCGGGGTGTCCTCGCCGATGGTCCGGCCGGCCTGCAGTGCCGCTTCCAACGCCGCGCGCCCGGCCGTGTCGGTCTTCACGCGTCCGGCGGCAAGCCGTGCCGCCAGGGCGTCGATGGCCCCGCGGACCTCGTAGAGCTGCCGGATACGGGCCGGATCGAGTTCGGTGACCTCGAACCCCCGGCGGCCGCTCTCGGCCACCAGGCCCTGCCGGTGCAGCAGATGCAGGGCGTGGGAAACCGGCTGGCGCGATACGCCAAGCTTCTCGGCCAGCTCGTTCTGGGTGATGCGTTGCCCGGGCGGCAGGGTGCGATCGATGATCGCCTCGAGGATCCGGGCATAAACCTGGTCGATCAGGTTGGGGAGCGGATCTAACGGGATCATGCCAGCCGCCAAATTGGAATACGGAATTCTGTATTCGGTATTGATACCCCTGGCTGGCTGCACGGTCAAGGGGGCTTTGACGTGTGGAACTCCGGCCGAAGCTAGCCGGGCGCAAGCACCTCCACGTCGAACGTGCCGATCGCTTCCGCGTCCGCCACCGCGTCCACCGCCGATATCCGCTCGCCGCTGATGGTCAGCCGCAGCACGATGCGCAATTGCCCGCCGAGGACGACGGCGACCGCCAGCGCGCCGTCGACCAGCGCAGGCTTTGCGGCCTGGGCGCGGCCTTTGAAGGTTTCGGCAACCGCTGCAGCGCCGCGGATTTCCGGCAGCGAACCCAGCCGCTGGGCGGCCTGGTCGGCACGGAACACCACGTCAGGATCCAGCACCGCGAGCAGCCCTTCGAAATCACCGCTGCGCGAGGCCGCCAGGAACGCATCGACGATCTGTTTCTGGCGGCTGAAATCGGCGTCCGGCGCGGGCGGGGTGCCCTGCACCCGGCGGCGGGCGCGGCTGGCGAGTTGCCTCGCTGCGGCGGGCGTGCGGCCGACGATCGGCGCGATCTCCTCAAAGGGAACGGCGAACATGTCGTGCAGCACGAAGGCCAGCCGTTCGGCCGGCGCCAGCGTCTCCAGCACCACCAACAGCGCCGCGCCGACGGAATCGGCCATATCAGCATCGCGCTCGTGCTCGTCGTTGGCGATGGGTTCCGCCACATCCGGGCCCATCGGTTCCTCGCGCCGCGATTTGCGCGCCCGCAGCATGTCGAGGCAGACGCGGGCGACCACCGTGGTCAGCCAGCCGCCGAGGTTTTCGACCGCACCGGTATCGGTGCGGCTCAAGCGCAACCATGTCTCCTGCACGGCATCGTCGACCTCGGCGGTCGATCCCAGCATGCGGTAGGCCACCGCCCGCAAATGGCCCCGGTTGGCCTCGAATTTCTCAGCCAGAAATTTTTTCTCGTCCATCGGTCACATTCCCATGTCGCGTTCCGTCTTGGTCATGACGAACGAAACCGTGCCGATGTGACAGCAAATCGGCATGGCGGCGTCAAAAACGAACAAAATTGGATGGAGAAGCAAAGATGATGCAGGCTCGAATGAACCACCCCGTCATGGTCGTTCCCGACGCCATGAAGGCGCTGCACTCGCTCGGCGAACTGACCAAGAACAGCTTGCCGGAAAAGCTGCTCGAACTGGTGCATCTGCGCGCCAGTCAGATCAACGGCTGCAGCGTCTGCGTCGACATGCACCCCAAGCTCGCCAAGAAAGCCGGCGAGACCGATGAGCGGCTGTTCGCGGTCGCGGCCTGGCACGACACGCCTTACTTCACGGAAGCCGAGCGCGCCGCATTGGCCCTGACGGAAGCGCTGACCCGCATCAGCGACCGCGCCGACCCGGTGCCGGATGCGATCTGGAATGAGGCCGACAAGCATTTCGATGAGCAGGAGCTTGCGGCGCTGGTCCTGGCGATCGCCAACATCAATGTCTGGAACAGGCTCAACGTCGCCGTGCGCCAGCCGGTGGGCGTCTGGAAGGTGTGAGGGGCGGTTACGCGGGGGGCCGGCCCGGAATCCCGGGACACTGGCCGAAATTCCAGTGCGCGGGCTCGTGCTTAATTTACCTGCGCGAGCTAAAGAACAAGCCTGGCCGATCCCGATCGGCCGGGCTTTTTCGTTTGTCTCCGCCATCCATTCCGGTCCGCCCGTTATGTCAGAGCCCCGAGCCATGTTGCGACCGTCGATCCGGAAACGAATCCTTGCCATCGCGGTCGGGCTGATCGTCCTGATGGCGATCACATCGGTTCTTTCGACGGTGATGACGCGAAAGGTCGCCCACCAGCTCGATGAACTCAGCGGCAAATATGTCGAGGCCTACGGGCACCTGGCGCGGATGAATGTCCGCTCGCTGGAGCAGGCGCTGGCCGTCCGCCGAATGGTGATCGCAAAGACGCAGTCACCGCCGGACGACGCCGCTTTTGCGGAGCACCAGAAGACCTATGAGGCGAAAGGCCTGGAAATCGATCAGGAAGCGCAGGCCGCGCGGGTGCTGATCAATGCGATCATCGACGATACCTCGACCGATTCCGATAACGCCAGGCTCGGCCGGATCGACGACCGGATCGAGAACGTCAACAAAGACCTTCGCCGCTACTTAAGCGATGAGAACAAGCGGATGTTGCCGCTGCTCGCAGCCGGCAATTTCGCCGAGGTAAGGGCGAGCCTCGCCCGGGCCGATACGCTGCGCGACGATTTCAACCAGAAGGTCGAGGAAATCCGAAAAGATATGCTGGCGCAGGTCCGCAGCGATGCCGTGGTGACGATGCGGGACCAGCAAAAGGCCATCGTGATCTCCATGATCCTGACGGTGCTGGCGGCTGTATTGGGGTTGATGTTCGCGATCTTCGTCAGCATGGGCATCACCCGGCCGGTCCGGCGGCTGCTGGATGGCACCCGCGCCGTCGAGGCCGGCCGCCTCGATGGATCGATCGACGTCACCACGCGGGACGAGATCGGCCAGCTCACGTCCGCGTTCAACAACATGGTCGAGCAACTGCGTCACAAGGAGAAGATGCGCGAGACCTTCGGCCGCTATATCGACCCGCGCGTCGTGGAAGGATTGATCAACCGTCAATCGCTGACCACAACCGACGGCGAGCGCCGCGTGATGACGGTGCTGTTCTGCGACATGAAGGGTTTTACCAGCCTCAGCACGGGCATGACGCCGCAGGGGCTGGTCAAGGTAATGAACCATTATCTGTCGACGATGTCGGGGCCGATCCGCAACCATCATGGCATCATCGACAAATATATCGGCGACGCGATCATGGCCTATTGGGGTCCTCCGTTCAACGAAGACGGCGAACAGGCGCGGCTGGCCTGTTTGGCTGCGATCGACATGGCTCGCCGTGGTACGGCGTTGCGGACGGAGCTTCCCGAATTGCTCGACGTGCGCACGGTGCCGAGCGATTGCGACGTCCGTATCGGCGTTGCGACCGGCGAGGTGCTGGTCGGCAGCATCGGTTCGGAATTCATGATGAGCTACACGGTGATGGGCGATGCGGTGAATCTGGCGTCGCGGCTGGAGGGCGCCAACAAGGCCTATGGCAGCCATTGTCTGGTCTCGGCGCCGACCATCGCCGCAGCCGGTGACGGATTAGCGTTTCGCGAGATCGATCGTCTCGTCGTGGTCGGCCAGAGCCAGCCGGAGACGGTGTTCGAGATCATCGGGCGCGAGGACGAACTCACGCCGGAGCAGGTGTCGCTGCTGGACAGCTATTCGAAAGGGCTCGCCGCCTATCGCGAGCGCCGTTGGGACGACGCGCGCCACGCCTTCAGCGCCGGGCTCGACGCGGTCCCCGGCGACGGTCCGTCCAGGGCGTTTATCAAACGCATCAGTGAGTTTCAGGCAAACCCGCCTGCCGCCGATTGGGACGGCGCATGGCGTCTCGATGAAAAGTGATCAACCGGCAGGGCTCACGCCGCCAGGAACTCCATCACGGCCTCGGAATACTCCTGCGGCGCCTGATCGAAGATCCAGTGGCGGGCGCCGGGGATCATGGCCGTCCTGGCGCCCGGAATATGCTGTGCCAGCACGCGCCAGATCTGGGCCAGCGAGCCCTGGGTGTCGCCGCCGCCGATCAGCAAGGTCGGCGCCCTGATCGATTCCGCTTCGCTGCGTGAAAATGGCCGGCGTTTCTCGCCGACCTGGCCGATCAGCGTATAAGCGTTGTCGCGGAGCTGCTGTTTAGGCGCAGCCGGCAGCCGCTTCCAGGTGCCCTCGCCATCGATCATGTCGACGATCAGGTCAAGCGCGCCGTCGATATCGCCGGCTTTTACTTTCTCCACCGCAGCCGGTATCCGCGCCGCAATCGCCGACGAACCCGGGCCCGCACCGGCTGAACTGAGCGTGGCGTCGAGGTCGCCGCCGGGCTCGGCGAGCACCAGCTTGCGCAATAGATCCGGCCGCTGCTCGGCGACGCGAAAGGCGATATGACCACCGCGGGAATGGCCCATCAGGTCGACGGGGCCGAGTTTCAGCTGCTCGATGAAGCCGATCACGTCGGCAACATGCTGCGCCATCAGATAGTCGTTGCCGACGCCGTCCCAGTGCTCCGGGAAAAAGTGCCGCAGGCTGAGCGAGATCACGCGGTGTTTTTTCGACAGCGGTCCGAGCACCGGATACCAGGTGCGGAAGTCGCCGAGCGTGCCGTGGACGCAGACCAGCGGCGCGCCCTGTCCGACGTCGAGATAGGCGATGTCGCAGCCGTTGACGGGAAGCGTTTGCATGGGATCAAGCCTCTGCCAGGAACGCGAGCACGATCTCGCAATATTTCTGTGGCGCCTGTTCGAACATCGGATGCGTGGCGCGGGGGATCATCTCGGTGCGGGACCCCTTCACGTTCGCGGCCAGCGCACGCAGCACCAGCGGCGGCGTGCCCCTGGTGTTGGCGCCGCCGATGAACAGCGTCGGTGTCTTGATCGCTTCGGCATCCGCCTTGGAGAATGGCGGACGGGAGTCGCGCATCTGCCCGATCATCGTGGTGGCGTTGTCGCGCAGCAATTGCTTCGGCGTCGCCGGCATCCGCTTCCAGGCGCCGGGGCCTTCCAGCGCGTCGATGAAGATGGCAAGCCCGCCATCGATATCGCCCTTGGCGATGACTTCCGCGGAGGCGGCAATTCGGGCCGCCAGCGGCGAGGGGCCGGGCTTGTAGGCGGGATCGAGCGAAGCGTCGAGTTCGCCGCCGGGCTCGGCCAGGATCAGCCTGCGCAACAGGTCCGGCCGGCGCTGCGCGACGCGAAACGTAATGTGCCCGCCGCGGGAATGGCCCATCAGATCGACCGGTCCAATGCCGAGTTTCTCGATGAAGGCAATCACGTCGTCGACATGCTGCGCGATCGAATAGGTATCGCCGACGCCGTCCCAATGATCCGGGAAGAAATGCCGCAGCGACGGCGCGATCACGCGGTGATTTTTCGACAGCAACCCCATCACCGACGACCAGATCCGGAAGTCGCACAGCGAGCCGTGCACGCACACCAGCGGCGGGCTACTACCGGCCTCGAGATAGGCCATGTCGAAGCCGTTGACGGGGAGGGTTTGCATGCGGGGCTCGGTGTGCGGGGGGCGGCGCCATTGAATGGCGCGGTGAATATCCCACATCATCGGAAGTTGTTTATGCCGTCAAGTTCCCTCAGGTTTCGGGTGGATAGCAACAATCTCCAAGCCTAGATTTGGGACCAGCATCAAGCTCAAACTATCGGAGCGAGAGGATCTGGAGCGAGATCATGACCGAACAGCAATTTGCGATTTTCGATACCCCGATCGGCCGCTGTGGCATCGTGTGGGGCGAGCGCGGCATTGTGTCGGTGCAACTGCCGATGGGCGACGAGAAGAAGACCCGCACCCGGCTGCAGCAGCGCCATGGCGACATCGACGAGGCGCAGCCGCCGGCCAAAGTGCAGGCCGCCATCGAGGGGATTGTCGAACTCCTGGCCGGCAAGCCGAACGATCTGGCGGATGTCGTGCTCGACCTCGACGGCGTGCCCGCATTCAACCGCGGCGTCTACGACATCGCGCGCACCATACCGCCGGGCCAGACCATGACCTATGGCGACATCGCGAAAAAGCTCGGCGGCGTCGAGCTGTCGCGCGACGTCGGCCAGGCGCTCGGCCGCAACCCCTGTCCGATCGTGGTGCCGTGCCACCGCGTGCTGGCGGCGGGCAACAAGCCGGGCGGCTTTTCCGCCAATGGCGGCGTGGTGACGAAATTGAAGATGCTGGCGATCGAAGGCGCGGTGGTGAACCACACGCCGAACCTGTTCGATTGAGCAGTTTCACCGTCCCTTGAAATTCGGCGGCCGCTTCTCGTTGAACGCCAGCACGCCTTCGCGGCGGTCCTCGGTCGGCACCATCCGGTTATAGGCCTCGATCTCGAGCGCCAGGCCGTCGCGCAGCGATGATTGCAGGCCGCGGTGGATCGCAAGCTTGGCCTGGCGGGTCGAGATCGGGGCGTTGCGGGCGATGTGCGAGGCGGTCGCCAGCGCTTCGCGCAGCAAATAGGCTTGCGGAAATACTTCGTTCACGAGCCCCGAATCGCGCGCCTGCGCCGCCGTGAACGGCTTGCCGGTCAGGATCAGTTCCTTGGCCCGGCGCTCGCCGACCGCGCGGGGCAGGGTTTGCGTGCCGCCGCCGCCCGGCATGATGCCGAGCGTGACCTCGGTCAGGGCAAAGCGCGCGCCTTCGGCGGCGTAGAGGAAATCGCAAGCGCCTGCGATCTCGCAGCCGCCGCCATAGGCCGCGCCATTGACGGCGCCGATGATCGGGACCGGGCAATCGATCAGCGCCCGCACCATCCGCTCGAAGATCACGTGCTGGCGCGTCCATTGCTCGTCGGTCATGCCGCGGCGCTCCTTGAGGTCGCCGCCGGCGCAGAACGCCTTGTCGCCGGATCCAGTCAGGACGATGCAGCGCAGATTTGCCGGGTCGAGCGCCACATCCTCGAAACAGCGCACGAGATCGCGGCCCATCTGGGTGTTGAGCGCATTGGAGGCGTTCGGCCCGGTTCAGCCGAACGATCGTCACGTGCTCGTCCACTCGCTCCAGCGCGAGGGTTTCGAAGCCGGGCGTATCCTGGGCCGCACTCATATCGCCTCGCAGGTAAATCCGTTGCCGGCGCGGCGGATTTTGCCTGTCGACGGCGAGGGGAAATGCGCGGTGCAGCACAGCGTGTCGGTGTCGCAATAGCGTTCGAGGAAGCTGCGGCGCGTGACGCCCGCCTGCGCCTGATCGACGTCGAACTTGACCGACATTTCCGGATAGCGCGTTTGCAGCGGCGAATGCATCAGATCGCCCGAGAATACCGCATCGTCCTTGCCGCGGCCGAAGGTGAAGGCGAGATGGCCGGGCGTGTGGCCCGGCGTCGGCAAGAGGCGCGCGTGATCGCCGATCGCAAAATCGTCGCGCACGATCTCGGACTGCCTGGCTTCGACCACCGGCAACACGCTGTCGCCGAACGGCGGCACGGGTGTTTTTGAATTTGTCTCGGTCCAGTAATCGAACTCGGCCTTGCCGAACACGTAACGCGCCTTCGGGAAGGTCGGCACCCAGCGGCCGTTTTCCAGCCTCGTGTTCCAGCCGACATGGTCGACATGCAGATGCGTACACATCACATAATCGATATCGCCGACTGAGAAGCCTGCCGCGGCGAGCGCGCGCGCGTAAGCGTCGTCGGTCTTCATGTTCCATTTCGGACGCAGCGGCCGCGGCTTGTCGTTGCCGATGCAGCTGTCGATCAGGATGGTGTGGTGCGGCGTCTTCACGATGTAGGACTGGAAACACAGGATCAGCACGTCATTGGCGTCGAGCGCGCCGGCCTTCTGCATCCAGCCGCGATTTTCCGCCAGCACTTCCGGCGTCAGCCCCGGCAGCATCTCCAGCGCCGGCAAGAACGTGGTTTCCTGCTCGATGATGCGGTGGATGGTGAGATCGCCGACGGTGAATTTCAGGCTCATGGCTTTTCCTTGTTCTTGCTGTCGCGAACGGCGGGAAGGATGTAGTTCGCCATCATGTCGAGCGCCCCGTCACCCTGGCCCGGCCGAAAGTAAAGCCCGGAAGTCGTCATAACCACAAGGTCGCGGTCGGGCACGATGAAAATGCGCTGGCCGCCCGATCCCATCGCGGCGATCCACTTCACTTCCGTCTCCAGCGCGATCGAGCGGCCCAGCCACCATTGCTGGCCGTAGAAAAACAGCCCGCTGAAATAGCCGATCGCCTGAAACCGTGGCCGGACCGATTGCTCGATCCATTCCGGCGAGACGATTGGTTTCCCGCCCCATTCGCCGCGGTTGAGCACGACCTTTCCGATCTTGGCGGCATCGCGCGGCCGCATCCGCAGGCCGACGGCGGATGCGACCTTCCCGTTCTTGGGATAATCCTTCCATTCAAAATCGGTAATGCCGAGCGGCTGGAACAGAACTTCGCGCGCGAACGCTTCGAGCGGCTTGCCGGAAACGCGCTCGAGGATATTGCCGAGCAAATCGGTCCCGCCGCCATTATAGGTCCACACCGCGTCCGGTGGCTTTGCGATCGGCTTCGACAGGATGTAGCGGATCGGGTCGCTCTCGCTGCCCAAATGCGGTTCGTCGTTCTTCGGATCATTCCAGGCGCGGTTCTCGTCCCACTGCATGCCGGACGACATTGTGAGCAGATGGCGGAGCGTGACCTGGTCCCAGCCCGGCGATTTGGCGGAAGCGTATTCCGGATAGAATTTGACGACGGGCTCGTCTGCGCTCGCGATCAGCTTGCGGTCGATCGCGATGCCGACCAAAAGCGAGATCACGCTCTTCGAGGCCGAGCGCATGTCGTGCCTGGTGGTGGCGTCGAACGCGTGCTGGCCGCCGCCCTGGCCCCAGGGCTCGTCATAGCCGTGAAAATATTGTTCGAACACCAGCTTGCCGTGGCGAACGATGACCACGGCGTGGACGTTGGCCTGAGTTTCCTTCAGGCGTGCCGCGATAGTGCAGAGCCGCGCGCCATCGAGGCCGACGCTTTCGGGGGAGGCGATGGCCCAGCCATCGTCCAGGGTGGTGGGCGTTCCGCAAGCCATGCCGGTTTGTCCTCGCGCAGTCACGGACGCCGACAGCAGGAGCACGGCGGCGATGCCGAGGCGCCGCAATTTCCTGCCGCCCTCACGCATGCTGCCGTCTCCATTGTTACGCCGGCGGCGGTACCGAGATTTTCACCGACGGCCGCTCCAGCATTTTCTGATGGAAGGCATCGAGCTTCGGAAACGCCTTGCGCCAGCCGCAATCGGCGAAGCGGAAATCGGCATAGCCGAGCACGCAGACGAGGCCGATCTGCACGATGTCGAACGGCCGCGACAGCACGTCGGGCTTGTTCTCGAACCGCGCCATCCCGGTCCAGGCCCGGTTCCAGTGGTCGTCGGACCAGGCCTGCCATTGCAGCCCCTGCGGCCGCACCATTTTCTCGTAGCGGCACAGCAGCATGGCATCGAGCATGCCCTGCAGCAGCGCATGATCGGTCTTGACCTGCCAGCGGGTCGGGCCGGAGGCCGGGATCAGTCTGTTGCCGCCCGCAAGCTCGTCGAGATATTCGACGATGACGTAGGAATCCAGGATGACGTCGCCATTGTCCAGGATCAGCACCGGCAGCTTCTTCAGCGGCGTGATCTTCGAATATTCCTCGTTGGCCGTGCCGGGCGCCACCGTCGCCGAAATGAATTCGATCTTGTCGATCATCCCGGTCTCGATCGCGGCGATGCGGACCTTGCGGGCGAATGGCGAGGCGGGAGAGAAGCTGAGTTTCATGCGGTGTTCCTAAGCAATACGAAGGACGGAAATCAGTTCGTCATTGCCTGCAACAAACGCAGAGCGCTTGTGCAAGGGAGCGAAGCGAAGCAATCCATCGGGCCGCGAGGAAGTGTGGATTGCTTCGTCGCTTCGCTCCCTTGCACAAACGCTACGCGTTTGTTGCAGGCAATGACGGTGGTGCGCACCTGCGAGGTGCGCACCTGCGAGGTGCGCACCTGTAACGCCTCACGCCTCGATGACTTGCTGCCGCTGTTCGCCGAGGCCCTCGATGCCGAGGGTGACGACGTCGCCGACATTGAGGAATTGCGGCGGCTTCATGCCGGCGCCGACGCCGGGGGGCGTGCCCGTGGTGATGATGTCGCCGGGCAGCAGCGTGAGGAACGTCGAGACATAGGCGATGCACTTCGCCATCGTGAAGATCATGGTCGAGGTCGATCCGGTCTGGCAGCGCTTGCCGTTGACGTCGAGCCACATCGACAGCTTCTGCACGTCGGCGATTTCGTCCCTGGTCACCAGCCACGGGCCGACCGGGCCGAACGTGTCGTGCGACTTGCCCTTGGTCCATTGCCCGCCGCGCTCCTGCTGGAAGTAGCGCTCGGAGACGTCGTTGCAGACGCAGTAGCCGGCGACGTGATTGAGCGCGTCGGCCTCGCTGACATATTTGGCGCGGGTGCCGATGATGGCGGCGATCTCGACTTCCCAGTCGAGTTTCTTGGACTCGCGCGGCTTCTCGATCGCGTCGTTCGGGCCGCTCAGCGAGGTGTTGGCTTTCAGGAAGAAGATCGGCTCGGGCGGAATCGGATTGCCGGTTTCCTTGGCGTGATCGACATAGTTGAGGCCGATCGCGACGAATTTCGAGATGCCGGTGACCGGCGCACCGAAGCGCGGCTTGCCATCGACGGCGGGAAGTTTTGAGGGGTCCAATGCTGCAAGCTTGGCCAGCGACGCCGGCGCATAGGCCTCGCCGTTGAGATCCTTCACATGCGCGGAAAGATCGCGCAGCTGGCCGGATTTATCGATCAGGCCGGGCTTTTCCTGGCCAAGCGCGCCGTAACGAACAAGCTTCATTGTACTGCTCCCTCAGGGGTTTATTTACTTGGAATGCTTCATGGAACAGCGGGCGGGGAAATTCAACCACGGAAGCGTCCCGCATTGCAGGTCTCTTAATTCGTAGGGTGGGCAAAGCCACCGGGTCGCGCGAATGCGCGCCCGACGACAGGCTCCGCGTGCCCACCATTCTGGGAGCACGGGGATAGATGGTGGGCACGGCGCAAGTGCGCCTTTGCCCACCCTACGGCTACCCAAGCGCGATGAACTTGAAGGCGTCCCCCTCGCGCCTGATATGGCCGGCATTGAAGTGCCCGCCGATCACAAGCGTCGGCGTGTCGGCAAAACGCCCGAACAGCTCGCGCCGCGTCACGGCCGACTGTTTGGGGTCGGAATCCGCGGTTGACGACCAGTCGAGATGGGCCATCTGGCAGGGGTGATGGGCGACGTCGCCGGTGAGCAGGCCCTCCTGGCCGTCGGACTTGATGTGGATGCTCATATGGCCGGGGCTGTGGCCCGGCGTCGGGATCAGGGTGATTTCGTCCGAAAGCCTGGCGTCGCTGGCCACAAGGTCGGCCTTGCCGGCATCCGCGATCGGTTTGACGGAATCGCCGAACACGGCCTTTTTGTCGGGCTCGTCGCTGTGGTCGCGCCAGTGCTCGAACTCGATCTTGCCGAACACATAGCGGGCGTTGGCAAAGGTCGGCACCCACTGGCCGCCGACCAGCCTGGTGTTCCAGCCGACATGGTCGACATGCAGGTGCGTGCAAAGCACCGTGTCGATGCTGTCAGGCCCAAAACCCGCCGCGGTCAATGTGTCGAGGAACGGGTCCTGGCGGTTGTTCCAGGTCGGCACGTTGCGGCCCTGCTTGTCGTTTCCCAATCCGGTGTCGACGATGATCCGCCGCGATGGCGTCTCCACCAGCAGCGAATGGATCGACATTTTGAGGCGGCCCTCTTCGTTGGCGAAATGCGGGATCAGCCAGGGCAGCTTCTGGATCTCTTCGTTGGTCGCGAGCGGCAGGATGAAGCGGGTGCTGCCGACGGTCTCGAGCTCGACCACCTTGGTGATCCTGACCTTGCCTATAGTCCAGTGCATCCGGCGCTTCCCTTATGATTTGGCGTTCTTCACCGCGCGCAATCGACGATGACGGTGCCGAGCTTGTCGCCTTTTTCCACCGCGAGATGCGCCTGGGCCGTCTCTGCGAGTGCAAACTGCCCGGCCACGTTGTGGATGCGCTTGCCCGCCGCGAGCCATTTTGTGATGTCGGCCTGGGCTGCAGCCAGCAGCGGCGGCGGCAGTGCGAACAGCACCAGCGCGCGCAGCGCGATGCATTTCTCCATCAGGTCACGCATCGGGACCAGCGGTGTGCGATTGCCGTTAGTGGCATAGACCGCGATGGTGGAATTCATCGCCATCAATTTCAGGGTGATGGCGATGTTGCCGCCAAAATCGACGTCGACCACGCGGTCGACGCCGCGCCCGCCGGTAAAGGCCAGCACTTTGGCGATGACGTCATCATTGCGGTAGTTGATGACGAGGTCGGCGCCGGCAAGCCGCGCCTGTTCGGCCTTCGCTTCCGAACTGACGGTCGCGATCACCTTCGCGCCGCCCCATTTTGCGAATTGCACGGCGTAGTGGCCGACGGCGCCGGCGCCGCCGGTGACCAGCACGGTTTTTCCTGAAATCGGACCATCGCAGAACAGGCAGCACCACGCTGTCATGCCGGGAATGCCGAGCGTGGCGCCGGCGGCATAGGAAAGGCTGTCCGGCAGCGGCGTCACCAGATGCTCGGCGAGCGCGATGTACTCCGCCGCGGTGCCGAAGGCGCGGCCGTTGCGCTGGCCGTTGAACAGCCAGACGCGCTGGCCGACCCTCAATTGCGTGACGTCTTCGCCGATTTGATCGATGATCCCGGCGCCGTCGCTGTTGGGGATCACGCGCTTATATTCCATCGCGCGATAGCTGCCGCCGCGGCGGCCGACATCGGCGGGATTGACGCCGGACGCCTTCAGCCGCACCCGGACTTCGCCCGGGCCGGCGTCAGGCGTCGGCATCTCGCCATAGGTCAGCACCTCGGGCGCAGCGCCCGTCCGCTCGTACCAGACCGCTTTCATCCGGCTTTGCGAAGGCGACACTAGAGCGTTCCCGGGAACGCACCGCCGTCGAGCAGGATGTTCTGCCCGGTGATGAAGCCGGCCTTGGCGCTGCACAGGAAGGCACAGGCCTCGCCGAACTCCTCGGGGGTGCCGAACCGTCCGGCGGGATTGAGCTTGGCGCGCTCCGCCAGCACCTGCTCGACGTCGATTTTGCGCTTCTCCGCTTCGCCCTTTGCGGTGCCGCGCAGGCGGTCGGTGTCGAAAGGACCCGGCAGCAGCCCGTTGATGGTGACGTTGGCGATCACGGTCTTGCGCGAGATGCCGGCAACAAAGCCGGTGAGGCCGGCGCGTGCACCGTTGGAGAGGCCCAATATCTCGATCGGCGCCTTCACCGCAGCCGACGTGATGTTGACGATGCGGCCGAACTTGCGCGCCATCATGCCGTCCACCGTCGCCTTGATCAGTTCGATCGGGGTGAGCATGTTGGCGTCGATCGCCTTGATCCAGTCGTCGCGGGTCCAGTTGCGGAAATCGCCGGGCGGCGGGCCGCCGGCGTTGTTGATCAAAATGTCCGGATCGGGACAGGCCTTCAGCACGTCCGCGCGTCCCTGGGGCGTGGTGATGTCGCCGGCGACTTCCGTCACCGTGACGCCGGGATGCGCTTTGCGGATTTCATCGGCGGTCTTTTTCAGCGCTTCGGCGCCGCGCGCCGTCAAGGTGACGTGCACGCCTTCATTGGCCAGTTGCATCGCGCAGGCACGTCCCAACCCCTTGCTGGAGGCACATACGATGGCGCGGCGGCCTTTGATTCCAAGATCCACTGTCTCACTCCCGTTATGTCAGGTGATTTTCTAGATTTCGATTGGAACAGTGTAGCCAATCGCGACGGCCATGATAAGTGGCTCGTCGCTGCGCGAAATGCATATCAGTCTGTCATTGCCTGCTAAATTCGCTGCTCTCGCTTCAGCCGGTCGATGGTGGCGGTGACGTCACGCGGCAGCGACTTGAAGCCCTTTTGCCCGGCTGTCGAAAGCAGCGGCCGCAATTGCGAACCGGTCAGGAATGCCGGCTGGCGATCGCTTGGGACGAGCTGGTCGAAAACCAGCACCAGCGTGATCGCGACCAGGCCGACGCGCACCGCGCCAAGCGCCGCGCCGCCGAGGCGATCGCCGATACCGGCCGATCCGATGGTGTCGTCGAGCGCCATGCGCCCCACCTTTCCGAGCACCATGCCGGATGTCAGGAAAATTCCGAAGAACAGCAGCGAATTCTGCATCAGGGGCGAGCCGAGTTTGCCGGCGAGCTGCGGAGACAGCAACGAGGTGGCCGTCACCGCGATCGGCATCGCGAACAGATAGGCAAGGATCGTGGCCGCGCTGCGCAACAGACCGGAGTTGAAGCCGGTGACCACGGCAATCAACAGGGCGAGACAGACGACGGCATCGAAACTGTTCATGGATGAAAATCGCTGCCTGTTCCCGAGTCGCTATCTGGTCAATGAAACGGGTTTGCGGTCGATAAAATCGTAGCTATCAAAGGGCTCGCTTTATTCCGGGGTCGTCACGTCTGATCTATTCGACGTCCGTAAAGAAATCATTCCGATCACTGGCGTTAGCTGGGGGTTTGAGTTCGCGCGGGTGTTGCCGGCGCATGGTGCTGACCGCGCTCTGATAGTTGGATAAAAAAGCGCCTCTGCTTGGGAGTACCTCCTAATGGTAGACGCCCGATCTACCGTTTGTTCGCAACGATTGGCATGATGCAAGCCTATGCGCCGTGAGGTAGAGACCATGACCAGCAACCGCCTCGTGCAGCCACTTCACATCCGCAAAATCGGCATCGTCGGAACCGCAATCCTCATGCTCGGGCCTATGGCCGCTTTTACAGCTCCAGGAGCTGGATCGCGCATAGCTGAAGGCTTCGAACCGTTCGAGAAATCAGCGAGTGAGCGCGTCGCTCAAGCCTTCGAAGACGTCAGGGACATCGCATCTATCTCTGACGAGCTGAAGACTGCGCTGGCGTCGCTGAGCCAGAGCGTTCAGAGCGCGCAAAAGCCGCCGGTTAGGGCTGAAGGCAATGATTGACCTGATCTGACTTCAGAGCTTCTACGATGAGAGGCTTTTTTTTTACAGTGATCGCGGCTTCTGCGATGCGCCTGCAAAAACTCACTTTTGATGATTGGCTGGAACACTCGTTTGGACGCGAAGTTCGCTTTCAGCAAGCGCCTTGGTACTTCGATCCGGACCTTGATTGGTGGGATCCGGCACCAATGGAAGCCGTATCCTATCTCACCCGACTGTTTGAAGACCCCGAGCCAGCACTACAGGGATTTGCCGACAGCCAAATTGCACAGGGCTTAACCTACCTCGTGAATACGAGCGCACGCGGCGACGACAGATGGCTTTGTTCAACTGATGTGCCGGTCAAAGATCGTGTCCGCTGCGTTAAGTCTGTCGCAGCACTATTTACGAAACTGTTCGAGCCACGGTGCGCTCCTAGTTTGTCGCACTTGAGCGAATCCGATGCCGGAACGCTAAACTGCGTTTGCTATATGTGGTGGGATGCGTTTCCGAGTTTGGCTCTTGCGGGCGATCCGGACCTGCCAACTCTCCACGATTGCGCGCTGCGTACCATGGAGCGCATCCTTCACCTCGACTCGATCGCCTGCCAGGAGAGTGCTCTGCACGGGCTGGGGCACTGGCAGCGAGACTACAACGAGACGGTGACGCAAATCATAGACCGCTTTTGCGAGGCGCATTCCAAGGCCGACCCCCGGCTTTTGGCCTATGCTCGATCGGCCCGCTGCGGATGCGTGCTGTGACGTTGAGGAGTGATTGTCGCGCCCTGCAGGCGGAGTGTCGTCATCAGCCAACAGCATACGCTCAGCAAGACTGCCCGAAGTTCACCGGTATGGCGACATCGATACCAAACGATCCCTTGATAACGTCAGGCTCCACATACAAAAACCCCGGCGAGCTATAGCGTCGTAGCCCGGATGAGCCAACGGGTCGCGCGAATGCGCGCCCGATGACAGGCTCCGCGATATCCGGGAATCTCTCTACCGGCTCCCCGCATATCGCTTCCGCTCATGCGGGCTACCCGCTATGAATTTCAAATGGACAAGAGATTTACCGTAAGGCGAGCTTCTCCAGATGATGCCGGTGCAGTTGCCCGGATTCATGTCGAAGCCACCCGTGCAACCTACCGGGATATCTATACGGCCGAGTACCTCAACGGCCTCTCTGTCGAAGAGCGGGCTTCCCGCTGGATTGAAAAGGACAGGGGTCATCTGGCCATTGGTGACCCATTCGGAGTATTCGCAGCGTTTGACAATGACGTCATGATTGGTTTTGCGGATGTCGGACCAACCGATGAAAAGGGTGTCGCGGAGCTTTACGCGATCTACCTGGATCCCGATTATATAGGGAAGGGTGCAGGCCGCGCTCTCCTGGAGGCGTGCGCCGGCTACGCGGCAAGCCATGGCTCTAAGGCGATGACCGCAACCGTATTAAGCAGAAATTCCTTGGCCCGTGCATTTTACGAGCGCACGGGAGCAGAGGCGCTAGCAGAGACCGAAAGATTGATCGAAACAGGCGGCACCAGGGAGCTGGTCATCTCTTATCGCTGGGCAAATCTGAGATTGCAGTGACAGCTGCGGAGGGCGGGTTCTCTTTAACCCGCCGCTCCGTGCGAGATGGCGGGTAAAGAGAACCCGCCCTACGGGAGCTTCTTCAAAGGGGTGCGGCTGTGTCGGGCGAACGCGATCTTGCAGCATTGTTGCAGAACATGAAGCCGGACATGCCCGACGGGATCTTTGTCTTTTGCAGCATCCCGGCAGACAAGGAAGTTCCCGCCACGCTAAGGCCGGTGCACCTGTTCCGCGAACGGGAAGGAACGACTCTCGTCATGCGGCGTGAGGAGGCCGAAAGCGCAGGGTTGCCGTATCAATTCGCGTCGCGCCTGATCACGCTGACCGTTCATTCCTCGCTTGAAGCGGTCGGTTTTCTGGCTGCAATCACCGGCCGGCTCGCGGAAGCCGGCATCAGCGTGAATGCCGTGTCGGCCTATTACCACGATCATCTGTTTGTGCCCGAGCACAGAGCCGATGAAGCGCTGCAGCTTCTGCAGGATATGTCCAGGACGAGCTCGGAGTGAACTGGGCGTAGCCAGCACCCATCCTTTCCGTCATTCCGGGGCGCGCGCAGCGCGAGCCCGGAATCCATCAGGCCTCACGCGCTGCCGCCCGATGGATTCCGGGTTCTCGCGTTGCGAGCCCCGGAATGACGACGGAGGGGTTGCTCGGGCTGCGACAAAACAACCCGACGGCCGCGCCCGGCGTAGCCTTGGCGACCTGTCCGCCGTAGCTCGACGAGCGAAGGCGGAAGCCGGGGCAAATCAGTTCCGATTTTCGGAAATCGTGTCAAGCCCCAGAATAAAAAATATTTCGCTTTTCCCGAAAGAAAATCAGGGTCATATATCTGTCCATCCCGTCCCACTCAGAGGGCGTCGGCCGTCGTCACGGACGTTGGGCGGGTCGCGGTGGACGCTGATGTGCTGGCGACGAACGGCACAGAAGCGTACGGCGAAGTCGTGTGGTCCTGGCGCCCCGTTGCTGGCGTCACGTCCGTGAGGAGCCAAACGCTTCTTGCGGGCAATGGTGGCAAGAAAGCCCGTTCACCAGGGAGAGCACGATATAAGCCGTAAAGCCATTGCGCAGGGAAGGCCGGGTGTTCTCCGCTGGACCTGTATGCTCGTGTGCATTTTGTTTTGTGCAAACCGCACGCGAGACCGCGGGTGCAGCGCGCACCCGGTCTTCCCTGCGCCCTCTCATGAGAGGGCGGGAAGTTTCCAGCAAACCTCGGGCGCATCGCGCCGCGAGAAGGTGAAGCTATGTTCGCGATAGCCCATCCACGTCGTCCCGGCCTTGAGCTCAGATGCGCAATTGCGCATCGGGGACCCATACGCCGCGGCCCATCGGCGAGAATGCCAGCGTTAGACACCTTCCGCCAAATGCACATCACGCGGTATGGGTCCCGGCTCAAGGCCGGGACGACACTGAGCAAGATCTTCAGGGAGATCCCTCGGGAACCCGGTTCCAGCCCCCGTAACCGCCCGGCCTGCCTTGATTTCCGGCAGTCAAATTCTCCTTTGGTAACCTCGCATTAACTAAGATTAGCGTCTGGTTAGGGACGTAAAGACGCGCGGATAGCCCTCGTTTTGACACGTTGGCAGGGGAAGCAGGACCCGGCTTTGGACGGGCCCCCCATGTGACACCAATGAGGCTCTCGCGCTGGCGCATTTTTCGCCGCGCCCGATGCGCGGCTGTGGAACCGGCAGCCAGTCGCTCCCGGAGGAATTTGGGAAGGAGCATGATCCGGAAAAGTGGGTACCGGTTTTCCGAAAGGATCATGCTCCAAACAAGAGACAGAGCATGATCCGGAAAAGTGGGACCCGGTTTTCCGAAAAGATCATGCTCCAAACAAGAGACAGAGCATGATCCGGAAACGTGGAAACCGGTTTTCCGAAGAGGGTCATGCGCAAACGAGAGCATTGAGAGGATATGATCTGGTGATCCGGAGATTCCTGCAGTTCGTGACGCTGGCCTGCCTTCTGGCAACGGCTTCGTCAGCCAGCGCCCAACAGGTCGAAACGCAATCGCTGTCGCTGGCCGCGTCAGACGTGTCGCTGATCGCGCTGTTCCTGCAGGCGCACTGGGTCGTCAAATCTGTGATGATGGGGCTGCTCGCCTGTTCGGTCTGGGTCTGGGCGATCGCCATCGACAAGATCTTTCTCTATGCGCGCACCAAGCGCGCGATGGACCGTTTCGAACAGGCGTTCTGGTCCGGGCAATCGATCGAGGAGCTTTACCGCTCGCTCTCCGCCAAGCCGACGCAATCCATGGCGGCGTGCTTTGTCGCGGCGATGCGCGAATGGAAACGTTCGTTCGAGAGCCAGACCAGGTCCTTTGCCGGCCTGCAGATGCGGATCGAGAAGGTGATGAACGTCTCCATCGCCCGTGAAGTCGAGCGGCTGGAACGGCGGCTCCTGGTGCTGGCCACCGTCGGCTCGGCCGGGCCGTTCGTCGGCCTGTTCGGAACCGTCTGGGGCATCATGTCGAGCTTCCAGTCGATCGCGGCCTCGAAAAACACCTCGCTGGCGGTGGTGGCGCCGGGCATCGCGGAGGCGCTGTTTGCCACCGCGATCGGCCTTATCGCTGCCATTCCGGCGACTATTTTCTACAATAAGTTCATTTCCGAGGTGAACCGGCAGGCCCAGCGGCTGGAGGGGTTCGCCGACGAATTTTCAGCGATCCTGTCGCGCCAGATCGACGAGCGGGCATGATCCCGAAAAGTGGAAACCGGTTTTCGGACCAGATCATGCCCCGGATAAACGGCGTGAGGAGCGGTCAATCGTGAGCATTGTGGGCATTCGATCATGGCGATGAACATGGCAGGTTCGGCAGGTGGCGGTGGACGCCGCGGCCGGCGACGCGCCGCCGTGATGGCGGAGATCAACGTCACGCCGATGGTGGACGTGATGCTGGTGCTGCTGATCATCTTCATGGTGGCAGCCCCGCTGATGACCTCGACCATCGATATCGATTTGCCGATCGCAAGCGGCGGCAAGTCGCTGGCGTCGAATGCCCCGCCATTGACGCTATCGGTCAAGCGCACCGGCGGCGCCTGCAATTCGAATGTCGAACTATATCTGGGGGATACGTTGATCCCGGCCGCCGACTTGTTGCCCAAAATAAAGGCTATCCGGGAAACCCGGTCGGAGGCCGAGAGCGTGGTCTATCTGCGCGGCGATAAAGACGTCTGTTACACAGATATGATGAAATTATTGGGATATATTCGGACCGCGGGGTTCAAGGCGAACATCGTGATCGTTCCCGAGCAGGGCTCGTGAGCGCCCGCGTTTTCGCGCGGGGTGGAAGTTGAAGTGCGCGAGCGGAGCGGAAAAACTGACGTGAGCGGAGCGGAAAGACTTAAGTGAAGCTCAAGATCGACAAGACACTGGCTGCGTCGGTCGCCCTGCACGTCCTCGTGCTGGGGTACGGACTGGTGTCGTTCTCGACCAAGGCTTACGAAATGACGCCGGAGGAATCGGTCGCCGTCGATGTCATTTCGCCCGACCAGCTCGCCAAGGTCATGGCCGGGACCAAGACCGGCAAGAAGGAAAATCCGAAGCCGCTGGTGGACAAGGTTGCCGAGGCCAAACCGATCGAAGACGCGGTCGGCAAGGTGACCGAGAAGGCGCCCGTCGTCACCGAAATGGCGCCGCCCAAGGCGGAAGAGAAGCCGGTCGAGAAAAAGCCGGATCCGCCGAAGGTTGCCGAGAAGGCGAAGGAAGAGCCGAAGCCGGAGAAGAAGCCCGATCCGCCCAAGGTCGATCCGATCGCGGAAGAGATGATGAAGGCGAACGCAGAGGCGGAAGCAAAGGCCAAGGCTGAGGCGAAGGCAAAAGCCAGGGCGGAAGCGAAGGCAAAGGCCGAGGCAAAAGCCAAGGCCGAAGCCGAGGCGAAAGCCAAAGCGGACGCGAAGCCCAAGACGGAAGATCCGTTGGTCAGTATCGCGGCGCTGCTCGACAAGCGGGACCCGTCGCGAAAGGCGGCGACCGGCGACACCTTGAATTCGAATGCCGCGCTGGGCACCGCCAGGGGCAGTGCCGCAGACAACTCCGCGACCTGGGGATCGATGTTCAAGCAGCAGGTCGAGCGATGCTGGAAGAAACCCTATGGCGGCATCGAGTCGCAGAAGCCGGAAGCGGCGTTTGCGATCCGCCTGAAGCGCGACGGTACGCTCGAGGGAATGCCGGTTCCGGAAGGAACGCCGGGAACGCCGTATTTGCGCGTCTATCAGGAGAGCGCGTTGCGCGCGATCATCGAATGCCAGCCGTACAAGCTGCCTGCGGCGTTTTTCGAGGAATGGAAATATTTTGCGCCGGTGTTCACCGAACAGAAGACCTGAAGCTTTTGTAATTTGGTGGTCACCTCCCGGCAATCACGGATATGAGCAAAGTCGAAGCGATGACTGACAAAGATGGATTGCCGAACATGCTGTTTCGCCCGAGCCGCCGGCAGATCATTACGGGAATGGCGTCAGCGGGCCTGCTGATAAGCGGCCAGCGTGCCTTCGGCCAGGCGCCGAAACGTATTCCCATTCCCGAAGGTGAATTCGTTCCGCTGCCGATCGCGATCCCGAATTTCGCGGCCGGCACGCCGGCAGACGCCGAGGTCGGCGTCGGCGTCACGCAGGTCGTCACCAACAATTTGAAGCGCAGCGGACTGTTCGCGCCGATCGACCAGGCGGCCTACATCGAAAAGACCATCAATATCGACGCGGCGCCGAACTTCCAGAGCTGGAAGAGCATCAGCGCGCAGGCGCTGGTGACCGGCCGCATGACGCGGCAGGGCGACGGCCGTCTCAAGGCCGAATTCCGGCTCTGGGACGTCAACACCGGCCAGCAGCTCACCGGCCAGCAATATTTCACCTCGCCGGAATACTGGCGGCGGATCGCCCACATCATCTCCGACCAGATCTACGAGCGCCTGACCGGCGAAAAAGGCTACTTCGACAGCCGCGTGGTGTTCGTCGACGAGAGCGGCTCCAAGGAACGCCGCGTCAAGCGGCTGGCCTTGATGGATCAGGACGGCGCCAATGTGAAATATTTGACGCGCGGCGCCGACCTGGTGCTGACGCCGCGGTTCTCGCCGTCAACCCAGGAAATCACCTATATGGAGTTCGGGCAGGGCGATCCGCGCGTCTATCTGTTCAACATCGAGACCGGGCAGCGCGAGATCGTCGGCAACTTCCCGGGCATGTCGTTCTCGCCGCGGTTCTCGCCGGATGGCCAGCGCGTCATCATGAGCCTGCAGCAGGGCGGCAATTCGAACCTGTTCGTGATGGACCTGCGCTCGAAATCGACGACGCGGCTGACCGACACGCCGGCGATCGACACCTCGCCGTCCTATTCACCGGACGGAGCCCGCATCTGCTTTGAGTCCGATCGCGGCGGCAAGCCGCAGATCTATGTGATGCCGGCGACCGGCGGCGGCGCGCAGCGCATTTCGTTCCAGGAGGGCAGCTATTCGACGCCGGTGTGGTCGCCGCGCGGCGACTACATCGCGTTCACCAAGCAGGGCGGTGGTCAATTCGCGATCGGCATCATGAAGCCGGACGGATCGGGTGAACGCATTCTCACCTCGGGCTTCCATAATGAAGGACCGACGTTCGCGCCGAACGGCCGGGTGCTGATGTTCTTCCGAGAGCCCGGCGGCAATAGCGGCCCTTCATTGTTCACCGTCGATATCTCCGGGCGCAACGAATTGCGGGTTCCAACGCCCGGCTTCGCCTCCGATCCGGCATGGTCTCCGCTGTTGTCCTGAGCGTTCCACTGGTTAGGGCGTTAATCGGCAAACATTGCCTAGCATGCTGATTTATCAGGCAGATTTCTACGGCCTGAAACGAAAGGCAACGTCTTGGTAACGATGTTCGCTCAGAAAGACTTCATCTGCAAAGGGTACAACGTCTAATCCAAAGGACGTGCGCCCGAACATGCAGCTTGCCAAACAGAGCGGAGAGCCGGATCAACAGACGTCGCCCTATCTTCGCGCGGCGTTGATCGATTCGCTGTTCGAGACTTCCGCTCCGATGCTGACGGGCCTCGTCTTCGGCGCTGGCGCCGCGGCGATGACCGCGCTGAAGACGGGCTCAACGCTGATCTGGGCGTGCGTCGCGCTGCTCGTCGTCGCTGGCGTCGTCCGCGCATTCATCGTGCAGCGCTACCACGCGCGCAAATCGCCCCCGACTGTTGAGGATGCTGCACGCTGGAAGAAGTACCATCAGATCGGCGCGATGATTCAGGCCACCGCGCTCGGCACATGGTGCTCCGCGACGCTGCTGTTCACTGACGATGCCGTGGCTCATATGATCTGCCTGTCCACCACCACCGGGACCCTGGCGTTAGGTGCGGGCAGAGCCTATGGACGTCAGTGGGTATTCCAGCTGCAGGCTGCACTCATCTACGGTCCAACCGTGATCGCGCTGGCGTTGCGTGGTACGCCCTATTACGTGGCCATGTCAGTCGTGTGCACCGCGTTCCTCGTAGCGGTGCTGCAGATCTCGGCCAATCTGCACCGAATTTTCATGCAGGCGCTGGTGGCGCGCGAACGCGAGGCGGCGCTGGCCGGCCAGTTCGATACGGCGTTGAACAACATGCCGCACGGGCTGTGCATGTTCGGCGCCGACGGCCGCCTTGCGGTCATGAACCACCGCTTCAGCGAGATGATGAATCTGCCTGACGATTCGGTGCAGGGCGGCGTCAGTGCGTCCGACATTATCGCAGCCTGCGTCGCCTCTGGTTCGATTTCGAACGCGAGCGGCAGCATGATCCTGTCGGAAATCGAAAATTCGCAGGCGCGGGACATGATCACGACCGATCCCGACGCCGCGCGCAACCGGTCGCTGTCATGGACGTTCCAGCCGATGGCGGGCGGCGGCGCGGTCGTCTTGCTCGAAGACATCACCGAGCGGCGCGACGCGGAAGCCAAGATCAGCCATCTCGCGCGTTACGACGAACTCACCGAGCTTCCCAACCGGGTCAATTTCCGCAACGAGATCGGGCGCCTGCTGGCCATTCAGCAAGGCGTCGACAGGTTGTCGGCGCTGCTGTTCGTCGACCTCGATCAGTTCAAGCAGGTCAATGACACGCTGGGGCATCCCTGCGGCGACCAGTTGTTGTGCGCGGTCGCCGGGCGGTTGCGCGAGATGTTGCGGCCCGAGGACTTCGTGGCGCGGTTTGGCGGCGACGAATTCGTCGTGTTCCAGCAGGACATTCACTCCAACGAGGATGCGGCGGGCCTCGCCCGGCGCATCGTCGACCGGCTGAGCGAGCGCTACAAGATCGACAATCATCTGGTCGAGATCGGCGCCAGCGTCGGCATCGCCATGACCTCTCCCGGCGTCAGCGCGGACACGTTGCTCAAGAACGCCGACATGGCGCTGTACCGCGCCAAGGCGGACGGCCGCGGCACCTTCTGCTTCTTCCGCGACGAGATGGCGCAAACCGTCGAAGCACGCCGTACCCTGGAACTCGACCTGCGCAAGGCGCTGGCGAACGAGGAGTTCGAGCTGTTCTATCAGCCGCTGGTCAATATCAAGTCCGGCAAGATCGCGACCTGCGAGGCGCTGCTGCGCTGGAATCATCCGGTCCGCGGCACGGTGTCGCCGATCGACATCATTCCGGTCGCCGAGGATATGGGCCTGATCGTCGACCTCGGCCGCTGGATTCTGCGCAAGGCCTGCATGGAGTGCATGAAGTGGCCCGAGGCCGTCAGCGTCGCCGTCAACTTCTCGCCGCAGCAATTCCATCAGCGCGACGTGCTGAGCGAAGTCCGCTACGCGCTCGAGGTCTCCGGCCTGCCGGCGAACCGGCTCGAAATCGAGATCACCGAATCCTCGTTGTTGCGCAACACGCAGCTGACCCATGATGTGCTGTCGCAACTGCATTCGCTCGGCGTGCGGATCTCGCTGGACGATTTCGGCACCGGCTATTCGAGCCTGAGCTATCTGCACAACTTCCCACTGCAAAAAGTGAAGATCGACCGCTCCTTCCTCGAAGGCATCGATACCGATCGTCCGTTGACGTTGCTGCGCGGCGTGGCGCGGCTGTCGGCCGATCTCGGCATGTCGGTTGTGGTCGAGGGCATCGAGACCAACCAGCAACTGGAACTGGTCAGCACCGATGGCACGGTGACCGAGGCGCAGGGCTATCTGTTCAGCCGGCCGGTTCCGGCGGTGCGAATCCGCCAGCTGCTGAACGCCTCCCACGGTCGCCGTTCGACGCCGGACGAGCCGTTGGTTGTGGTTCCATCGCGCTCAATCGCCTGACGCAACCTCCCGTATTTGTTCCGTAATTTTACGGGTGCTGACGGCCGCACAGGTTAACCCTAACGTCTCGATAGCTTTGCAATTTTATTAAGGAGCTGTTAAGCTTTCACACTCGCACAAGTTGTTCGGAAGTTGAAGTTATGGAGTATCAGATGAAGTCCAGAGCCGAACCGCGCACGACGCTCTTTGTGCCGGAGTCGGGACTCTCTGATCGCGTCGATTACCGGCTCATGGAAACTCCCGAGGAAAAAGATTGCATCTATTTGATGCGTTACAAAGCCTATCTGCATGGCGGAGTAACCGCGCCGTCAGAGTCCCAGCGCGTCAGCGATCATTACGACGATGCGCCCAACGCCTGGATGTTTGGAATCTATGTTGACGGAGAACTCTGTAGTTCTCTCCGCCTCAACGTCGTGACGTCGGAATGTCGGATTTCCGGTTCAGTCGACTTGTTCGGCGATGTTCTTCACCCGCGCATCGATAAGGGCGAAGTTTTCATCGATCCGCTTCGCCTTGCGGCGCTCCCCGAAAAAGCCAGACAGTTCCCTGAGATTCCCTATCTGACGGTCCGGCTGGCCTATATGGCATGCGAGCATTTCAACGCCGATACCGGGCTCGCGCTCGTTCGTGCGGAGCACCAGGCGTTCTATCGCCGGGTCTTCATGTCCGAGGTCATCGCCGAACCGCGTTCGTTTCCGGGCTTTTTGCCAAAGGTGGCATTGATGGCGTCCGATTACCGGGCCGTGCGGGAACGCGTCATGACCCGGTTTCCCATCATGCGCTCAAGTGCATTCGAGCGGCGGATGCTGTTCCAGCGCGCCGGCGAGCGGCAGTCGTTGCCACACGGGGTTGTCACGCCTTATGAGGGTCCCTCGATCGTTCCGAATTCCTGAGCCAGCCGACTTAATGGCGCACCGCCGAGCCTGACCCGGCGGGTTCCGGCCGCAGTGGCCGGGCATTCCGTAAGCCAGCGCCTAGCCCAATGCCCGAAACACCCAAATCGGGCGATTTCGGACCAGCCTGCACTTGCCTTCACCGTCGCGCCACATTTACAAACCATTAACCATCGTGGGCGCTTTTCACGGATTGTCGGCATTTGATCGGGTCTGGCAAGGTTCCATCAAGGTTGACGGAACGTTCGCTTAACCATCGCCCTGTAGACCGGATAACAGTCGGAAAACGTGAGCGCGGAGGCTCCGGAATGAAACATCAGATGCGCATCCTCCAGGGATTGAAACTGGCCGCGGTACTCGCGGTGGCCCTGTCGATGGGCGCTTGCGCCAACAAGAACGTCGGCGCCGAGGGGGCGATGGCGAGTGCGGCGACCCCGGGCAGCCAGCAGGACTTCGTGGTCAATGTCGGCGACCGCGTGTTCTTCGAGAGCGACCAGACCGAGCTCAGCCCGCAGGCGATCGCGACCCTGGAAAAGCAGGCGCAGTGGCTGCAGACCTACAACCGCTATTCCTTCACCATCGAAGGCCATGCGGACGAGCGCGGCACCCGCGAGTACAACATCGCGCTCGGTGCACGGCGCGCCCAGTCGGTACGGAGCTATCTCGCCTCTCGCGGCGTTGATCCGAACCGCATGCGCACGATCTCCTACGGCAAGGAACGCCCGGTCGCCGTGTGTAACGACATCTCCTGCTGGTCGCAGAACCGCCGCGCGGTCACGGTGCTGAACGCCGGCGCCTGAGGGGCTACGATTACGAGTTCAGAACCGGCGCCTTCGGGCGCCGGTTTCATTTTGGTCTCATGATGGGGCCGCGAATGACGGCGTCCGCTCCGTCGGGCACCAGTTTCGCGGCTTGGACGTCGAAGAACAGCCGCACCCCGTTCACGGGTGCGTGCATGGGCCTGATCCCTTCCGTTGATGAACGGCCCGCCGACCAAGCCGCTTGCTTGTTTTGAAGCTGATACTAAACCATACCGAAATCCGGCTTCCGGATTCGGAAACGCCAGTCACAATTCTGGCGTACTCCCTCTCTCAATGTGTTCGGCTTTCGATGTCACGCCGAATTTTCGTCGTCAGGGCAAAATGTCATTCAGGTTTCTCAATGCGATCAGCGCCGCGGCGATTGCCGCGATGCTCTCCTTGTCTTCGCAGGCCTCCTTCGCACAGGTATCGTTCCCGTGGTCCTCTTCTCCGCAAAGCCCGCCCGTTCAGGCGCAATCCGACGACGCCGATGCGGATATGCGGATCCAGCGGCTCGAGAACCAGCTGCGGCAGCTCACCGGCCAGAACGAGGAACTGCAGTATCGTAACCGCCAGCTCGAGGAGCGCCTGCGGCAGCTCGGTGGCGGTGCGGCGGTAGCCCCTGCCGGTCAGCCTCCGGCTGCGCCGGCGCAGCCCAGCGTGGCCGCGGTGCCGCCCCCGGTCCAGGCCTATCCGCCCGCCCGGCAACCCCAGGCGCAGCAAGGCTATCCGCAGGGGCAGCAGGGCTATCCGCAGGCGCAGCCGTCCTATGAGCAGCCGCAGATCGCGGCACCGCCGCCGATCATGCAGGATCAGGCGGCAGCACCGGCGCCCGGCCGCCGCCGCGGCGACGCCTTCGATCCCAATCAGAATCCCAACGCCCCTGGCGCGCCGCGCGCGCTCGGTGGCGGTCAGTTGCCGGTCGCCAACGACGCGCCGGTCGGCGCTCCCGGCGGGCGCGGACGGGGCGAGCCGCTCGACCTCGGTGCGATCAGCCCGCGCGATCCCGGCGGCGCGCCGCCGGTGCGTGCGCCCGGCGCCAGCGCCGCGCTGACGACGCTGCCGCCTTCGGCGACGCCCAAGGACGAGTTCGATCTCGGCATCGGCTACATGCAGCGCAAGGATTATGCGCTCGCCGAAGAGACGATGAAAAATTTCGCGCAGAAATATCCGAGCGATCCCCTGATCGCGGATTCGCAATACTGGCTTGGCGAAAGCTACTTCCAGCGTCAGCAATACCGTGACGCTGCGGAAGCCTTTCTCGGCGTGACCACCAAGTTCGACAAGTCCGCAAAGGCGCCGGACTCGCTGCTGCGGCTCGGCCAGTCGCTGGCGGCGCTGAAGGAGAAGGAAGCGGCCTGCGCCGCGCTCGGCGAAGTGACGCGGAAATATCCGCGCGCCTCGGCCGGCGTGAAGGCCGCCGTGGACCGCGAGCAGAAGCGGGTGAAGTGCTGAGCTTTCGCTCGTTCGGCCTGAACCCGCATCAAGTGCGGGACAGGCTTCGCCCGAAAACGCTATGGTCGGCCCATGGCAGAGGACGACCATTCCCCGATCACGGCGAGCCAGGCGAAACTTCTGTTCGCCGACTGGAAGGCTGTGCCCGCGATCGTGCTCGCCGTTTCCGGCGGACCTGATTCCATCGCCCTGATGTGGCTCGCCGCGCGCTGGCGCCATGCCCTGAAGCGCGGGCCGCGATTGATCGCGGTGACCGTCGATCATGGCTTGCGGCATGAAGCCGCGCGCGAGGCGCGTGACGTCAAAAAGCTCGCCAGGCATCTCGATCTGCCGCATCGCACGCTACGCTGGCATGGCGCCAAGCCGAATACGGGCGTGCCGGCCGCGGCGCGGGCGGCGCGCTATCGCCTGCTGGCGCAGGCAGCACGCGCTGCTGGCGCGACCCATATCCTCACCGCGCATACCCGCGACGACCAGGCCGAGACATTGTTGATGCGGATGCTGCGTGGCAGCGGCATCGCCGGTCTGGCGGCGATGGCGCGGCAATCGGAACGTGACGGCGTGTGGCTGGCGCGGCCGTTGCTGGATGTCCCGAAATCGCAACTGATCGCGACATTGAACAAGGCCAAGATCGCCTTCGCCGATGATCCGACCAACCGCGACGTCAATTACACGCGGCCTCGTTTGCGGGCGCTGATGCCGGCGCTGGCGGAAGAGGGCGGCGACGCCAGAAATCTGGCGCGGCTGGCGTCGCGGCTGGCGCGGGCCAATGCCGCGCTGGAAGTGCTGGTCGATGGCGCCGAGCGCTATCTGGCGCTGAGGGATCGCAATGACGCCGCGCGTTTTGGCTTCGATGGGTCAGCCTTTGCGGGTCTGCCTGAGGAAATCCGGCTTCGGCTGCTGATGCGGGCCATCGACCGCGTCGGTCACGAGGGGCCTGCGGAACTCGGCAAGGTCGAGGCCCTGCTGACGGTGCTGGACCGGGCGGTATCGGAAGGCCAGCCGAAGTTGAAGCAGACCCTCGCGGGCGCCGCAATCAGCCTGATTGGAGGTCGAATTCACGTCGAGCCGGCTCCCCCGCGTCGTCGCAGGCCGGAATGAGAGGCAAGCCCAAACCTCGATATCCCGTCATAAACCGGCGGGGAGTCTTAACCACCCCGAAAAACGCTGATTTTTACGCCATTATTTGACCGGGAATCGCGCTAGGATGCGTTAAATAGTCCTGCGTGGTTCCCTTGGCATCGACCCAGGCGCCACCTAGATTGTAAGCAGTGCTCCGGGGGTTTCTCACCTGACGACCCAGGGTTTACTGCCCAAGGACATAAGGCCGCGATCCGCGCGGCCACGAAGGAAGATCGATGAACGCCAATCTGCGCAATTTCGCCCTCTGGGTCATCATTGTTTTGTTGCTGTTGGCACTCTTCACGCTTTTCCAGAATCCGGGGCAGCGCGCGTCCTCGCAGGACATCACGTTTTCGCAGTTCGTGAGCGAGGTCGAAAAGAACACCGTCCGCGACGTCGTGATCCAGGGGCCGGAAATCCACGGCACCTTCACCAACGGCTCCAGCTTCCAGACCTACTCGCCGAACGATCCGTCGCTGGTCAAGCGCCTGGTTGATGCCAAGGTGAACGTCAGCGCGAAGCCGCCCGGCGACAATGTGCCGTGGTTCGTGTCGCTGCTGGTCTCCTGGCTGCCCTTTATCGCGCTGATCGGCGTGTGGATCTTCCTGTCGCGCCAGATGCAGGGCGGCGCCGGCAAGGCGATGGGCTTCGGCAAGTCGCGCGCCAAGATGCTGACCGAGGCGCATGGCCGCGTCACCTTCGAGGACGTCGCGGGCGTCGACGAAGCCAAGCAGGATTTGCAGGAGATCGTCGAATTCCTGCGCGACCCCGGCAAATTCCAGCGCCTCGGCGGACGGATTCCGCGCGGCGTGCTCCTGGTCGGCCCTCCCGGCACCGGCAAAACCCTGATCGCGCGCGCGGTCGCGGGCGAGGCCAATGTGCCGTTCTTCACGATCTCGGGCTCCGACTTCGTTGAAATGTTCGTCGGCGTCGGCGCCAGCCGCGTCCGCGACATGTTCGAACAGGCCAAGAAGAACGCGCCCTGCATCATTTTCATCGACGAAATCGACGCGGTCGGCCGCCATCGTGGCGCCGGTCTCGGCGGCGGTAATGACGAGCGCGAACAGACCCTCAACCAGTTGCTGGTCGAGATGGACGGCTTCGAGGCCAATGAAGGCGTGATCCTGATCGCGGCGACCAACCGGCCCGACGTGCTCGATCCCGCGCTGCTGCGCCCGGGCCGTTTCGACCGCCAGGTCGTGGTGCCGAACCCGGATGTCGTCGGCCGCGAGCAGATCCTCAAGGTCCACGTCCGCAAGGTGCCGCTGGCACCGGATATCAACCTCAAGACCATCGCGCGCGGCACGCCGGGCTTCTCCGGCGCCGACCTGATGAACCTCGTCAACGAAGCCGCCCTGACCGCCGCGCGCCGCAACAAGCGCATGGTGACCCAGGCCGAGTTCGAGGAAGCAAAAGACAAGGTGATGATGGGCGCCGAGCGCAAGTCGCTCGTCATGACCGAGGAAGAGAAATTGCTGACGGCCTATCACGAAGGCGGTCACGCCATCGTCGGCCTCAACGTCGTCGCCACCGATCCGATCCACAAGGCCACGATCATCCCGCGCGGCCGCGCGCTCGGCATGGTGATGCAACTGCCGGAGCGCGACAAGCTGTCGATGTCGCTCGAGCAGATGACGTCGCGGCTCGCGATCATGATGGGCGGCCGGGTTGCCGAAGAGCTGATCTTCGGCCGCGAAAAGGTCACCTCGGGTGCGTCGTCCGACATCGAGCAGGCCACGCGCCTGGCGCGCATGATGGTGACGCGCTGGGGCCTGTCCGAGGCGCTCGGCACCGTGTCCTATGGCGAGAACCAGGACGAGGTTTTCCTCGGCATGTCGGTGTCGCGCACCCAGAACGCATCGGAAGCCACGGTTCAGAAGATCGACACCGAGATCCGGCGTTTCGTCGAAGACGGTTACAACGAAGCGACGCGCATTCTCACTGAAAAGCGCGCCGACCTCGAAGCGCTTGCCAAGGGCCTGCTCGAATTCGAGACGCTGTCCGGCGACGAGATCATCGACCTGCTCAATGGCAAGAAGCCGAACCGCGAGTCGGTGCTTGAGCCGACCACGCCGCGGGCCTCGGCTGTGCCGCCCGCCGGCAAGTCGCGCCCGCGCCCCGATCCGGATCCCGGCCTGGAGCCGCAACCGCAAGCCTAAGTCGGTTTGCATCTGAAATAGAAAACGCGGCGGCGACGCCGCGTTTTTTTATGGTGGCGTCCCGGCCCTGCGCCATGAGGATCAACGCGGGCTGTAGCCCGGATGGAGCGAAGCGAAATCCGGGGCATGCCGCGACGTCACGTGCGTCCCGGATTTCGCTGCGCTCCATCCGGGCTACTGCCTGGCTCCCCGCACTCCCGCAACAGTTTTCGCAGCGCGTGGATCGGCGGAAACACTTCCCTGTTCCAGTCCGCGCCTTGCGCGTCGTGGGCGGCCTGTTCCAACTCCACGATCTCGCAATCCTCCGAAAAGACCCGGTTGGTGAACCAGGCCAGCACCGGCCAGCCGAGACCGAGGATGCCGGGAATTCTGGGCTTGCGCACCGACAGCACGACGAAGGTCCGGTTACGGCGCTGCGCCGCATCGATGGGTGTGTAGCCGAGCCATACGTTGAGAACCGGTGCGTCGCCCTTCGTCCACATCTGCAGGGTCTGGTAGGGATATTCGGTGCGCACCGTCATCAGGTCGCGCGCCGTGCCGGCACGGCCGCGCAGGCGGCCGACGATGACGGCCTCGCCAAGGGGCGGCTTCTCGCCAGGCCGGGCAAAGCTGTAATCGACCTCCATCCAGCGTTCGCCGGCGCGGCTGCCGAGATAGCGCGGCACGACTTTTCCGGTGGTGCGCCGGTGCAGGAACTGATGGTTCATGTCCATCAAATTCTCATGCATGAAAGTGTAGTGACAGGCGACGAGCTTGCCGAACCGCCGGGTCTTGTAGGCGGTATCAGCGGCTGCGCCGATCTGCGGCAAGGGAGCGGCGGCAGACGCCGTGCCGGGCCACACGAAGATCAACCCGTCGCGTTCGAAGCAGGGATAACGGCGGACGCCGTTCGGCCGCTTGCCCTTGCCGAGATAGGGCACGTCGACACAGTCGCCCGACGCATCGTAACGCCAGCCATGATAGACACAGCGCAGGGTGCAGCCATCGACCGTTCCCTTGGACAGCGGCACCTGGCGGTGCGCGCAGCGGTCCTCAAGCGCGAAGATCGCGCCCTCCCTCGGGCGCACCAGCACGATCGGTTCGCCCGCGAACCGCGCCGCGAAAGTCTGGCCGGACTTCACCTCGTGCGACCATGCGACCGGATACCAGTGATCCGGGTTCGCGCCGACCTTGCGAAGATCGACAGAGGCTTCCGACCAGGCATTATCAGGCCTCACCGTCATCGCGTCGTTACGCCTTTGCCAGCGGTCCGAGATGCAGCGCCATGATCTGTTCCGGCGTCTCGGTGACCTCGATGCGCTGGCCGTCGCCGCCGACGAAGGCGAGCACGGTGCGCTCGCCGTCGCGCCACATGCTGCCGACCAGCGCGATATTGATGTGGGCGGCCTGCCCCGTCTCGCACCTCGTGCATTCGATCCAGAAGCGCATGGCGTATCCTTTCAATGATGCCGGGTTGAGAGACGGGGCGGGCGTTTAAGCGAGCGCCCGCAATTCGCGGGCGGCGGCGACCATGTTGACCAGAGCGGGCCGCACCTCTTCCCATTTCCGGGTTTTCAATCCGCAATCCGGATTGATCCAGAGCTGGGCGTCGGAGAGCCGCAGCCGCGCCAGCTTGAGCAGGTCGGTCATCTCAGCGGTTTCAGGCACCCGCGGCGAATGGATGTCGTAGACGCCGGGGCCGATTTCGTTCGGATAGCGGTAGTTCCTGAAAGCGTCGAGCAGTTCCATCTTCGAGCGCGAGGTCTCGATCGAGATCACGTCGGCGTCCATCGCACCGATCGCATCGATGATGTCGTTGAACTCCGAGTAGCACATGTGGGTGTGGATCTGGGTGTCGTCGCGCACGCCCGACGAACAGATGCGGAAGGCGTCCACCGCCCAGTCGAGATAGGTCTTCCACTCCGACCGGCGCAGCGGCAGGCCCTCCCGCAGCGCCGCTTCGTCGATCTGGATCATCCCGGCACCGGCGGCCTCCAGGTCGGCGACCTCGTCACGGATCGCCAGCGCGACCTGGCGGCAGGCTTCGCTGCGCGGAATATCGTCGCGGACGAACGACCAGTTCAGAATGGTCACCGGCCCGGTCAGCATCGCCTTCATCGGCCGCTTGGTCAGCGACTGCGCATACTGCCACCACTCGACCGTCATCGGTTTCGGGCGGGACACGTCGCCGAACAGCACCGGCGGGCGGACGTAGCGCGATCCGTAGGACTGCACCCAGCCATGCCCGGTGAAGGCGAAACCTTCGAGCTGTTCGCCGAAATACTGCACCATGTCGTTGCGCTCGAACTCGCCATGAACCAGCACATCAAGCCCGATATTCTCCTGCCAGCGCACCGCGCGCGCGGTCTGGTTCTGCAGATAGAGTTTATAGGCGTCGTCGGTCAGCTCGCCCTTGGCATGCGCGGCGCGGGCGTTTCGGACATCCGCGGTCTGCGGGAACGAGCCGATGGTTGTGGTCGGGAAGGCCGGCAGGTTGAAGCGGCTGTGCTGCACGCCGGCGCGATCGGTAAACGCGTTGAGGCGGCGGCGCATCGCGCTATCGATGCCGGCGGCACGCGTCGCCACCTTGGCATCGTGGATCCGCGGCGAAGCTTTGCGCGCGGCTGCGGCTTCATCGGAGGCCTTCAGGATGGCGTCGGCGTGGACGCGGCCGCGCGCCAATGCCGTTCCGAGCGCCGCCAGTTCCTCGATCTTCTGCACCGAAAATGCCAGCCAGCTCTTCACATCGGGATCGAGGCTGGTTTCCAGCGCAAGGTCGATCGGGACGTGCAGCAGCGAGCAGGATGGCGCGAGCTGCACGCGGTCGCCGCCGAGCCTGGTGACCACAGGTTCCAGCCGGTCGAGCAGCCGGCTCAGATCGGCGCGCCAGATATTGCGGCCGTCGATGATGCCGAGCGACAGCACGCGGTCCTTTGGAAGACCGGCGAGATCGTCGAGTTGCTCCGGGGCGCGCACGAGGTCGAGATGCAGGCCAGCGACAGGCAGGGCCATCGCGGTGTCGCGGTTGGCGCCGAGCCCGCCAAAGTACGTGGCCAGCATGATCTTGAGCCCAGGCACCGCCTTGGCGATTTCCGCATAGGCATAATGCAGCGCCTGCTGCGCGATGATGTCGAGGTCGAGGACCAGACACGGCTCGTCGATCTGCACCCATTCCGCGCCGGCCTTCGCGAGTTCGCTCAGCACCTCGATATAAACCGGCAGCAACCGGTCGAGCAGCGACAGCGTGTTGAATCCCGCATCCTTGCACTTGGCGAGTTTGAGGAACGTCACGGGGCCGACCAGCACCGGGCGGGTCTGGTAGCCGAGCGCTTTGGCTTCCAGGTACTCCTCGATCGGCTTTCGCGAGGCGAGCGTGAAGGTTTGATCCTTCTCCAGTTCCGGCACCATGTAGTGGTAATTGGTGTCGAACCATTTTGTCATTTCCAGCGCCGGCACGCCGTGGGCCGTGTCGTGGTGGGCGTGGCCGCAGTCGGCATCATGCGCCGCGCCTTGGGCGCCGCGCGCCATCGCGAAGTAGGTGGCGAGCGGAACCGTGCCGCCGTTCCAGCCGTAGCTTTTCGGAATCGCGCCGACCATCACGCAGGTGTCGAGCACCTGGTCGTAGAACGAGAAGTCGTTGGACGGGATGATGCTGACACCAAGCTTCTTCTGGCGCGCCCAATTGGCCGCGCGCAGCCCGATGCCGGTCTCGATCAGGGCTTTCTCGTCGGTCGTACCCGACCAGAAACTCTCCAGCGCGAATTTCAGCTCGCGGCGCGGACCGATGCGCGGCGTGCCGAGCGAAGCGACGGGAAGTGAGGAGGTAGAATTTGTAGAAGCAGTCGCTTTGAAAGAAGTCATGGCTTAACCCCAAAAGTTGGGGGCAAAGGCCGAAGTGACACGTCTGGATTCCGGACGATAGGGCGCGCGGAATCGCAACCGCACCACCGGGACACCCCGCCCGAGGACGTTTATGTTGTCGAGGCAGGTCTCCTGGCTCGCGGGTCAATGCTGCTGTCCGGTCTTCCCAAAACCTTTGCGGGTCTCAGTGACTTTGTTGGACAGCGGCTCGCCGCTTACAGTTGCGGGGGCAGCTCCGGCTTCACACCGGCTTCCCTCTTAGCTTCGGGAAAACCATCCCGAAGAACCACGACACGTCCACTTACTTGCAACTCGGCGCGCCCGTCAACTCGACCGGTGCGGGTGCACAGCCGCCATCGTTGTTCACAGCTGCGGAGGAACTTGCCAAATTTTCTGGCTATCGCCATCCGTGCCCATTGACACCGGCCGCCGAATAACACGACATGTAGACGTCACGGTCCACCCCGTCGCAAGATTTGGTGGCTAAGAGGGAAGCCGGTGAATCGCGGTAGTTCGCGAGATTCCGGCGCTGCCCCCGCAACTGTAAGCAGTGAGTTGCTCCCGCTTTTTCACGTCACTGATGCGGCTTCGCATTGGGAAGACAAGGGAACAACGACGACCTGCGAGCCAGGAGACCTGCCGCGACACCGAAAAAACGTCCACGGGCGGGGTGTCCCGGCGGTCGCTTGCAGATCCATGCCGGCGTTTGCCGTCGCGCATTCGATGCAGCGTCCCCAAAGACATCCGGCCTCAACAACACCACGGGGTCTGCCGATGTCCGAATCTTCCGGTCTCATTTCTCTCGAAACCAAAACCGCTCCCTTGTTCCAGTTGCGTCCCGAAACGCTCGCCGCGCCGGACGCCGAACTTCCGATGCAGGTGATTCGCCGCAACGGCACGGTTTCGAAATTCGATGCCAGCAAGATCTCGGTCGCGATGACCAAGGCGTTCCTCGCCGTCGAGGGCCACACCGCGGCGGCCTCGCGCCGGGTGCACGAGGTGGTGGAGCAGTTGACCGCTGAGGTCGTCGGCGCGCTGTCACGCCGGATGAGCGAAGGCCGCACCTTTCACATCGAAGACGTGCAGGACCAGGTCGAACTGGCGCTGATGCGCAGCGAGCACCACAAGGTGGCGCGCGCCTATGTGCTGTACCGCGACGAGCGCACCAGGCAGCGCGCCGAGCAGGAGGCCGCCAAATCGGCCCACCCTGCGGCAGGACCTGTGCTACATGTGACGCTGGCGAACGGCACCAAAGTGCCGCTCGATACCGCGCGGCTCGCGCTGATCGTGGGCGAGGCCTGCGCCGGTGTTGACGGCGTCGACGCCGCGCCTGTCATCGCGGAAACCCAGCGCAATATCTACGACGGCATCAGCCAGGGCGAACTGGCGCTCGCTTCCGTGATGGCTGCGCGGACGCTGGTGGAGCAGGAGCCCAATTACGCTTACGTGAGCGCGCGGCTGCTGCTCGACAAGCTGCGCACCGAAGTGCTGTCCTACGTGCAGGGGGTGCCGACCAACGCCTCGCAGGCCGATATGGCCGGCCGCTACGGCGAATATTTCCCGGCCTATATCAAGACCGGCATCAAGGCCGAACTGCTGGATCCGGATCTGGCGCGTTTCGACCTGAAGAAAATCGCCGCGGCGCTGAAGCCGGAACGCGATCTGGCGTTTCAGTTCCTCGGCCTGCAGACGCTGTACGACCGCTATTTCCTGCATGAAGGCGGCAACCGCATCGAGCTGCCGCAGGCATTCTTCATGCGCGTCGCGATGGGACTTGCGACCCGCGAGATCGATCGCGAGGCCCGCGCGATCGAATTCTATGATTTACTGTCGTCGTTCGATTTCATGGCATCGACGCCGACGCTGTTCAATTCCGGAACGCTGCGGCCGCAATTGTCGTCGTGCTTCCTCACCACGATCGCGGATGATCTCGACGGCATCTTCAAATCGGTCAAGGACAACGCGCTGCTGGCGAAATATTCCGGCGGGCTCGGCAATGACTGGACCCGCGTGCGCGGCCTTGGGGCCCACATCAAGGGCACCAATGGCGAAAGCCAGGGCGTGGTGCCGTTCCTGAAAGTCGCCAACGACACGGCCATTGCGGTCAACCAGGGCGGCAAGCGCAAGGGCGCGGTCTGCGCTTATCTCGAGACCTGGCATATCGACATCGAGGAATTCCTCGATCTGCGCAAGAACACCGGCGACGACCGCCGCCGTACCCACGACATGAACACCGCGAACTGGGTGCCTGACCTGTTCATGCAGCGCGTCGAAACCGACGGCGAATGGACCTTGTTCTCGCCTGACGAGACGCCCGACCTGCACGACCTCTACGGCACAAAATTCGCCGAACGCTATGCCGCCTATGAAGCCAAGGCGGCGCGCGGTGAAATCCGCGTCTTCAAGCAGGTCCGCGCCACTGACCTCTGGCGCAAGATGCTGACCATGCTGTTCGAGACCGGGCATCCCTGGATCACGTTCAAGGATCCCTGCAATCTCCGTTCGCCGCAGCGCCATGCCGGCGTCATCCATTCCTCCAATCTCTGCACGGAAATCACGCTCAACACCTCCGACGACGAGACCGCGGTTTGCAATCTCGGCTCGATCAACCTGCTCAATCACATCCAGGGCGGTCGCCTGAACGAGGCGCGGCTGAAGAAGAGCGTGACGATCGCTATGCGGATGCTCGACAACGTCATCGACATCAATTTCTACACGATTCCGGAAGCGCGACGTTCCAACCTGAGGCACCGTCCGGTCGGTCTCGGGTTGATGGGATTCCAGGACGCGCTGCAGGCAATGCGCATCGCGGTGGCGTCCGATGCGGCCGTGACGTTCGCCGACACCAGCATGGAGGCGATTTCCTATTACGCGATCTCGGCTTCGGTCGATCTCGCCGCTGAGCGCGGTCGCTATCCCTCGTTCGACGGATCGCTGTGGAGCCAGGGCATCCTGCCGATCGATTCGATCGAGCTATTGGCGGAAGCGCGCGGCGGCGTCGCGATGGACCGCTCCATGACGCTCGATTGGGGCAGCTTGCGCGAACGGGTCAGATCGACCGGCATGCGCAATTCCAACGTGATGGCGATCGCGCCGACGGCGACGATTTCCAACATCTGCGGCGTCGCGCAGTCGATCGAGCCCGCCTACCAGAACCTCTATGTCAAATCCAACATGTCCGGCGACTTCACCGTCGTGAACGAGTTTCTGGTGCGCGACCTCAAGGCGCGCGGGTTGTGGGACGAGGTGATGGTCAACGACCTCAAATATTTCGACGGCAGCGTCGGCTCGATCGACCGCATCCCTGATGATCTCAAGGCGCTCTATGCCACCTCGTTCGAGATCGACAGCGCCTGGCTGATCGAGGCGGCGGCGCGGCGCCAGAAATGGATCGACCAGTCGCAGTCGCTCAACCTCTATATCGCCAACCCGTCCGGCAAGAAGCTCGACGCGCTCTATCGCCTGGCGTGGACCCGCGGCTTGAAGACCACCTATTACTTACGCTCGCGCAGCGCGACGCATGTCGAGAAGTCCACGCTCAAGGGCACCGACGGCAAGCTCAACAGTGTCGCCTCCGTGACGATGATGGCTCCAGCCCCAATCATCGTCCCGCAGGCCGCCACCGCGCCGGACTTAACCGGTGCGGTGGCGTGCTCCATCGATAATCCCGAATGCGAAGCCTGCCAGTAAGCAGCAAGAAACATAAGGAAATAAACCCAATGCTCGACTGGTCCGAACCTTCCGCGCCCGTTCGTCACGCGCCGCCGCCCTTTGCGGCATCACCTCCTGCCGAGGCCGATCAAACCGGGCTCGGAACCATCGACCGCCGCGGTGGCCGTGTGTCGGTCGACGACAAGCGGATGATCAATTGCCGTGCCGACGTCAATCAATTGCTGCCGCTGAAATACAAATGGGCGTGGGAGAAATATCTCGCCGGCTGCAACAATCACTGGATGCCGACCGAAGTCTCGATGCAGGCCGACATCGCGCTATGGAAGTCGCGCGACGGCCTCACCGAGGACGAGCGCCGCGCCATCAAGCGCAATCTCGGCTTCTTCGCGGCGTCCGAGAGTCTGGTCGCCAACAACATCGTGCTGGCGATCTACCGCCATCTGACCAATCCGGAATGCCGGCAATATCTGCTGCGGCAATCCTTCGAGGAAGCGGTGCATACCCACACCTTCCAGTACATCGTGGAGAGCCTGGGCCTGGACGAAGGCGAGCTGTTCAACATGTACCGCGAGGTGCCGTCGATCACCGACAAGGCCGCCTGGGCGCTGAAGCACACCCAGCATCTCGACGATCCCGACTTCAAGACCGGCACGCCGGAAGCCGACCAGGCGTTCCTGCGCGATCTCGTGGCCTTCTATGTGATCTTCGAGGGCATGTGGTTCTACACGGGCTTTGCGCAGATCCTATCGCTCGGCCGCCGCAACAAGATGGTCGGGATTGCCGAGCAGTACCAGTACATCCTGCGCGACGAATCCATCCATCTGAATTTCGGCATCGACGTCATCAACCAGATCAAGATCGAGAATCCGCATCTGTGGACCACGGCGTTCCAGGACGAGGTTCGTGACATGGTGCGCACTGCGGCGGAGCTCGAAGCCGCCTATGGCCGGGACACCATGCCGCGCGGCTTTCTCGGGCTGAACGCGGCTTTGTGCGAGACCTACATGCACTTCATCGCCAACCGCCGCTGCGCGCAGCTTGGGCTGGCGCGGGTGTTCGATGAAACCGAAAATCCATTCCCGTGGATGTCGGAAGCGATGGACCTGAAGAAGGAGAAGAACTTCTTCGAGACCCGCGTCATCGAATATCAGAACGGTGGCGCTCTGACCTGGGAATGAGAGCCGGGCGTCAGTTCGACGAGCCCGGCGCGGAAGATGGAGCGGCCTTGCGCTGATCGTCGCGGACGTGGATCACGGCGACGTCGTCCGCATACACCCGCTTCCACCCCGCGATATGATCCAGCACCTTGGTGGCCGGCAAATCCGGCCCCAGCAAGGTGGCGTCGATCTGATACTTGTCGAGCGTGGCGAGCAGTATGTAGACGTCCTTGGCGGTGACCGCGTCGAAATAGTCAAGGACGAACTGTTCGCCGTAGAGTTCGGCGCGGCCGTCGATGAAGGCCTTGATGTCGCGAGACAGCAGATAGCCGCCAAACGGCGACGTGCTGAAGATGCGCTGAACCTGCCGCTTCTGCAGGACGTCCACCGCTGCGACCGGCGTCTGGGACGGCAGGAACGAGAACGGGTGGTGCGCGATGAACACTTGCGTCGATGCCCATCCGGCCACCGCCACCGCGAGCGCGGCAAGCATCACGACAGGCGCCCGCGACTGCCCTTCCCGAACCGGCACCATCGCCGTGCGCAGCGTTCCCAACTGCTCGGCAAACGGCTTGGCCACGACCAGTGGCGCGATGAAGGCGAAGATTTCGATGTTCCGGGAATGCGACAGCGCCATCCAGAGCAGGCCGAGCAGCAGGATGATTCGCGGCACCGACAATGAGAGGCCTCGATAGAAGCCGAGACCGATCAGGCCGAGCAGCGTGAATTCGAAAAAGCTCCAGGTGGAGAAATTGGCCGGCATCCATTCCCAGATCATGGACAGCAGCTTGCCGAGGCTGAGAATCTTCGCCGCGCCGAGCAGCGTGTTCCAGCCATAGGGCGTGCAGCAGCAGGCAACGACTGCAGCAATGCCGAACAGCGCCCATCGCATCGCCAGTTTGACGCGGTCCTGGCGCTCGCAGGTCCAAAGCGCTTCCAGGCCAATCGGTCCTATCAGTGCCAGTCCGAGAACAAAACCGCCGTGCAGATTGGCCCAAAGCGCAAGCACCGGCAGCAGCCACCATGACGGCGCGCTCCGGCGATCCGCGGCCGCCAGCAGCCCGCCGAGGAACGCGACCATGAATGGGAACGCCAGCATGTGGGGGCGTGCCAGGAAGTGGGTCGCCGACTCCAGCACCGCAAGCGTGACCAGCAGGATCGCGCGGGTGGGGTCGAGATAGTCGGCAAACAGGTACATGAAGATCGCAACCGTCGCCCCGATCGCGAGCGAGGTCAGGATGACCGGGCCGGCCCAGCCCAACGATTCATAGGAAACGGCATAGAGCACCTGGGACAGCCAGGAGCTCGACATCCAGGGTTCGCCAAACCGGGTGAAGGTATGAACGTCGGTGTAGGGCACGGCGCCATGCTCGACGATCCACTGCCCGATCCTGATCTGCCAGAGCGTGTCGGAATCCCGCAGCAGGATTTCCCCGAGCGACAGGAAGATCAGATAGGCGACGAGCCCGGTCAACAGCGGAATCAACACGCGCCCGAGGCTGCGGACACTGGCGCCATTAACAATCGGATTGGCGAAGGAAATGGACATCGGATTTTGGGCCGGCTTCTTGCGTTGGTGTGACAGGCACGGCGTGCCTCAGGAATTTCCGCTACCTGACCACGGCCGCGATACATTTCGGTGAATTGCGGGCTCACGCGGCTGACAATGACGATGTTTGGCGAAGAAGCCGTTAACCGGGCGGATAAGCGTTTTAGTCAGAATTTACCATCGCAAAGCACGACGATGGCGGGTTAATCCAATGCCGGCACCAGGGCTACCTGCGGCGCAGCCTGTGCCTTCGCCGACGAGGGCGCCACGATGTTCACGAGATATTTGGCAAGGCAGATGCCGATCACGGCCAGCGCGACACCGCCGAACACGTCGATCATGTAGTGGGCGCCGATCACGGGCGTCGAAGCCATCATCAGGATATTGAGGACGACCGCAGCCCCTCCGACATAGCGCACCGGCCAAAGCGCCCAGATGTAGAGCACGGCGGAAGCCGCGTGGAAGCTCGGGAAGGATACGATGCCGGTGATCTTGAGCAATTCGAGATGCCGCAGCGAGCCATCGCGCAGCGCCAGCATGTCGCGCAGCTGCGCCTGATACATCGAGGCATCCAGGGACGAGAATTGCGCAGGGTCGATGTTGAGGCCGTAATAGGTTCCGATCGCCGGCGTAAACGTCGAAATCAAGAGCGTCATGATCAGCGTCAGGCTGAACGCAAGCACGAACACCTGCAGCCGCACAAAACGCGATGTCAGGGCGAGGACCAGCGGGATCGCGAGCAGGATGATCTTGATCAGCGTGTAGCTGCGCACCAGCAAAGCGCCCAGCCAGTCACGGTCGTTGACGTATCGCGCGATCATTTCCGGATCCATGCCCATGGCGCGATCGATCGCGAGCAAGGCGCGGTCCTGCAGCGGCCAATTGGTCACAGCAGCGACGTAGGTCAGCGGCCCCATGATCGTCGCGATCAACAGCAGCTGGGAAATCGCCCCCAGCGGAAAGATCAGCTTGGGATCCGCCTGATCGCCCTTGGCGAAGGCATAGAGGTAGGCGATCAGCGCCAATGCTGCGACGATTCCCAGGGTAACGGCCAGTGCGAGCGGTTTCATTGTGAAACCGCAGAGCGCGCCCCCGAGCAGCACCACGGCGCCCATGGCGGCAATCGGAATCCAGTTCAGCTGAAACAGCCGCCAGGCCGTGAAAGCGTTCGAATTGACCATGCCGCACCCTGCGAGGTTGTAGGGCACAGTGGCGCGGGAAGGCTTAATATTCGGGAAACGGCTATGGTTATCGGCCCACCAATTGGACGCTGCGTTCAGCGGCCATTTGTGCCCCAGACCGTCACATTTGCTTCTTGTCTTCCGGCCTGAATAGTTGTTCAGTTCTTCAAAGCGATTGGGGACAATCGTTCAAAACATTGAAGACGCAGCGCGATCTTGCAACCCCCTCCCGGGTGCGGACGCGCCGGGGATGGGGAAGCGCGCCATGGTCTATCGGCGAACCCAGCAAGTGGTGAAACGGCTGGCGGCGCGGCGCAGCGCCATTCTGGCGGCGGCGCGGGACGCTGCGGCGGACGGCGGCATGGCGGCCGTGCAGATCGCCCCCGTGGCGGTCCGCGCCAATGTCGCGGCCGGAACCGTCTACCGCTATTTCCCGTCCAAGGCGGAACTGATTTCCGAATTGATCGCCGAAGTTTCGCGCGACGAACTGGCCGCGATCCGCCGCGCGGCGGAGGCGGCGCCCGGACCTTCCTCGGCACTGGCCGCGGCGGTCACGACAGTTGCCGTCCATGTGCTGTCGCAGCGCAAGCTCGCCTGGGGGATTCTCGCGGAGCCGGTCGATGTCGATGTGTCAGCTTCGCGGCTCGCCAGCCGCCGCGAAATCTCCGGCGAGATCGCCGCAAGGATCGAGGCGGCCGTGCGCGCCGGACATCTGCCGGCGCAGGATACCGCGCTCGCCGCCACCGCGCTGCTCGGCGCATTGCACGAGGCACTGGTCGGCCCGCTGGCCCCTGACAATATGGACGATTCCGCAAAACTGCGCGACGCCGTGCAGACCGTGACGCTATTGGCGTTGCGCGCGGTCGGCGTCATGGACGCCCGCGCCCGCGGCCTCGTGGTGCAGGCGGTACTGCCGGCCAAGGCGCTGGTGGGTGCGTAGGGCATGATCGCTCGCGACAAACGCGGAATGCGTTTGCGCGGAGATCACCGGCAATTGACATCGCTCTGACGCAACCATCAGCCAGATTGCGCGTGATCGGTCATTCACCGGTGAAGGAGCATTCCATGACGACGACATCAGGCTCAGCCAAGTGGCAGGGCGGCATCAAGGACGGCAAGGGCGCGATCTCGACCAAGAGCGGCGCGCTGAACGAATATCCCTACGGTTTCGCCAGCCGCTTCGAGGGCAAGCCGGGCTCGAACCCAGAAGAATTGATCGGCGCCGCGCACGCCGCCTGCTTCACCATGGCGCTGTCGCTGATCCTCGGTGAAGCCAAGCTCACCGCCGAGCAGATGGAAACCAAGGCCGACGTGACGCTTGAGAAACAAGGCGACGGCTTTGCCATCACGTCCGTTCATCTAACGCTAGCGGCGAAAATTCCCGGCGCGGACAACGCGAAATTCCAGGAACTGGCGGGCAAGGCGAAGGCCGGCTGCCCGGTGTCGAAACTGCTGAACACCAAGATCACGCTGGATGCGACGCTGGCTTAGTTGTGCCGTAGCGGTAGGGTGGGCAAAGCGAAGCGTGCCCACCATTCAGGCTAATTGCGCGGGGATAGATGGTGGGCACGGCGCAAGAGCGCCTTTGCCCACCCTACTTTCTCCGGAATGACGGCACGCCGTCACTTATCCGCTTTGCCTTCCGGTCCGACATAGGCGATGCGCACCATGTTGGTGGTGCCGGCGATGCCGAGCGGCACCCCGGCGACGATGATCACGCGCTGGCCCGCCTTGGCGAAGCCGTCGCGGAACGCAATCGAGCCGGCGCGATCGACCATGTCGTCCTGGTCGTGGGCGTCTTCCGCGACCACGCAATGTACGCCCCACACGACGGACAATTTGCGCCCCGTCACCAGGTTCGGCGTGATCGCCACCACCGGCGGCTTCGGCCGTTCACGCGCCACGCGGATCGCGGTCGAGCCCGAACTGGTCCAGCAGATGATCGCGGACAATTCCAGCGTCTCGGCGATCTGCCGCGCGGCATCCGCGATGGCGTCGCCGACGGTCTGCTCCGGCTCGGGCCGCTGCGCCGTCAGCACCGAGCGATAGGTCGGATCGCGCTCCACTTCCTCGCCGATGCGGTTCATGGTCGAGACCGCCTCGACCGGGAATTTGCCGGCAGCGGATTCCGCCGACAGCATGATGGCGTCGGCGCCCTCATAGACCGCGGTCGCGACGTCGGAGACTTCGGCGCGCGTCGGCACCGGCGCCTGGATCATCGATTCCAGCATTTGCGTTGCGATCACCACCGGCTTGCCGGCGCGGCGCGCCATGCGCGTCATTTGCTTTTGAAGACTGGGCACCCGCTCTAGCGGCAGTTCGACGCCAAGATCGCCGCGCGCCACCATCAGCGCGTCGGAGACCTCGAGGATCTCGCCGAGCCGGTCGATCGCCTGCGGCTTTTCGATCTTGGCCATCACGGCGGCACGGCCGCGGATCAGCCGCTTGGCCTCATTGACGTCCTCGGCGCGCTGCACAAAGGAAAGCGCGACCCAGTCGATCCCGGTCGTCACCGCCGCTTCGAGATCGGCGCGATCCTTCGGCGTCATCGCCGAGACCGGCAGGTCGGTGTCGGGCAGGCTGACGCCCTTGCGGTCCGACATCTTGCCGCCGATCACCACCCGCGTCACCGCGCGATCGGGCGAGGTTTCCTCGGCGATCAGCCGCACCTTGCCGTCGTCGAGCAGCAATGCGTGACCCGGCCGCAGCGCCGCCAGGATTTCCGGATGCGGAAGCTGGACGCGGCCGTTGTCGCCAGGTGCCTTGTCGGAATCCAGAACAAAGCTCTGGCCGTTCTTGAGCTGGGTGGCGCCTTCATTGAACGAGCCAAGACGCAGCTTCGGTCCTTGCAGATCGACCAGAATGCCGATCGGCCGGCCGTAGCTAGACTCGACATTGCGAATGGTCGCGACCAGTTCGCGCATCTTGTCGTGCGAGGTGTGGCTCATATTGATGCGGAACACATCGGCGCCGGCCTCGAACAGCTTGCGAATCATCGCGCTGTCCGACGATGCCGGGCCGAGGGTGGCGAGGATCTTGATCCGACGGAGACGCCTCATTGCTTGGGCGCCGAAGCGGGCGGCTGCCCGGATCCGCCTCCGGATCCGCCTTGGGGCGGTCCGCCCGGCGACAGGCCCGGCACACCGCCGGGACCGACTGTTCCCGGAATCCCCGGCACGCGCTGCTGCGCGGGTTGTTCATTGGCTTCGGTCAATTGCACGGTCCATGCTCTCTGTTCGCCGGTGTCGACCTCGAAGAACCCGGTGCGGTCAAAACCGCGCGCCAGGCAATTCTCGGTACCCTTGATGGTGAATTCCTTGTCACGCGAACACATGAAGGCCTGCCCCGACCATTCGCCGCCGCGGTCATAGTCGAGCGCGTAGATATAATAGAACCGTGCGACAAGCGTTCCGCGCAGCAGCGTCTCGCAACTGCGCGAGGAGACGTTCCACCAGCCCTCGGTGGTCCAGCCCTCGGCGTCCTTGTAGCCGAGCGCGATGCCGACCCGGCTCGAGGTGTTGTTGCAGAGGCGAAAGTCAGCGGCCGCCGAACTGTTCCACAGGCCCGTCACCGCCAACGCCAGCGCCGGCAGGAGGCCGGCGGTCAGGCGAGCGGGGAAGGGGCGTGAAGGCAGAGAATCTGTTCCGATCATATGGCGAAGCTATATCAAATCATTGACGATTTCGCGTGCCCGGCGGGAGCTGTCAACGCCCGGCAAGCGCGTTTCCCACGATGCGGGACGTCCGGATTCAACCCGATCCGCGCTGGTTTGCGCGCCGATATGGCAAAATCTGTGACAATTCCCACCTGATATCAATATGCTCAGGAACAACCCTGCGGGACCAAGCCATGACAATTGACGACAAAACCAGAACAGAACTGGAAGCCGCCGTTTTCCGGCGCCTGGTCGAGCACCTGCGCACCCGGACCGACGTCCAGAACATCGACCTGATGAACCTGGCCGGCTTCTGCCGCAACTGCCTGTCGAACTGGATGAAGGAAGCGGCCGACGGCAAGGGCGTGGCGATCAGCAAGGATGAGAGCCGCGAGGCGGTCTACGGCATGCCATATGAGACCTGGAAGTCGAAGTTTCAGGGCGCCGCCAGTCCCGAGCAGCTGGAAGCGATGAAGAAGACCCATAGCGGGCATTAGAGCTTTATCCGCCGCGCTGCCTTTCCCTCTCCCACAAGGGGAGAGGGAAAGAATCCACTCCGCTTCGGCGGAATAGCGGCGCACCACTTCCTACCTTCCTGTGGGCTCGCTGTGGATGAGCGCGATGGTGCCTTGACGCAAGGCGCCGCACTCTTGAGGGTCAATCTCAGAAAGCGCCGCGCGGTGAAGCGTGCGGCGCTTGATCTTTCAGCCCTACCATTCAGTTCCACTCAGGAGTACCCGATGGCCACCTCTGCCGCCGCCGTCCAGGAAGAACCCGCGACGAAATTCGCAAAAGACCAGCTCAAGGCCATCGTCGAGCGCATCGAACGGCTGGAAGAGGAAAAGAAGACGATCTCCGACGATATCCGCGACGTCTATGCTGAAGCCAAGGGCAATGGCTACGACGTCAAGGCGCTGCGCACCATCGTGCGCCTGCGCAAGCAGGACGCCAATGAGCGCGCCGAGCAGGAGACGATTCTGGAAACCTACATGCAGGCGCTCGGGATGCTGTGAGGCGCCAGCTGGAGCCCCGTTCCGATGGAATCGGAACGGGGCTCTAGATTTTTGGTTTGACGCGTTTTCTTGACGCGAACCGGCGTCCACTTCGCTGGAAAACGCTCTAGTAGGCATTTCCGGCGCAAACCAGCTTGGGGCACGGCCCCGCGTCTGTTAGGCTGCCCGCAAGGGAAACTGGAAATGGACGTGCCTGGACCAGAGCGGAGGCTCGCAGCGGTCCTTGCCGCCGACATGGTCGGTTATAGCCGGCTCATGGAGGTTGACGAGACGGGGACGCTTGCCCGTCTCAAGACCCACCGGATCGAACTCATTGATCCGGTCATCACGAAGAACCATGGCCGCATCATCAAGACCACCGGCGACGGCATGCTGGTCGAATTCCGCAGCGTCGCCGACGCCGTGCTGTGTGCTGCCGAGATTCAGCGCCGGATGGCGCGGCGCAACGCCGACGTCTCGCCGGCACGCTGGATACAGTTCCGGATCGGCATCAATCTTGGCGACATAATCGTCGAGGACAACGACATCTTTGGTGACGGCGTCAACGTGGCGGCGCGTCTCGAAATGCTCGCCGAGCCTGGCGGCATCTGTGTCTCCGGCGCAGTGCGCGATCAGGTCGGCCAACGGCTTGATGACGTCGCATTCGAGGATCTCGGCGAGCAGAGCGTCAAGAACATCGTCCGTCCGATCCGCGTCTTCCGGGTTCGGCTCGACGCCGAAGCTGCGCCAGAGGGCGCGAAGGACGCTGCGGTGGCGGCGCCGGCCTCCAAGAAGCCGTCGATCGCCGTGCTGCCGCTCGCCAACATGAGCGGCGATCCGGAGCAGGAATTCTTCGCGGACGGCCTCACCGAGGACATCATTACCGAGCTGTCACGCTTCCGCGATTTGCTCGTCATCTCGCGCAACTCGACGTTCGTGCACAAGGGCAAGGCGGTCAACGTGCGCGAGGTCGCGCGCGAATTTGGCGTCGATTACGTCCTCGAGGGGAGCGTGCGCAAGGCGCGCGATCGCGTCCGCGTCACCGTGCAGCTGATCGATGCAGAAACCGACCAGCACGTTTGGGCCGAACGCTACGACCGCGAGCTTGAGGACATATTCGCCATCCAGGACGAGATCACCCATGCGATCGTCGCGACGCTCCCCGGCAGGGTCGAGGCCGCCAGGCACGACCGCGCAAAACGCAAGCCGACCGAGAGCATGGCGGCTTATGAGTGCGTGCTGGCTGCCAAGGTGCGGCACCACCGCTCGACGCGCGAGGACAACGCCGAAGCGCAGCGCCTGCTCGACCGCGCCCTCGCGCTCGACCCGAACTATGCGCATGCCCACGCCTGGAAAGCATGCGTCCTGGGCCAGACGTGGGTCTATGGCTGGTGTGCCGATCGCGATGCCACCTTCGATCAGGTGGCCGCGGAGCTGGAGGTCACGCTGGCGCTCGACGACAATGACAGCGACGTGCACCGGATTCTCGCCGCGCTGAACCTGAACCGTAACGACCATGACAAGGCCGCGTATCACCAGGAGCGAGGGCTCGCGCTCAACCCCAACTACGACCTTGTCGTGGTGCAGCAGGGCGAGCTTCTAACCTGGCTCGGGCGGCCGGAGGAAGGCATCGACTGGATCAAGAAGGCGATGCGCCTCAACCCGTACCACCCGGAGCGCTTCTGGAGCCACCTCGGGCGCGCCTGCTACTGCGCCGAGAAGTATGCCGACGCCATCGAGGCCTTTTCGCGGATCACACGGCCCGACTACACCCATCATGCCTTCCTCGCAGCCACGTTTGCGCAAATGGGCAACGCGGTTGCGGCCGCTGCGCACGCGGCCGAGGTCCTAAAATCAGAGCCGACATTCTCGGTGGCGGTTTACCTCGCCACCCAGCACTACAAGCACGCGGTTGACCGCCAGCGTCACGAGGCTGGCCTGCTCAAGGCGGGCTTGCCGGCCTGACGCAGCCGAGCACGAACACGGTGATCACAGCGTTGAGGGCCCGCGCTCTCGCGCGGATGATTTCGAGGCTAATGGAAGTTGTGCGCGCTTAGCGCAGTGACGCCGTGCGCACGACGAAAGACTGCGTGGTGAGCTTGGCGGTCGCCGATCCGGTAAACCGGTCGGTGGTCATCCCCAGCATCGGATCTTCCGAAAAGCCCATCGTGATCGCAAACGGCGGCTTGATGAAATAGCTGCGCATCAGCGTCATGTCGGTATCGCCCAGCACGGTCGTCGACATCGCGTTGCTTGCGCTCGGCGCTAGCATCACGACCCGCATCCAGACATCGTTGCCCTTGGCGGCGGCAAGCCGCGTCGAGGTCGAAATCACGCTGCCCTGGCCCTGCGATCCCTTGGCGACGACGGTGTTGATTTCGGTGGCGGCAGCGGCAGCGTTGCGTGCCGGCCGCACGGTGCGCGGGATCGGCGCGGAGGCGGCAACCACGTTGGCGCGGTCAACCGGCGAGGAGGCGGCCGGCGCGTAGGCCAGCGCCTTGTTGAAAGCCTCGGTAACGCTGGCGGTCGGCTGGGGATCGGCGGCGCCGACGGCCTGACGGGCCCTGAGGGCCGCGAGCTGCACGGGGGTGGGCTGATTGGCCGTCGTCGGCGCATCGCCCCAGAAGCCGCGGGCGTTGATGATGTCGGCGGGTGTCTGCGGTTTCGGCTCGGCTGGCTTGTCGGCGGAAGCCTGCGCGGCCGGTTTGGATGGCTCCGGTTTGGATTTGGGCGCCGGAACGATCTGCGCATCAGCCGAGGCCAGTTGGATCGCTGCCGCAACCGGCTTTGCGCGCGGCGTCGGCACGACTTCGGCGGCCTTCGGGGCGGCGGCCAAGGCCACCACAGAAGGAGCGGGCTTCTCGTTCCTGACGGTGACGGGGGCGCTGCCCTCATCATCCTCGTCGCTGGATTTGCCGCCCTTGAACAGCGAGGCGAACAGGCTGGGCTTCTTACCCACCGTTGCGGCGTCGTCGCCACTGCCGCGCTTCTCGATGTCGGCGCGGGCCAGTTCATAACCCTTCAGCGGACCACCATTCGAGGGCAGGTGGACGGTACGACCGTTGGGGAACACCCTGGCCAGCTGGTCATGGGTCATGCGCGGCCAGTGGCGGACGCTGCCGGTATCGAGATGAACGAACGGCGATCCCGAGGTCGGGTAGAAGCCGACACCACCGCGCTGCAGGCGAAGTCCGGCGGCGCGGATCTGCTCGAGCGGAATGCCCGGGATGAAGAAATCCATCGCGTGGCCGAGCGTATGCTGGCTGAAGCGGGCCACGCCGGACGAGCGGCGGCGGAGCATGGCATTGGTGGCGGGGGAGCGGTAGGCGGAGATGATCTGGATCGGCTGCTTGCCGTCGACGTCGCGGTAGACTTCCCAGAGGATGTCGAAGAGGTGACGATCCATCGTGGTCTGGTCCTGGCTGCGCCAGTCGCGGAGGAAGTGATTGAGTTTCTTCAGCCCTTCTTCGTCGTAGCGCCCGTCGCGCTTGAAGGTGACGGTGAGGTCTTCGTTGGAGTGGGTGTGGTGGAAAGAAAGCGTCCGGGTCTCGTTCAGCGCGGTCGCGTCATGCACCGACCCGGCTCCGGCAAGGAGCAACAGGGAAGTCAGGCCGATTTGATATCCGGCCTTCGGTAGACGAAGCGAATTGAATTGGCGCGCGAAACCAGCCAGCACGTATGAGCCCACCCAGTCGACGAGCGATCATGAATCTCTTCCGCAAACCCCGGGCGAAAGAGGGTGAACGCTTTATTAAAGCGGGAGGGTTAACCGAAGTTTACCGACCCGTCCCCAAGTTAGGCTTAACCTAACCCGTCGACTGTGGCGAAAAAGTGCCCTGTGCAAAAACCGAGATGGATAATGGTTAACGTAAACGATCTCGCCAAAGCGGCGAGATCGTTGATTTTACTTAAAAATTTCGACAGGAGACCCGGACCCGGGGATTAAGACACCGGGGATTAACGGGTGAACACCCGCCGCTGCTGCTGGGGTTGCGCTTGCGGCCGGCGGCCGACCGGCGCGGGGGGCGTGACCGATGGTCCGCCGAACAGCCGCTCGAAGAACGAAGGACCAGAGCTGCCGAAATCGTTGTTGAAGGCGACGTTGGAGGGCAGTGACGCGCCGCTCGGCCGGACGTAGCTCGGGTTGGCATGGGCCACAACATTCTCCAGATCCCTGCTCCCGGAATTCTTGAGCAGCGGCAGCATCCTTGCGTCGCGGCCGTAGACGTCCCTGCGCAGCTGCAGCTTGCCGGAATCATCCACGAACGCGGTCTGATAGGTGATGTGGACCGGGATCGGCGTCGGGAATCTCAGGTCGATCTCGCTGCGGCCATACATGCTGCGGATTTTTTCCGGCGTGTATTTGTCGTTCGGCATGACGATGTTGAGCAGCGTCGAGGCGTACTGATCCGGATTCTGCACCCGCATGCAGCCATGGCTGAAGGCGCGCTCATCCTTGGCGAACAGGTGCTTGTCCGGGGTGTCATGCTGATAGACCAGGAACTTGTTCGGGAAGTTGAAGCGGATCCGGCCGAGCGCATTGGCCTCACCCGGCGGCTGCGAGATGTGGATCGAGCCGTCGCGGTTGCGTTCGAGCTTCAGTCCCATGCGTTGCAGCACGGTCGGATCCTGCTGCAGCGCCGGCAAATATTCGTTGTAGATGATCGACGGCGGCACGTTCCAGGTCGGATTGACGGTGATGAACTTCATCGTCTCGGTCAGCATCGGCGTGGCGTGGTTTCCCGGCTTTCCGGTCACCACGCGGGTGGTCCAGACCTGGGCGCCGCCCTGCATCACCTTGAGCGTGAAGTCGGGCACGTTGAGGATAACGTAGGCATTGTTGAGCGACGGCACGCCGAGCTGGCGCGGCAGCCAGCGCAACCGCTCCATGTTGACGATCACGGTGTCGATCTGGCGGTCACGCTTCGGGCTGTTGATGGCCTTGACGGTCTTGTCGTCGAGCACGCCGGTCGGCTTGAGGTCGGCGCCTTCCTGGAATTTGCGCACCGCTGCGGCGACCTTGGCATCGTACTTGGTGTCGTCGGGATTTTCGGTGACGCCGAGCTTGGCGCGCAGTTGCGGCACACGCGGATCTTCGGGGGCGACCTCCGGCTGTTTCTTGGTGGCGGCCTTGAATGCGAGCGGAGCGCCTTCGGCGATCTGCACCACCGGGCCTTCACCCTGACCGCGCAGCTCGGCGAGCTTGGCCTTCAAATCCTTGTACAGCTTGATCGGCGGGTTGTAGCCCTCGAGCGCTGCGGAAGCATCCTTGGCGGTCGAGATGTTGGCCAGAACTTCGGCCGGATCGGTCGGATGCTCGGGGTAGAGAATGTCGGACGAGAGCTGCGACCAGTGCATCCGGCTGCTCTGCGCCTGGCGTGCATAGTCCAGCATGCTGGCGGTCAGCTTCAGTTCGGCGTCGGCCAGCTGGTCGGGCGAGGTGGCGGCTGCGAAATCCGGCACCGGATAGTCGGCGGGATTGAGGCCGTCGGCAGCAGCATCCTTCAGGCGCGCGACGACGCCCTTGGCGCTGGCGGTCAGTTTGCCCGCCTGCGTCCACTGCGGAGCATATTCGCGGGCGCTGTAGAATTTTTCGACCGCGGCGCGCTCGCCCTTGCGATCGAACGTGCGCAGCGCCTTGCTGGCAAGCATGTCGCGCAATTTGTCGGCGACCGGCTGATCGGCCGGCGCGACACTGCTCGCGGCCTTCACCGGCTCCGCGGCAGGCGCCGCAGCCGTTGCGGGCGCAGGCGTTGCGGGCGTCGTGGTCGCGGTGTCGCTCTTGGGAGTGTCGCTCTTGGGGGCGTCGGCCGCGGGCGCGGTGACGGTTTCCGCCGGCTTCGGATCGGGAACGGTTGCGGTCATGCCCGGCGCCGGCGCTGTCGTTTTGGCCGGATCGGGCACCGAAGCGGTGCTCTCGATCTTGAAATCGCCGATGGTCGGCGGTGGAACGTTGGCCGGCTCGGGACGCGGGACCGCTGCATCGATTGCGAGCTCTGCAGCACTGGCCCGGGGCGTATCGCTCTGACCGGCCAGTGCAGAGGTCGCGGACACCGCGAGGAAGGTTGCCGCGACAGCGATCAGCACGCGGTCAAATCCAGCACGGTTGGTCGAACAGTCACGCATCGTCACACCCCCTTGGGCGGAACCGCCCCGGCATGGAGCAGTCCTTCAGGTATCGCTCGTCACAGCTTGCGCGAAAGCGCCGGCCTCGATCGCTTTAAGTCGGTACGCCTGCACGCAACGATTCAAACGCAGACGATACATGCGCCCCTTTCATGCAGCCAGCGCCATGGGGGGCAACTCACGACAAACTGACCTCAAACCACCAGTTGCAATTCGGGTGGCGCGGTTTTGCCATGCCCCCCGGCATTTGTCTGTCACCGGCAAGCCACGGTCCGAAGGTTCCAGAACACCGATAGCGCTTGCCACCGGAGCGCCACAATCCTCCGTCGGGGTCAATGCTACCCAATTAGTTATCTTGCGCGCCCTCAGCCGGATCGTTGGCGGCGGCCTCATCGAGTTTGCGATAGAGCGTGGAGCGGCCGATCTTCAGCCGGCGCGCCACTTCCGACATTTGCCCGCGATAGTGCGAAATCGCGAAACGGATGATCTCATTTTCCATTTCCTCGAGCGGCCGCACCTCGCCCGCGGAGGTCAGCATCGCGAGACTGCCGGTGTTGCTCAGCGGCGCAATCGGTATCTCATTACCTGACACCATCGCAGGCGCCGTCGACGGACCCACGATCAGCGGTTCGCCGTGTAGAGCCTGGGTGTCCGTGTCCGGGACGATATGGTGGGCGGCGGCATGCGGGAAGTCCGACAGGCCAAGCTGGTCGCTCTCGCTCAGCACCACGGCGCGATACACGGTGTTTTCGAGCTGGCGGATATTGCCGGGCCAATCGAGCTGCGCCAGATGCGTCATGGCTTCACCGCTGATGCCGGTGATGGTGCGGTTCTCTTCGGCGCTGAACCGCGCCAGGAAGTGCCGCAACAGATGCGGGATGTCTTCCCGGCGCAAGCGAAGCGGAGGAATGGTCAGCGGCAGCACGTGCAGGCGATAGAACAGGTCCTCGCGGAATGCGCCGTTCTTCACGAGGTCGAGCAATTTGCGGTTGGTCGCCGAAATGATGCGGACATCGACCTTCACCGGCTTGCGGCCGCCGACGGCCTCGACCGTGCCTTCCTGCAATGCGCGAAGCAGCTTTACCTGGGCTGCAAGCGGCAGTTCGCCGACCTCGTCGAGGAACAGCGTCCCGCCGGAAGCTTCGACGAACTTGCCCATGTGGCGTTCGGTGGCGCCGGTGAAAGCGCCCTTCTCGTGACCGAACAGGATCGATTCCACCAGATTGTCGGGGATCGCGCCGCAGTTGACGGCCACGAACGGCTTGGCCTTGCGCTCGCTGCTGCCGTGGATGGCGCGGGCAAACAATTCCTTGCCGACGCCGGACTCGCCTTCGATCAGCACCGGAATACCCGATGAGGCGGCCTTCTGCGCGGTGCGCAGCACGCCTGCCATGGTTTCGCTGCGGGTGATGATATCGGCAAAGGTCAGCCGGCCTTCGCGGCTGTGACGGATGCGCTGCAATTCGCCCTTCAAGGCCTGCGTGTTGAGCGCGTTGCGCAGCGACACCTGCAGCCGTTCGAAGCCGACCGGCTTGACGACGAAATCCTGCGCGCCCGCGCGCATCGCCGAAACCACATTGTCGATGCCGCCATGGGCGGTCTGCACGATGACGGGAACGGTCAATCCGGCATCACGAATTTTTGCGAGCACGCCGAGCCCGTCGAGGCCGGGCATCACGAGATCGAGAACGACGGCATCGATCGCTTGCGCGTCGGGGGCGGTCAGCAAGGCCACGGCGGCGTCGCCGCTGTCGACGACGAGGCACTCATAACCGCACTTCTGCACCATGTTTTCTACCAGACGGCGCTGCACCGCGTCGTCATCAGCAATCAGAATGGTAGCAGCCATGGTTTACCCCGCACGTTACGCTAACTGTATCGAATCGGGGCACTCTCGCCTATGGCGATTAACGCACACTTAATTGTTGGAGGGCCGGCTGTGTGGGGAGCGGCTAAACGTTGATGTGTGGCCACACCTCCAGAGCGCCGCGATAGCACATGTCGAAAGCCACATAGAGGATGATCGCGAGGCCGACATAGGCGATCCAGCGATGCTTTTCCAGGAGGCGCGCGACGAAGTTGGCGGCGAGCCCCATCAGCGCAATGGAAAGTGTCAGACCGAATATCAGGATCATTGGATGCTCGCGCGCCGCACCTGCGACGGCGAGCACATTGTCGAGCGACATCGACACGTCGGCGAGCGTGATCTGCCAGACGGCCTGGCCAAGCGTCTTCTGGCGGCCCGCACCGGGTGATGTATCGATCGCTGCGGACGACAAACTCTGAAACTTCGGTTGATGCGACGTGTGCAATTCGCGCCACATCTTCCAGCACACCCAAAGCAGGAGAATGCCGCCGGCGAGCAACAGTCCTATGAGTTGCAGCAGCTGGACCGTAATGGAGGCGAAGCCGATCCGCAGGGCCGTGGCGGCCAGAATGCCAATCACAATCGCTTTCTTGCGCTGACCCTCGGGTAGCCCGGCGGCTGCAAGCCCGATGACGATCGCATTGTCGCCCGCGAGCACCAGGTCGATCATGATGACCTGGAAAAGCGCTGTCAGGTGTTGCGAGGTAATTAAGTCCAGCATGCGGGGCCACTCCGTTCAGGAGTCCAATCCGACATCGCAGTTCGCTTGAACTGCCAGAGGGGCCCGGGCTTGGACGTGCACAGTCAAAAAAGACGAAAAGGTCGATCTGCGGAAAAACTGTTCCCGCTACTCAGGTTGGTCCGAAAGGGCGAAGAGCCTGATCATCTGGTCCGGCTCGATCAGAACGGACAGCACGATGCCGATGAAAGTCAGGCTGCCGGCGAGGTCGAACCACATGGTGCGGAACCGGTCGCGTCGGCACAGCAGCGCGAAGCCGGCCGTCGTCGCGCCGATCGCAAACAGCATGGTGACAATCGCGGGCGTCAGCGCATCAACAGGCACGAGGTTGCGGATTCCGAGCGTCGCGATCAGCGCCACCAGCAGGATGCCGGCCATCAGCTCCTTGCCGCGGGTGGTGTTTTCCTGGCCCTTGGTCCGGACAATCTGACTGCGATCTGCGATAGCCATGGATTATTGTCCTCCCAAAGATTCGCGAACTGAGGGAAACCGCAAGATTGTGGTAGGGAACATTGGCTGTTCCGGAATTCAATCTAGGTAGTTTAGTAATCATGAAACGAGCAAAACATCAAGATGTTTTCGCTGGACAGCTGCCGGGCAAGGTCGCCACGGAAGCCCGGCAATTGCGGAAACAGGCTGGGGATTGGCTCAAGCTGCGCAGGGCCGATGCCGGATTGTCGCAGGCTGATCTCGCCGCGCGGCTCGGTCTCAAATATTATACGTTCATCTCACAGGTCGAGAACGGGTTCAGCCGCGTTCCAACTGAAATTATGGGCGCGTGGGCCAGCGAGCTGGGTCTTGAACAGGCGGCGTTCGCTAGGCATCTATTATTGTACTACGAGCCGGAATTGCACCGGCTGCTGTTCGGAGCGGAAAGCAAATGAGTGTGGTTGCGTTCGAGCGCACACAGGAAACCGGCATCTGGAGCGAACGGGAACTCAATACAATCTGCGCGGCATTGCAGGCTGCGCTCGCGCCATCCACCGGCCGCGAATGGGAAACCGGCACGACCGAAAGAGGCGATGCCCAGTTCTATCTGTTGGGCCCGCTTCCGGATCAGGCCTGCGAGCTGTGTGTGTCCCGGATCGGGGCGCGCTATGTTCTGGAAGACGGGTCGGGCCGGCTGCTGTTCGAGCATCGAAACCTCGATCTCGTCGCGCTGCACGCGAGGGCCGCGGTCCCGTCCACGTCGTGGCTGATGGTTCGGGCGATCATGCTGTGGTGCGCGATTCGGAGCGCGGTTTACGAAAAGCTCGAGCTGATCGCGGAAGGCGAAGAGCTGCTGGTGCAGCTGGCGCCGCAGCTGGCAGCGTTCGCCTGATCGCCTCGTCAAAAAAAATCATCACGCCAATTTGAAAGTGTTCATGAACGCGAAATCTGCGACATCCCGCGCCAGCAAGACGTCCCGCAAAACCGCAATCAGCAAGGGAACTGCCGTCAGCAAGGCCACCGCAGCCAAATCGAAAACCGGCAAACTGCCGGAATGGAATCTGGCCGACCTCTATTCCGGCATCGACGCCCCCGAAGTCGCGCGTGACTTGCAGGAGATGGATGCCGAATGCATCGCGTTCGAGACGGACTACAAGGGCAAACTGGCCGAAAACGTTGCAAAGGATAGTGGCGGGCAGTGGCTCGCCGCTGCGGTCAAGCGCTACGAGGCGATCGACGACCTCGCCGGCCGCCTTGGCTCCTATGCCGGCCTTGTCCACGCCGGCGACAGCGTCGATCCCGCGATCACGAAATTCTACGGCGACGTTTCGGAGCGGCTAACGGCCGCATCGGTGCATCTGCTGTTCTTCGGGCTCGAACTCAACCGCGTGGACGATGCCGTGATTGAGCGCGCGTTGCTGACGCCCGAACTCGCCTACTATCGCCCGTGGATCGAGGATCTGCGCAAGGACAAGCCCTATCAGCTCGAGGATCGCGTCGAGCAGTTGTTTCACGAAAAATCCCAGAGCGGCTATGCCGCCTGGAACCGGCTGTTCGACCAGACCATCTCCGGCCTGCGCTTCAAGGTCGGTGGAAAAGAACTGGCGATCGAGCCGACGCTCAATTTCCTGCAGGACCGCGCACCGGAAAAGCGCAAGGCCGCGGGGCAGGCGCTGGCGAAAACCTTCAAGGAGAATGAGCGGACCTTTGCGCTCGTCACCAACACGCTCGCCAAGGACAAGGAGATTTCCGATCGCTGGCGCGGCTTTGCGGATGTCGCGGATTCCCGGCATCTCAACAACCGCGTCGAGCGCGAGGTGGTCGATGCGCTGGTCGGATCGGTCAGGTCAGCCTATCCGCGGCTGTCGCATCGTTATTACGCGCTCAAGGCCGGCTGGTTCAAAAAGAAGAAGCTGGCGCATTGGGATCGCAACGCGCCGCTGCCGTTCGCGGCGACCGGCACGATCGCCTGGCCCGAGGCCCGCAACATGGTGCTGACGGCCTATCGCGGCTTCTCGGTCGAGATGGCCGATATCGCCGAGCGTTTCTTCACCGACCGCTGGATCGACGCGCCGGTGCGGCCGGGCAAGGCGCCCGGTGCGTTCTCGCATCCGACCACGCCGTCGGCGCATCCCTATGTGCTGATGAACTATCAAGGCAAGCCGCGCGACGTGATGACGCTGGCGCATGAGCTCGGCCACGGCGTGCACCAGGTGCTGGCGGCCAAAAATGGAGCGCTGATGGCGCCGACGCCGCTGACGCTCGCCGAAACCGCCAGCGTGTTCGGCGAAATGCTGACCTTCAAGCGGCTGCTCGGGCAGACCAAAAACGCCAAGCAGCGTCAGGCGCTGCTCGCCGGCAAGGTCGAGGACATGATCAACACCGTGGTGCGGCAGGTCGCGTTCTATTCGTTCGAGCGCGCCATCCACACCGAGCGCAAGAACGGCGAATTGACCGCAAAGCGCATCGGCGAGATCTGGCTCAGCGTGCAGGGCGAAAGCCTCGGGCCGGCCATCGACATCCGCCCGGGCTACGAGAATTTCTGGATGTACATCCCGCACTTCATCCATTCGCCGTTCTACGTCTACGCCTATGCATTCGGCGATTGCCTGGTGAACTCGCTTTATGCGGTCTACGAGAACGCCTCCGACGGCTTTGCCGAGCGCTACCTTGCGATGCTGGCGGCCGGCGGCACCAAGCATTATTCCGAACTGCTGAAGCCGTTCGGGCTCGATGCCAAGGATCCCAAGTTCTGGGACGGCGGGCTGTCGGTCATCGCCGGCATGATCGACGAACTGGAAACGATGGGCTGACGCACGCGCCGCGGCGACAAACTTCGGCCGTCATCGCATCCCATCATGGCGGCGACGTCAGGAGTGGAGTGCTCATGGTCGACACGCCGACACGACGCGCAGTGCTTGGAGCGGGCGCCCTGGTGGCCGGTTCGCTGTTCGGGATCGAAAGCAGTGTTGCCCAGGCGCCGCTTCCCCCCACGCCCGCCTGCCACGACAGCGAGGCGGCAACGCTGGCGCAGACCGAAGGGCCGTACTTCAAGCCGTCCTCGCCGGAGCGGGTCGAACTGTTTGAAGAGGGGATGGCGGGGCAGCCGATCGAACTGGTCGGGTTTGTCCTTTCCCGCGACTGCAAGCCGGTCTCTGGCGCCTTGCTGGATTTCTGGCAGGCCGACGGCCGGGGCCAGTATGACAATTCCGGCTTCCGGCTGCGCGGTCATCAATTCACCGATGCGGAAGGGCGCTATCGATTGCGCAGCGTCGTGCCCGGCGTTTATCCCGGCCGCACCCGCCACATCCATGTGAAGGTACAGCCGCGCGGCGGCCGCGTGCTGACCACCCAGCTCTATTTCCCCGGCGAGGCACAAAACCGCTCCGATGGCCTGTTCCGCAAGGAGTTGCTGGTGCGCACCGCCAAGAACGCCGGATGGCTCGCCGGGCGGTTCGATTTTGTGGTCGGCTAGGGGCTCGCACCGCCCGCGGAGCGCTGGGGTTGCTTAGGTAGATCGGTTGTCAGGTGCCGTAATACATTTGTTGAACGGACCCCAAAGATATGTTATACATTCTGTATAACGGAGCCGGTGTCATGACCAAAACCCCTCGCGGCCTGAACGAAGCCCCCAGCGAATACAAGCCTGCGGATACCGTCCTGCAAATCCGGAAGATCGGCAATTCGGTTGGCGTAATTCTGCCGAAAGAGCTCCTTGCCCGGCTCAATCTCAAGGAGGGCGACAAGCTGTTTCCAATTGAGCAGCCTGGCGGCGGCCTGATTCTCACCCCGCACGACCCGGATTTTGAGAAGGCGATGGAAGTCGCCCGGCGAGGCATGAAGCGCTATCACAATGCGCTGGCTGAACTTGCCAAATGACCGAGCCGTTTTGGCTCACCAGTCAGATGATCGTCGCGATCCACGACGAGCAACTCACGATCCATGGCGGCGCCAGCGGTTTGCGCGATCAAGGCATGCTGGAATCAGCGCTCGATCGGCCGAAAAACCGATGGTCATACGAGCAGGCTGAGCTGGCCGAATTGGCGGCAGCCTATGCCTTCGGCATCGCGCGCAATCATCCGTTCGTGGACGGCAACAAGCGTACTTCGCTGCTGGCGCTGTATACCTTCCTCGGCGTCAACGGGATCGACTTTATCGTGCCGGAGGCGGAGGCGGCGGCCATCATCCTGTCCCTCGCCGCGGGCGAGGTCAGCGAGGAAAGCCTGACCCGCTGGATCCGGGATAATTGGCCTTCCGAATGACCCGATAGGCTTTGTCCCGTTGCCCTGCTGGCGGCTTTGCGGTAATTGCACGCCAGATCGTGGATTGACTGGGGATACCGATGGCAGACCATAGCGAAGTGGCCTACACGACCGCTGACGGCAACGATTATCCGGCCCATGAGCAGACCTATGAAGGGTTCATCATGCTGGTCAAATACGGCACCTTGGCCGTTGTCGTGATCGTCGCCCTGATGGGCTACTTCCTGACCTGATGCGTCGCCGGCTGCACCGCCCGGGCGGCGGTGACCAGAAAAATTTGCACGTCGCCCGGTCATGAAACCGGTATCCAACTAAGCGGAAATAACGCTAGTTTGCTTGCGCGCGCGCCCATCGCGCCGCCGGAGGCCCCATGAAGATTGCCGTTGCCAAGGAAATCGATCCGTCCGAACCGCGGGTGGCTGCTTCCCCCGACACCGTGAAGAAGTTCAAGGCGATTGGCGCCGAAGTGGTGGTGGAGCCGGGAGCAGGCATCAAGTCGGGCCTGCCGGATTCCGAATATACCGCGGCCGGCGCTACCATCAGTGCGGACGCGCTGAAGGATGCCGACATCATCATCAAGGTGAAGCGGCCGGAGGCCTCTGAACTCGGCCAATACAAGCGCGGCGCCCTGGTCATCGCCATTATGGACCCCTACGGCAACGAGGCGGCGCTCAAGACCATCGCCGACTCCGGCGTGTCTGCCTTCGCGATGGAATTGATGCCGCGCATTACCCGCGCGCAGGTGATGGACGTGTTGTCGTCGCAGGCCAACCTTGCCGGCTACCGCGCGGTGATCGAGGCCGCTGAGGCGTTCGGCCGCGCTTTCCCGATGATGATGACCGCAGCGGGCACGGTTCCCGCGGCAAAAGTGTTCGTGATGGGCGTCGGCGTCGCCGGCCTGCAGGCGATCGCGACCGCGCGCCGGCTTGGCGCCGTCGTCACCGCGACCGACGTGCGGCCCGCCACCAAGGAGCAGGTCGAAAGTCTCGGCGCCAAATTCCTCGCTGTCGAGGATGAGGAGTTCAAGAACGCCCAGACCGCCGGCGGCTATGCCAAGGAAATGTCGAAAGAGTATCAGGCCAAGCAGGCCGCCCTCACCGCCGAACACATCAAGAAGCAGGACATCATCATCACGACCGCGCTGATCCCGGGCCGCCCGGCGCCGAAGCTTGTCAGCGCTGACATGGTCAAGTCGATGAAGCCCGGCTCGGTCCTGATCGATCTGGCGATTGAGCGCGGCGGCAATGTCGAGGGCGCCAGGGCGGGCGAAGTCGTCGATACCGATGGCGTCAAGATCGTCGGCTACACCAATGTCGCGGGCCGTGTCGCGCAGTCCGCCTCGAGCCTGTACGCCCGCAACCTGTTTTCCTTCATCGAGACCATGATCGACAAGCCGAACAAGGCGCTTGCGGTCAATTGGGAAGACGAACTGGTCAAGGCCACCGCGCTGACCAGAGACGGCGCCGTCATCCATCCGAACTTCCAGCCTAAATAGCCAGCCTAGGAGAGCCGCCATGGATCATATTGCACAGGCCGTCGATCCCTTCGTGTTCCGGCTGTCGATCTTCGTCCTTGCCGTTTTCGTCGGCTACTTCGTGGTCTGGTCGGTGACCCCCGCGCTGCATACGCCGCTGATGTCGGTGACGAACGCGATCTCGTCGGTGATCGTGGTCGGCGCGCTGCTCGCGGTCGGCGTTCCCATGATCTCGAGCGGCAGCGGCTGGGCGCGCGGCTTCGGCTTCATCGCGCTGATCTTCGCTTGCGTGAATATCTTCGGCGGCTTCCTTGTCACCCAGCGCATGCTGGCGATGTACAAGAAGAAGGTAAAGTGAGCGGCGTGCACCTCGGGGTGGCGAAGACAATAGGGGACCTGAGATGAACGCCAATCTGGCTGCAGTATTGTATCTCGTGGCGGGTGTGCTGTTCATCCTGTCGCTGCGCGGCTTGTCCAGTCCGGCATCGTCCCGCCAGGGCAATTTGTTCGGCATGGTCGGCATGGCGATCGCGGTCGCGACCACGCTCGCCAGTCATCCGCCGACGGACGGCATCGCCTGGGTGCTTGTCATCCTCGGCATCGCCATCGGCGGCGGCATCGGTGCCGTGATCGCGCGGCGGGTGCCGATGACCTCGATGCCGGAACTGGTCGCCGCCTTCCACTCGCTGGTCGGTATGGCCGCGGTGCTGGTGGCCGCCGGCGCGTTCTACGCGCCCGAAGCGTTCGACATCGGCAAGCCCGGGCAGATTCACGCCGCGAGCCTGATCGAAATGTCGCTCGGCGTCGCGATCGGTGCGCTGACCTTCACCGGCTCCGTGATCGCGTTCCTGAAGCTGTCCGGCCGCATGAGCGGCGCGCCGATCATCCTGCCGGCGCGCCACATCATCAACATCGCGCTGGGTCTGGCGCTGGTGTTCTTCATCTTCGGTCTGGTGCGGTCCGGCAGCGCGCTCGACTTCTGGCTGATCACGATCATCGCGCTGGTGCTCGGCGTGCTCATGATCATTCCGATCGGCGGCGCCGACATGCCGGTCGTGATCTCGATGCTGAACTCCTATTCCGGCTGGGCCGCGGCCGGCATCGGCTTCACGCTCGGCAATTCCGCGCTGATCATCACCGGCGCGCTGGTCGGCTCGTCGGGCGCGATCCTGTCCTACATCATGTGCCACGCGATGAACCGTTCCTTCATCTCGGTCATTCTAGGCGGCTTCGGCGGCGAGACCGCGGCGGCCGGCGGTGCCGGTGGCGAGCAGAAGCCCGCCAAACTCGGCTCGGCCGACGACGCGGCCTTCATCATGAAGAACGCGCAGAAGGTGATCATCGTGCCCGGCTACGGCATGGCGGTGGCGCAGGCCCAGCACGCGCTGCGCGAAATGGGCGATCTGCTGAAGAAGGAAGGCGTCGAGGTGAAGTACGCCATCCACCCGGTCGCGGGCCGCATGCCCGGGCACATGAACGTGCTGCTGGCCGAAGCCAACGTGCCCTATGACGAGGTGTTTGAACTCGAGGACATCAATTCCGAATTCGCGCAGGCTGACATCGCCTTCGTGATCGGCGCCAACGACGTCACCAATCCGGCGGCCGAGGACGACAAGACCTCGCCGATCTACGGCATGCCGGTGCTGCAGGTCTGGAAGGCCGGCACCGTGATGTTCATCAAGCGCTCGCTGGCGTCGGGCTATGCCGGCATCGACAATCCCTTGTTCTATCGCGACAACACCATGATGCTGCTCGGCGACGCCAAGAAGGTGACCGAGAACATCGTCAAGGGGATGTAACTCCGCTCACGGGAAGTCATGACCGTCCTGAAATGGCTGCTGATTGTCGTTTCGGTCGGTTATGCCTGCGGGCTTGCCGCGCTGTTCTTCTTGCAGCGCTCGTTCCTGTTTCCGATACCAACGGCCACACGCACGACGCCGCAGGCGGCCGGTTTCCCGGAAGCCGAAGAGCACGTTCTGACCACGGCGGACGGTGAGAAGATCATCGTCTGGCATGTTCCCGCCAAGCCCGGCTATCCGGTCATTCTCTATTTCCACGGCAACGGTGATTTCCTCGCCGGCTTCTTTGGCCGCTTTCGCGAGCTGATCGCCGACGGCGCTGGTGTCGTCGCGATGTCCTACCGCGGCTATGCCGGCTCGAGCGGACAGCCGAGCGAGCGCGGTTTGCTGCAGGATGCGGCCGCGGCCTATGCCTTCACGACGGCGCGATACAGCGCGGACAAGATCGTGGCCTGGGGTTTTTCGCTCGGCACCGGCGTCGCGGTGGCGCTGGCGGCGGAGCAGCCGGTTGGAAAGATCATTCTGGAGGCGCCCTATACATCGCTTGCCGACGTTGGCGCTGCCGCATTTCCGATCTTCCCCGTTCGTTGGGCGATGAAGGATCCATTCCATTCCGAGCAGCGCATCGCGCGGGTGAACGCGCCGCTACTGGTCCTGCATGGCGCGCTCGATGCCACGATCCCGATCGCATTTGGCGAACGCCTGTTTGCGCAGGCGCACGAGCCCAAGACGTTCGTAAGGTTCCCTGACGGCGGCCACAACGATCTCGATGCTTATGGTGCAACGGCAGCAGCGCGGCAATTCATCAACGCCGCAAAAGGCTGACGGCGGCGATGGTTTGCTGCATAGTCGGACCGCAGTGATTTCAAGGATCTAATCGCATGAGCGCGCACGGCCCGATGCCGAAATCGGCGTGGATTTTCCCCGCATTGGCGATGGCGCTCTTTGCGATCGCGACCGCACTCGGGCTGACGTTCGCGCCGACGGCCGGCGGATTGCTGTTTGCGGCGCTGTTGCTGACGATCCTGTTCGGTACGGTGTTCGCAGCCGTGCATCACGCCGAAATGATCGCGGAACGGATCGGCGAGCCCTACGGCACGCTGCTGCTGACGCTGGCGGTCACCATCATCGAGGTTGCGCTGATCGCGACCATCATGCTCGGTGAAAAACCGGTGCCGGCGCTGGCGCGCGACACCGTGTTCGCGGTGGTGATGATCGTGTGCAACGGCCTGGTCGGTCTCTGCATCTTCATCGGCGGGCTGCGCTATCGCGAGCAGGATTTCCAGGTCTCCGGGGCCAACCTTTATCTCAGCGTGCTGTTCGTGATGGCGACTATTACGCTGATCATGCCCAACTACACACTGACGGCGCCAGGCCCGATCTATTCGGCGGCACAGCTCGGATTTGTCAGCGTCGTCACACTCATTCTTTATTGCGTGTTTCTCTATACCCAGACCATCCGTCATCGCGATTATTTCATCAACGATGCCACGGGCGATGCGGCCGACGGATCGCTGCTGTCGAACCGGATGCTGGCGATCAGCATCGCGCTGCTGCTGCTGTCGCTGCTGGCGGTGGTGCTGCTGGCCAAGAAATTCTCAGCTGTGGTCGATATCGCGATTGCCAGCATCGGCGCGCCGCCGGCTTTCGCGGGCGTGCTGGTGGCGTTGTTGATCCTGCTGCCGGAAAGCGTCGCCGCCATTTCTGCCGCCCGCAAGAACGACCTGCAGAAGAGCATCAATCTGGCGCTCGGCTCGTCGCTTGCGACCATCGGGCTGACGATCCCCGCCGTCGCCGTCGCCGCTTACGCGCTCGACAAGCAATTGGTGCTCGGCCTCAACACGCAGGAGATGGTGCTGCTGGTGCTGACCTTCGTCCTCAGCATGCTCACCTTCGGCACCGGACGCACCAACATCCTGTTCGGGCTGGTCCACATGGTGGTGTTCGCCGTATTCCTGTTCATGGTATTCGTGCCGTAGTTCCCTTGTCGTTCCCTGGAGTTCATCCAAAATGCTCAGCGCCACGTCAGACGTTCAGGTCGACACACCGGAAGTTCGCGTCACCGAATGGCGGCTGGCGCCGGGCAGCGCCACCGGCCACCACACCCATGGGATGGATTATGTCATCGTGCCGGTGACATCGGGCGAAATGACCATCGTGGCGCCGAACGGCGAACGCTCGAAGGCGCAGCTTGCCGTCGGCAAGTCCTATTTCCGCAAAGCGGGCGTCGAGCACGACGTGCTCAACGAAACGGCAACCGAGATCGTGTTCCTGGAGGTCGAGCTAAAGCCCTGACCGCCACCGCCCCGGGGGCGCCGGAACAGGGGCAGCCCGCGGGCCTAATGAGGAACTGCACAATTGCCACCGATCCGTCTTAGTTGATCCCTCAATATGCCCAGAAGTTCCAGCATCAAACTTGCCGCGGGGAGTGGCCGGCATGCTGAAGAAGTATATTTCGAAATTCACGATCGACATCCTGCCTTCGGTGGCAGCGACCGTCATCGGGGCTTACATCGTCAATCATTACATCGTCACCAGGCCGGGCACGGACGCCCCTGTCGCCGCCGCCGTATCGGCTGCCGACCCCAAAGCTGCAGCCAAGACCCAGGACACCAAGGCCGCGGAAACCGGTAGCCCGCCGGCGGCGGGCGTCAGGGCCAAGGGCATTTCCGAAAAAGCCCTCCTCGAGAAGACCGCGGCCGAACGGCCGGCGGTGGTCGAGAAGGTTGAAGCCAAAGCGGATGTGAAGGCGGACGTGAAGCCTGACGTAAAGGCTGACGCGAAGCCCGCCGACGCGCCGGCCGAGACCGCGAGCGTTCCGGCCGAGCCGCGCGCCACCCGCGCCGCGCCGCGCGAACGCGAAAAGGAAAAGATCAGGGTCGTGCTGCCGTCACCGGTGCAGCCCGTAGCGCCGGCCGTCGCGGCCGCGCCGCCGGCGCCTGTCGCCGCGCCGCCGGTCGAAACCGCGTCGGTGCCGGATGAGCGCCGCGACGCCAACGACCTCGCGCGCGCTGCGATCGAGCGTCTGCGGGTCAACAATGATGGTTCGCCACGTGCACCCGAAGTGGTGCGCAGCCCAGAAGCTCAGCGAGTCGAGACGCCGCGGATCGAGACCCCGCGGATCGAGACGCCACGAAGCGAAACGCCGCGGGTCGCAACCGCGCCGGCGCTTCGCCCGCTGCCGCCGCCGATCTCGGTCTCGACGCCTTCAGGAGGGGAGACCTTCGACCAGGGCAGGCCGCCTTACGCAGCCAATGCGTCTGTCGATCCGCGCCGTCCGACGCCGCCGGCCGAAATTCCGGTCTCGCGTCCGCTCGATTTGCGGGCCGATATGGCGGAGCCGTCCGTGCGCGAGAAGACCTCGGTGGCCGAGGACGTGCTGTCGGCGGCGAAGTCGGTGTTTCACGCCGTCCTGCCGAAATAATCCATAGGATCGTGTCTTCTCGTACCCCGGACGCAGGCATCGCCGCGACCGGGTCTCTACTTTGCATGGGGTTGTTTTCGCGATTTTGCGTCTAGAGCCGCGTTCCGATTGAATCGGAACGGGGCTCTGGATTCTTGATTTTACGCGTTTTCTCGACGCGAACCGGTATCCACCCCCGGATCAAGTCCGAGGGCATGCTTCGCTGGAAAACGCGCTACCCGCCGGTGCGGGCCAGGCCGCTGCGTGCGGCGTCGTCCTTGGGGCGGATTGCAATGGCGCGGCCATAGGAAGCAGCCGCCTTGCCCTTGTCGCCGAGCCGTTCATAGGCCTGCCCGCGGGCTGACCACGCCGGTGCGCTGTTGGGATCGGCCTGCACCGCCTCGTCGAGGTCGGCGGCCGCTTCCTTGGCCTTGTCGATCGCGAGATAGCTTGTTGCGCGGCCGAGCAGCGGTTCGACCTTTTGCGGCGTCAGGCCGTTGGCGGCGGTGAAATCCTCGATCGCCTGCTGGTACTGTTTCTCGCCTTGATAGATCAGCCCGCGGCCGTAGAGCGCTTGGACGTTGTACGGATCGAGTGCGAGGGCGCGATCGAATTCCGCCAGCGCCTCTTCGTTCTTGCCGGACTTGGCGAGCACCTGGCCGCGGGTGGCATAGCCTTGCGAGTCTCTGACGCTACGCGCGCTGATATTGTCGGTCGGTTTCTGCGCCACGGGCTGCGGCTTTGGGCTGTCCGCACCCCACGATCCCAGATCGAACGAGCAGCCGCCAAGCGGCATCGTCAGCAGCGCGACAAGTACGGCCGTACGGCGCACGCCACGAGAAAACGAACAGGAGGCCGGGATGGCCATATGGCGGAATGCTCGCGCGTTCATGGCGCATAGGTAGCCCGGCACGCCGCAAAATGCATCGGTCAAAATAGCCGCAACCGGCGGACCGAACCCGTCAAGCCCACGGACCGACAAACAAAAAACCCAAAGAAAAAAGCCAAATGAAAAAAGCGCGAGCCGGGGCCCGCGCTTTCCAATTCAAATCTGCTGGGTCGTTCAGCGCGGTCCGCGCGGACCTGCACCCGGGCCGCCACGACCGCCACCGGGACCACCACGGTCGCCACCGGGGCCAGCACCGAACACCGGCTTCGGCTTCATCGGCAGCAGGCCTTCGCGCTGCAGCTTCTTGCGAGCCAGCTTGCGCGCGCGGCGCACGGCTTCGGCCTTTTCACGGGCCTTCTTCTCGGAGGGCTTTTCGTAATGGCCGCGGAGTTTCATCTCGCGGAAAATACCCTCGCGCTGCATCTTCTTCTTCAGCGCCTTGAGGGCTTGATCGACATTGTTATCGCGGACGAGAACCTGCACGCGGCATCCTCTTTCAATTGATCGGATAGGAATTCTGGTAAAGCGAAGAGCTGGCAAAAGGCCTAGCCCTTAACCTGAACGCGGGCATTTACCAGACAAAACCTGGGATGTCCACCTGTGAAGCGAACAGCCGGACCAAGTTAAGCCATGAAATGCGGCAAATCTGACGCTGTTCGGCCCTGATTTGGGAAGTTATGTGCCAAGATCGAGGCTGTTCCCGGAGTTTTGAGCAAGCCGGCAACAACAATCTGGGGAGACAACCATGGATACGAAGAAATATGCCGCCGAGGCCATCGGCACGTTCTGGCTGACATTTGCGGGATGCGGCAGCGCCGTCATCGCCGCCGCCTTTCCGCAGGTGGGTATCGGACTGGTCGGGGTGTCCTTTGCGTTCGGGCTGAGCGTCGTCACCATGGCCTATGCGATCGGCCATGTATCCGGCTGCCATCTCAATCCGGCCGTCACGGTGGGGCTTGCCGCAGGCGGGCGCTTTCCAACCGGGCAAATCGCGCCTTACATCATCGCGCAGGTAATCGGCGCCGTTGCGGCGGCGGCGCTGCTTTATGTGATCGCAAGCGGCGCTGCCGGTTTCGACGTCACCAAGGGTTTTGCGTCGAATGGCTATGACGCGCATTCGCCCGGCAAGTACAGCATGGTTGTCTGCTTCATCACCGAGGTGGTGATGACCATGATGTTCCTGTTCATCATCATGGGCGCGACCCATGGCAAGGCGCCGGCGGGCTTTGCACCGCTGGCGATCGGATTGGCGCTTGTCATGATCCACCTCGTCAGCATTCCCGTCACCAACACCTCGGTGAATCCGGCACGCAGCACCGGGCCTGCGCTGTTCGTCGGCGGATGGGCGCTGGCGCAGCTCTGGCTGTTCTGGGTGGCGCCGCTGATCGGCGGCGTGCTGGGCGGGGTGATCTATCGCTGGCTCAGCGAGGAGCCCTCCGGCGTCGTCGAGGGCCGCAAGCCGGCCTAGCGCAAGGCCGCCTGGCGCAAGCCTGCGTGATGCGGGCTTGCTGCTATTTCTTGCGCGGCGACACTTCGGTGACGTGACCCATCTTGCGGCCCGGCTTCGGCGCGCCCTTGCCGTAAAGGTGCACGGTGGCGCCGGGAACCGTCAGCCACTGCTCGTAGCCGAGGATGTCGTCGCCAATCAGGTTCGTCATGGTGACCTCGCCGTGACGGACCGGTTTGCCGAGCGGCCAGCCGGCGATGGCGCGGATGTGCTGCTCGAACTGCGAGATCGAGGCGCCGTCCAGCGTCCAGTGTCCGGAATTATGCACCCGCGGCGCGATCTCGTTGACCAGCACTTTCGGCCCGCCATTTTCCGCTACCACGAACATTTCGACCGCGAGCACGCCGACATAGTTCAGCGCGGTTGCGATCTGCTCGGCGATGCCGCGTGCCTGCGTCGCCAGCGCATCCGATATCTGCGCCGGCGCGCGCGAGATTTTCAGGATGTGATCGCGGTGCTCGTTTTCGGTGACGTCGAAACTCTCGACCTGGCCGTCGACCGAGCGCGCAGCGATCACCGAGATCTCGCGTTCGAACGGAATGAAGGCCTCGAGGATCGCCGATTTGGTGCCGAGGTCTTCCCAGACCCGGGTGAAATCGTCGCCGTCGCGGATGATCGCCTGGCCCTTGCCGTCATAGCCGAAGCGGCGGGTCTTGATCACGGCGGGCAGGCCGATCTTCTTGATCGCCGCCCGCAGGGTTTCCACCGACGACACGTCGGCATAGTCGGCGGTGCCGATACCGAGGCGCATCACAAAATCCTTTTCGACCAGCCGGTCCTGCGTGGTCTCGAGGATCTTCTGGGCTGGCAGCACCGGACGGCGCGCCGCCAGCACCATGGCGGTGGCGGCCGGCACATTCTCGAATTCATAGGTGATGACGTTGACGTCGTTGGCGAACAGTTCGAGCGCCTCGACATCGGCATATTCCGCGCAGGTGGCGTTCAGCACCACGTCAAAGGCCGGCGAATCCGGGTCCGGCGAAAACACCTGGCAGCGGAGGCCGAGGCGCGCCGCGGCCATCGCCAGCATCCGGCCCAGTTGCCCGCCGCCGAGAATTCCGATGGTGTCGCCGGGCTTCAGCTTCACATTGTTGGAAGCCGTCACGCCAAGCCCTCCGGCCGCTCTTTGACCGCATCGGTCTGCTGCTTGCGCCAGGCAGCCAGGCGCGTCGCCAGCGCCGGATCGTGCAGCGCCAATACGCTGGCGGCGAGCAGGGCGGCGTTGATCGCGCCGGCCTTGCCAATCGCAAGGGTGCCCACGGGGACGCCCGCGGGCATCTGCACGATCGAATAGAGCGAATCGACGCCGGACAGCGCCTTGGATTCGACGGGAACGCCGAACACCGGGAGCTCGGTCAGCGCCGCCGCCATGCCCGGCAGATGCGCCGCACCCCCGGCACCGGCGATAATGATCTTGAAGCCGGCCGCCTTGGCGCCCTTGGCGAAAGCAAACAGCCGGTCGGGGGTGCGATGGGCCGAGACAATGCGTTTTTCGCAATCGACCCCGAGCGCCGCCAGCGTGTCGGCGGCGTGGTGCATGGTCTCCCAGTCCGACTGGCTTCCCATAATGATGGCGATCGGTGCGGTCATCTCGTCAATTCTATTGGGGAATCCAGAAACATAGGCCGATTATAGGGGCGGCCCGGGCGTCATCCAAGGCATGGCAAGGGATAAGGAATGGACTATCCTGTCTTGGTGAATCCGGGCAAGCCTTCTTACGCATGCCTGCACAGGGAAGGTCATGAAGAAGAAAACCAGGGCAGCGGCTGCGGGAACCGCAAAACGCCCGAAAACGGCCCCGGCAGGACGAAAAGCCGCGCCGCGCGGGATCCGCAAGTCCGCAAGCCCGTCCTCGGCTCCGTCCGTTGACCCCAAATCGACGATCCGCCGGCTCAAGACGCAATTGGCGCGGGCTCGGGCACGAATCGAGGAGCTGCAGGCCTCAGCCGATACCGACTTCCTGCTGGATATTCCGAACCGGCGCGGTTTTGAGCGCGAATTGCACCGCGCGATCGCATTCATCAAGCGTTACCACGCGAGCGGCGCCCTGATCGTGCTCGACGTCGATCGCCTGAAGCCGATCAACGACGCTTTCGGTCATGCCGCCGGCGACGAGGTGCTCAAGGCCATCGTGAAGACGCTGCTGGCCCATGTGCGCGCATCGGATGTGATCGGCCGGCTCGGCGGCGACGAGTTCGCGCTGCTGTTGTGGAATCTCAGCGAAACCGATGCCAGGGCCAAGGCGGCGTTGCTGGAGGGGGCGATCGATCGCCTCACCTTTGTGTTTGGTGGCAGCACCGTTACTGCGGGCGCCTCCGCCGGCGTCGCGATCCTCGGTCCTCACGCGGAATTGGGCCGCGCGCTGGAAGAGGCCGACAGCGCGATGTATGTCCGCAAGGCGCAGCGGCGGCATGAGGTGTGAACGGAGTTCGTAGGGTGGGCAAAGGCGCGCACTTGCGCCGTGCCCACCATCTTTGATCATCGCACTGAATGGTGGGCACGCTTCGCTTTGCCCACCCTACGAATGCTCGCAAACGATCAAAGCCCGCTCAAATCTTCCGGCACGTTGCCGAACTTCCGCAGCAATTGCGCGTCGCCGAATTCGCCGATCATGGGATCGCCGCTGCGGCTGAACGCGACTGCGCCGATGCTGCCGGGGGCTCGCGACAGGATCTCGGCGCGGCGCAGCGCGGTGGTCGGACTCTGGCACTCCTCGGCAGCGCCAGCAACCGGCGAGCCGTCATCGTCCTGCAGGAATGGCAATGCAACGTAATAGGTGACATCGGCCATCATCGTCGCTCCGGTTTCGCTGGTCAGGCAGCGGTGCTGCTGGTGCGCAAGGGTTGGGTCGGCACGCAGCCGGCGGATATCGCCGCCTGCAATTCCTCCAGCTCGGTTTCCAGATATTCGTTGGCCATGATCAGCGCCTTGATGGTCGAGCGCAGATTGCCGTCGCACATCGCGATCGCCTGATCGCAGGCTTGCTCGTAGCGGTTGTTGTCGGACAGGGACGGTGGTGCGGACATGACAGAACTCCCTTTGCTGGCGGCAGGGAGGCATGTTCCTCTTTTGTTCTTTTGGAGTCAAGCGAAGAGCGTGCGCGAAAATTCGTTTTCCCGTGCTCAACCGGCTGCCGGCGACGCGATCGAGACCCTGAATGTTCGTCGCAACCGCGGCGCCTTGTGGATGTCGGGGAAAAGGGATTTGCCGCAGGCCGGCGGTCTCTTGGCTATAGCCCCACCGTTCCGAAAAAAACTCGCACCTGCCGGGTGAACCGATCGGCGGCAGCCAGGTTGCGGCTGTTCATCTTCGTGCCGCTTGTCCTCCGCAGCATCCGCCGCCCGCGCGATCAGCCTGCGATCAGGCAATGATATCAGGCGTGATCTGATCTTCGATGAAGGCGATGCGGTCGCGCAATTGCAGTTTGCGCTTCTTCAGCCGCTGCAGCCGCAGCAGATCCGGCGCCGGCGACTGATGCAGCGCGTCGATCGCCGCATCGAGATCGCGATGCTCCTGCTGCAGCCGGGCAAGCTCGTTTTCGAGCTCGCGCTCATCTTCGTCGGTCATGGCGTACGCTTACTGCAAAAGCACGATGAGGTTGTAGACGGCTTGCGAAGCCGCCAGCGAAATATCGTCCCTGCGGGCCCGGTCCGCAAGCTGACCCGGTTCCATAGTCACGATTGGTTACAGATAAATCCGAAAAAATGAGAGGCCCGATTCTGGATAGCCATCGACAGATTCGGCGGCTGGTGTACACTCCTTCGTCCGGATCGAATCTGAGGTTTCACCCACCGAGGAGATTTCGTATGGCTCTACAGGCGCATCTTGTTGAACTTGAACGTAAACACAAGATCCTCGAAAACGAATTGCACGAAGCGCTCGTGCACCTTTCCACAGACGATCTGCACATTGTCGAGTTGAAGCGCCGCAAGTTGATGGTCAAGGACGAGATCGAGCGGTTGAAACAAACCGCCAGCGATACGGTCCACTAAACCGGTCTCCAGCAGAATAGCGAAACGTAATTCACCGCCGGATGGGCGCTTTTGCGCTCATCCGTATAGGTTGTATTGCGAAATTATCTTGCATTTATCGCTTACTGCTCTGCCAGCTCACCAACATGATCAGCGATCGCCAGGGACGACGTCAGTCCCGGCGATTCGATCCCGAACAGGTTGATCAGTCCAGTGACGCCGTGCGCGCGCGGTCCCTGGATCAGGAAATCCTGCGTGGCAACCGCAGGTGGCACGATCTTCGGCCGGATTCCGGAATAGCTCGGCATCAGCGCACCGTCCGGCAGCGTCGGCCAATAGCGCCGGATCGCGGGATAGAACCTGTCGGCACGGGCCGGGTCGACGGCGTAGTCGATGCTCTCGACCCATTCCACGTCCGGACCGAAGCGCGCCTGTCCGGCCATGTCGAGCGTGAGGTGGACGCCAAGCCCGCCGGGCTCCGGCACCGGATAGATCAGCCGTGAAAACGGCGCCCGCGCGCTGCAGCTGAAATAATTGCCTTTGGCGAGATACGCCGGCGGTATCAGCTCGATCGGCATGCCCTCGATGCTGCGCGCGACCGAAGGCGCGCCCAATCCCGCCGCGTTGACCAGCAGGTTACATTCCAGAACCATCGGCGCTTCGCCGCCCGTCTCGATTTCAATCCTGCCCGCGTTTGCCCGGGCGCGCAGCAGCGGCGTGTAAAACGCGTAGGCGGCACCAGCTTCCTCGGCATCGCCGCGCAGCGCCAGCATGTAGGCGTGGCTGTCGATGATGCCGGTCGACGGCGAGAGCAGGGCCGCGTCGCAATTCAGCGCCGGCTCCAGCGCCCGCGCCGCTTCGCCGGTCAGGAGCTGCATGTCGTCGACGCCATTGGCTTCGGCATGGGCGCGGATCGATTGCAGCTTTTCGGTTTCCGCAGGTGTCGTCGCGACGATCAGCTTGCCGCAATTGCGATGCGGGATGCCGTGGTCGCGGCAATATTCGTAGAGCGCCCGTTTGCCACTGACGCACATCTGCGCCATCAGGCTGCCGGCGCGGTAATAGATACCGGCGTGGATCACTTCGCTGTTGCGCGATGAGGTGATGGTGCCGATGCCCTCGGCCGCCTCCAGCACGATGACTTCGCGGCCGTACTGGGCGAGCCGCCGCGCGATCGCGAGCCCGATCACTCCCGCTCCGATGACGACGCAATCAACCTTGTCCATGTAAGCTTCAGGTCCGGAAATTTGGCGCGCCATCACGCCCGCGGCGCGCTTGTTTTATTATCGTTTCGTTCAGAAGTATGCCCCAACAACCCGTTGGATTGCCTCGACATATGCCCTGAGGTCCGATCCTGTTAGTGAAGCATTAATCATGTCAGGGCAATTGCCGTAATTTGAGTCGCATTTTCCGATTGCAAGGGTAGGCGTTTACCCGATCCAAACCCGTCAAGCCAGACACTCCACCGGGAAATCCGCGGGTGAATGATGGCTGGCAAGAATTGGCAGGCAGGCGGGAGGGATTCGATTCCGGCGCTGGCCCTCGTGTGTCTGCTCGCCACCTCTGCGTCGTGCGGGTTGGCATGGGCCGCGCCGCCCGTTGCCGGCGGCTTGGCGCCGTCGAGCTATTTCGGCGAACTCGACCCCAGCATGATCTGGGAGATGCTGATCGGCGGCATCGTGGCCGTATCGTTTCTGGCTGCGGCCGGGCTGTGGGTGCTGTCGGCGCTGCGCCGGGTCAAGCGTTCGCAACTCCGGCGCAGTGCGTTCGTCAGCTCAGCCCTGAACAATCTCAGCCAGGGCGTGGTGATGACCGACGTCCGTCAGCGCATCATCTACTGCAACGACCGCTATCTCGAAATCTATGGCCTGGTCCGCTCGGACATTCCCCGCAACATGACCGGGCCGGAACTGCTGGAAGAGCGGCGCAAGCGCGGCGCGCTGGATGTCAGCGTCGACGAATTCTATGCCCAGGCCGCCACCGCGGACGGCCTGATCACCGAACTGCCAAACGGCAAATCGGTTCTGGTCAAGTATTTCCGCCTGCCGAATGGCGGGTCGGTCGCGACCCATGAGGATTGCACGGAGCAGCGCAAGCTTTCGCGCAAGCTTGCGTCGACCACGCAGTTCCTGGAATCGGTGCTCGACAACGTTCCGGTCTGTGTCGCCGCCAAGAACATCGAGGACGGCCGCTATATTTTCGCCAACCGCGCGTTCGAGCGTTTCTCGCGCTTCTCGCGCGACCATATCGTCGGCAAGCGCGCCGACGAGATATTCCAACCCGAGACCGCACGCACTATCGACACCGCGGACCAGTCGGCGCTGAAGGCGCCGGAAGGCTACCACCGCAGTGAGTTCGAGGTCGAGCGCGGCTCCGAGAAGCGCGTCCTCGCCTCCAACCGCGTGATCGCGCGCGATGAGAACAACCAGCCCGAATTCCTGATCGCACTGTTCGACGACGTCACCGACCGCCGCTCGTTGTCGCGTGAACTGGAGAGTACCAAGAAGTTCCTCGAACTCGTGGTCGACAACATTCCGGTCTCGCTGATCGTCGAGCGCGTCTCGGACGGAAAATACCTGCTCGCCAACCGCAGCGCCGAAACCATCCTCAACCGCCGCCGCGAGGACGCCACCGGACTGACGGCTGCCGATATCTTCAATCCGCGCGAAGCCAAGCTGATCATCGCGCGCGACGAGGCGGCGATCAAGAAGCGCGGCCTTCTGACCGAGGAACACCCGATTTCGACCAAGGATGGCCTGCGGCTGTTCCTGACCCGCCGGATGACGGTGCTCGATGATGCCGGTGAGCCGCAATATCTGATCAAGACCCATGAGGACGTCACCGACCGCCGTCAGACCGAGTCGCGGATGGCGCACATGGCCTATCATGACGGCCTGACCGATCTGCCGAACCGCGCCGCCTTCCTGCAGGCGCTGGCCCAGATGATCGAGGCCTGCGAGGGTACCGAAGAGGAATTCGCGGTGCTCTGCATCGACCTCGACGGGCTGAAGGAAGTGAACGACGTGTTCGGTCACGCGATGGGCGACAAGGTGCTGACCGAGGTCGCCCAGCGCCTGCAGGACTGCGCCCGCGGCGGCGTGGTGGCCCGGCTCGGCGGCGACGAATTCGGGTTGATCATCGACGGCAAACAGCCCTCCGCGGGCATCGCGCTGGCCGAGCAGGTCGCGATCGCGCTGGCGAAGGAGTTCCACATCGACGGCAAGCCGGTTCGGGCCGGTGCCACCACGGGCATCTCGGTATTTCCGCACAACGGGTCGGACGCGGCAGCCCTGCTCGCCAATTCCGGGGCGGCGCTGTTCCGGGCGAAAGCAAAATCGCGCGGCTCCATCAGCGTCTTCGAGCCCGAGATGGACCAGCAGATCCGCGACCGCCGCGTGCTGCACCAGGACCTCTCGGTCGCGATCAAGAACGGCGAATTGTCGCTGTACTACCAGCCGCAGGCCACTTCGGGTCCGACGGTTGCCACCAGCGAAGTGATCGGCTTCGAGGCGCTGGCGCGCTGGATGCACCCGGTACGCGGCTTCGTGTCACCAGGCGATTTCATTCCGCTGGCGGAAGAAAGCGGCCTGATCGTCGAAATGGGCGAATGGATCCTGCGCGAGGCCTGCCGGGAGGCGGCCTCCTGGCCGGTGCCGATGCAGATCGCGGTCAATTTGTCGCCGGCGCAGTTCATGCACGGCGATGTGGTCAGTCTGGTGCATTCGATCCTGCTCGAAACCGGGCTGGCTCCCGATCGGCTCGAGCTCGAAATCACCGAAGGCGTGCTGATCGAGGATTTCGATCGCGGCCTGGCGCTGCTCCGGCGGCTCAAGGCGCTCGGCGTGCGCATCTCGATGGACGATTTCGGCAGCGGCTACTCCTCGCTGAGCTACCTGCAGGCGTTCCCGTTCGACAAGATCAAGATCGACCGCGCCTTCGTCATGCATCTCGGGCGCAATCCGCAATCGGCCGCGATCGTGCGCGCCGTCATCGACCTCGGCCACGGCCTCGAAATGTCGATCGTCGCCGAGGGCGTCGAAACCCAGGAACAGCTCGGCTTCCTGTCGGAAGAGGGCTGCGACGCGGTGCAGGGCTATTTCATCGGCAAGCCCCTGCCGATCGGGCAATACGCCGCGCTGGTCGGGCGCAACGTCATCAACGGTATCGAGTCCACGCGCAAGACCGGCTAGAGCCTGCGCGCAGGCTCTACGCTTTTGTTTGACGCGTTTTCTACCGCAGATAAGTCTACGCAATCTACTTGATTGCGATGCGAACCGGTATCCACTTCGCGCGAAAGCGCTATGTTGTCGTGCACCTCGGTTCTCGACTGTAAGCGTTGCATGGCGGATTACGATCTTGCGATCATCGGCGGCGGGTTGAACGGCGTTGGCATCGCGCGCGATGCCGCCGGCCGCGGCCTGCGCGTGATCCTGCTGGAGCAGGGCGATCTCGGTGCGGGTGCCTCCTCGGCCTCGCCGCGGCTGGTCCATGGCGATCTGGCGGGGCTCGAGCGACGTCGCTTCCTTCGCGTCCGTGCGGCATTGGCCGAGCGCGACATTTGGCTCCGGATCGCGCCACATCTGGTGCGCCCGATGCGCTTTGCCATCCCCGCCCACGCCGACGAACGCCCGGCCTGGCAGTTGCGGTCATGGCTGTTGCTGTATGACCGGCTGGCCTCGCGCGCGCCGTTGCCGCGCTCCGCCACCGTCGACGTCACCCACCATCCGGTCGGCAATCCGCTGAAGCGGCCGTTCGGAACGGCCTTCGAATATTCCGACTGCGTCGTCGACGATTCCCGCCTGGTCGTGCTGACCGCCGTCGATGCCGCGGCACGGGGCGCCGCGATCCGCACCGGCGCCCGCTGCACCCGCGCCGAGCGGGGCGACACCTGGCGGCTGGTGACGATCGATCGTGGCCATCGTCAGGTCGTGACCGCGCGGGCGCTGGTCAACGCCACCGGGGCCTGGACCGCGACCGTCGCCGAGACCGTGCTGCGCCAGCCGCCACCCAAGCTTGCCACGATCCAGATGAGCCAGATCGTCGTTCGCCGCCTGTTCGACACCGACAACGTCTACGTATTCCAGAACAGCGACCGCCGGCTGATTTTCGCCAGCCCCTATGAGCGCGATTTCACCCTGATCGGCACGGTTGGCCATGCCTTTAAGGGTGATCCCGCCATTGTCGCGATGGCGGCCAATGACGTCGCTTATCTCTGCGATGCCGCCAACCGGTATTTCCGCGAGCGGATCGAGCCGTTCGACGTGGTGCGGACGGTTTCCGGCGCCAACCTGGTGATGAACCCCGCGAACAGCCGGGCAGCGTGGGACGGTGCGATGAGCTTCGACCACGGTCGCCGCAAGGCGCCGCTGATCACGATCTTCGGCGGCGACGTCACCACCTCGCGGCTGCGCGCCGAAAGGGCGGTCTCCAGGCTGACGCCGTTTTATCCGATGTCGCCGCGCTGGACTGCGACGGCGCCGCTGCCCGGCGGCGATTTTGCCTGGAGCCGCTTCGAGAACGAAGTCGATGAGGTGCGCGCGCGCTGGCGGTTTCTCAGCGAGGAACACGCCCGCCGCCTGGTCGGCGCCTATGGGTCGTACGTCAAGGCGATCCTTGGCGAGGCCAGGGATCGCGGCGATCTCGGCCCGGCGTTTGGGCCTGAACTGACGGGCGCGGAAGTGCACTATCTCATGAAGCACGAATGGGCGCGCTTCCCGGACGATATTTTGTGGCGGCGCTCCAAGCTCGGCCTGACCATGCCGGCGGCGGACCGCGACGCGCTGGCGGCGTTCATGGCGACGGTGTCATCGGAGCTGGCATGCGGCGCTCGATAAATCCGACCATCGTCCTTGCCGTCAATGGCTTCCTTCTCGGAATGGCCTATCGCTATTTCTTTGACCTTCCGATCGAAGCCTCGGTACCGAACTATGTCCGCAGCGGCTTTCACGGGATGGGCGTCACGCTCGCCGGCTGGGGCGTGCATCGCTATTTCACGTCGCGCCGGAGCGCGTGGGTCGCCAGATGGCCGTTGTTGGCGGATCTGGCGTTGCGATCCGCGACAATGGCGATTGCGATCGCGGTGGCAATCCTGGCCTTGCAGATCGTGCTTTACGGAGAGTGGATCGAGGCCCACTGGCTGATTAACGAATTTCCCTGGATCGTTGCGATCGGATTTTTCCCGTCGCTGTTGGTTGGGGTGGTCTTCGAACTAACCCGGTTGGTCGGCAGCCGGGTTCTTTTCAACGTAGCTCTCGGGCGATATCGCAGCCCGGTGCGGGAAGAACGCGTGCTGATGTTCCTCGACCTCGCGGGCTCCACCTCGCTCGCCGAGGCGATGGGCGAACTGCGCGTGCAAAGCCTTCTCACCCGCTTTTTCTACGACATCGATGAGGCCATCGTCGCGCATGGCGGCGAAGTCCATGCCTATGTCGGCGACGAGGTCATCGTTACATGGCCGCTCGACGAGAAAATGTCGGGCGGAAATTGCATCGACTGCTTCTTTGCGATCACGGATACGATCGCGGGAAAAGCGGTTTCCTACCGGGAAGAGTTCGGCATGGTGCCGGGCTTCCGCGCCGGCCTGCATGCCGGTCCCGTGGTGATCAGCGAATGCGGCAACTCGCGGCGTCAGCTGGCCTATTTCGGCGACACCGTGAACGTGACCGCGCGGCTGCAGGAATATTGCAAGGAGGCCGGCCGCAATCTGCTGGTCTCCGCCGATCTGCTCAGCCGTGTCCGGCCCAATTCAAATATCCTGGTTGAACCGCTCGGTACTGCCCAATTGCGCGGCCGTACGGCGGCGATCGAAGTGTTTGCCGTTCAACGCCGCGCCTGAACTTCGCGCGACCAGGCCGCGTCACGTGCGGACGGCCTGCGCTCGAGCCGGGTGGAGATCAGCCCGGCGGCCTTCTCGCGGTGTCCACCGCGCAAATACGCCACGATCAGCGTGTCCTCCCACAATTCGCGCTGGGCGTGGCTGCCGCCGATCCGCACCAATTCGGCCATCGCGGGTTCAAGCAGGCGGATCGCGCCGTCATGATCACCGTCGGTGAAGGCCCGCATGCCGCGGCACATGTCGATGGCCGCGCGGCCCGGCGGCAGTTTACCGTCGGCGGCACGGGCCTCCAGCTGCGCCAGTCGCGTGTCCAGCGCCTCGCCGCCGATTGCTGCGGCGGCCAGCGCATGATGCACGTCGGCGAAATGCGCCCCGGCCTGCGGGAAATATTTTTCGCCATAGGCGGCGACATCGCGCCAATGCGGCTCCAGCCCGGATTTGCCGGCGAGCGACAACCGCCACAATAGCGAGGCGCCGTCGGTGAAAATATTCAGCGGCGGATAAGGCCGATCGGCCGGCTTGATTTGCCGTTCGTAGATCGCAAGCGCGCCTTCTAGATCGCCTTCGTCGAGCGCGGTCAGCGAGATGTGCCACCACAGATGCCCGTGCAGAAAGCTCTTGCGGTCGTGGGCGGGAAGCCACGCGGAAAGAAACTGGCGGCCCGCCGCCAGGTCGCCTTGCTCGAACATCGCGTGCGACAGGCCGTGCGCGGCGTTGGCGTTCTCAGCCCGCAACCCCATCGCGCGTTCGCTCAAGGCACGGCCGGTGGCGAGATTGCCGGCTTCGGTATGCGACCAGCCGAGATAACTCAGGAACCACCAATCCTCGCCGTAATGCCTGGCGACACGCTCGCATACCGCAAGCTTGGCGGCGTCGTGGTCGGCGCGGCCTGAAAACGCGTAGAGCCCGAAGGCGCCAAGCAGCATCGACAGCACCAGCGCATCGCGGGGATATTCCTCGAGATGCGCTTCCGCGCCGCTGACGGCCACTTTCGGCTTGCCCTCGATCACGGCAGCCATGACCTCGATATGCTGGCGCTCACGGGCGTCGGCGCCGGCGGCCAGTTGCCGTGCATGGGCAGCCATGTTGCGTGCTTCATTCCCCTGCATATTGAGCTGATGCAGGCGGGCGCGCGCGATATGCGCCAGCGCGAAATCACCATCTTCCCGGATCGCGCGGTCGAAGGCGTCCTCGGCGCCGTGCCAGGCCGACAACATGCAGTCCATGCCGTCGCGATAATGCGCGGCGGCGCGGTCAGAGGTAGTCGTCAGCGGCAGATCATATCGGTCCCGGTTCATTTTCTTGTTCCGTGATGCGCGCGGTGAGTGCCAAGCCTAGCAGAGACATGACCGGCGACAGCGATAATATTGTGACTGTGCGGCGCGAAGCGGTTGAGCCGGTGCCGATCCGCCGCTAGCGTGCGGCAGCGAGGGCTGGCAGGGGACATGACCGAGGAATCGCCGGAAATTACGCCGAAGGCCGATGGGGTCGCAGACCCCGCGAAGCCGGAGCCGCCGCCTCAAGCGGCTGTAAGCCCGGCGCCGCAGTTCGAGCCGGCCGCCGACATGCCGCTGCTGCGCATCGAGGGGGTCGGCAAGACGTTCGGCAGTTTCCGCGCGGTGGACCGGCTGTCGCTCGATATCCGGGCCGGGGAATTTTTTGCGCTGCTGGGTCCGAGCGGCTGCGGCAAGACCACGCTGCTGCGCATGCTCGCCGGCTTCGAGACGCCGGACGAGGGCCGCATCCTGCTTGGGGCCAAGGACATCGCGCAGGTGCCGCCGCATCTGCGCCCGGTCAACATGATGTTCCAGAACTACGCGCTGTTTCCGCATCTGTCGGTGCGGGACAATATCGCGTTCGGCCTGAAGCGCGCCGGCATGGCGCGCGACCAGATCGCCACCCGCGTCGCCGAGATGGTTGCGCTGGTCAAGCTCGAAGGCATGGAGAAGCGCAAGCCCGATCAGCTCTCCGGCGGCCAGAAGCAGCGCGTGGCGCTGGCGCGCTCGCTGGCCCGCCGCCCGCAGGTGCTGTTGCTCGACGAGCCGCTGGCTGCGCTGGACAAAAAGCTGCGCGAGAGCACGCAGCTCGAATTGATGGACCTGCAGCGCCGGCTCGGCATGACCTTCATCATCGTCACCCACGACCAGGAAGAGGCGATGACAGTCGCCAACCGGATCGGGGTGATGGATGCCGGCCGCCTCGAACAGGTCGCCAGCCCGCGCGAGCTCTACGAGGCACCGCATTCGCGCTGGATCGCGGAGTTCATCGGCGACGTCAATCTGTTCGATGGCGAGGTTGGCTGGCGCGAAAATAACCGGCTGCTGGTCACGACCAAGGAGGGTGTCACGCTTGCGGTCACCGAGCCGCGCCAGCGGGTTACCAAGGCCACGGTCTGTGTCGCGATCCGCCCCGAGAAGGTGAAACTGTCGCGCCGCGCCCCGGTGTCGGATGCGGCCAATACACATGCGATCAACCGGCTCGAGGGCGTGGTGACAGATGTCAGCTATCTCGGCGGGCTCACCGCGTACAAGGTCAAGCTGGAGTCGGGCGCGGTGGTGCGCGTGTCGATGGCCAATACCGCGCGGCTCGACATGGACGCCTATCTCGCGGGCCAGCGCGTCGTGGCCTGGTTCACGCCTGACGATTGCATGGTGCTGGAACAATGAGCGCGCGCAGCATCTTCGCCCGTCCGGCGCGGCTGGCCGCGATCGCGCCCTATCTGTGGATGGTGCTGTTCTTCCTGGTGCCGTTCGGATTCGTGCTCAAAATAAGCCTGTCGCAGACCGCGATCGCGCAGCCGCCCTACGTGCCGCTGTTCGACCTCACCGCGGGATGGGCCGCGATCAAGGCGGCGTTGGCGGAACTGTCGCTGGACAATTTCAAACTGCTGGTCTCGGACAGTCTCTACATCTCCTCGTACTTGCGCAGCATCTTCGTCGCGGTGACCTCGACGGCGATCCTGCTGCTGATCGGCTACCCCATCGCCTATGGCATGGCGCGGCTGCCGCAGCGCTGGCAACCAATCGCGATGATGCTGGTCATCGTGCCGTTCTGGACCTCGTTCCTGATCCGGATCTATGCCTGGATCAACATCCTGCAGCATGACGGTCTGCTCAATAAGGTGCTGCTGGCGCTGCATATCGTCTCGACACCCGTGGTGTGGCTGTCGACCGACAGCGCGATGTATATCGGCATCGTCTATTCCTATCTGCCGTTCATGATCCTGCCGCTGTACGCCACGCTCGCCAAAATGGATTTCTCGCTGATCGAAGCGGCGTCCGATCTCGGCGCCTCACCGGGACGCGCGTTCTGGCTGGTGACGTTTCCGCTGTCGCTGCCCGGCGTCGGCGCCGGCGCGCTGCTGTGCTTCATCCCGATCGTCGGCGAATTCGTGATCCCCGATCTCTTGGCCGGTTCCGGTTCGATGATGATCGGACAGACGCTGTGGCTCGAATTCTTCACCAACAAGGACTGGCCGGTCGCCTCTGCCGCTGCGGTCGCGCTGCTGCTTTTGTTGATACCGCCGCTGCTGCTCTATGACCGGCTGCAGCGCCGCACGCTGCGGGGAGGGGGCTGATGACGCGCCAGGTGAACCGGATGTCGCCGTTCAACATCACCTCGCTGGCGCTGGGCCTGGCGTTTCTCTATCTGCCGATCGTCATTCTCGTCATCTACTCGTTCAACGCCTCGCGGCTGGTGACGGTGTGGGGCGGCTGGTCGCTGCGCTGGTACACTGAGTTCTTCAACGACCGCGCCATGCTGGACGCGGCCTGGATGAGCCTGCGCGTCGCCGCGGTGTCGGCGACGGTCGCAACCCTGCTCGGCACGCTGGCCGCGATTGGTCTGGCGCGCGGCGAGCGCTTCAAGGGCCGCTCGCTGTTCTCAGGCATGCTCTATGCGCCGCTGGTGATGCCGGAAGTGATTTCGGGCCTGTCGCTGCTGCTGCTGTTCGTCGCGCTCAACGCCGAGCGCGGCTTCTGGACCGTGACAACAGCGCACACCACGCTGACGATGTGCTTCGTCACCGTGGTGGTGCAGTCGCGCCTCGCCTCGATCGACCGCAGCCTCGAGGAAGCCGCGATGGATCTCGGCTGCGATCCGGTGAAGGCGTTTTTGTCCGTGACGCTGCCGCTGATCGTCCCGGCGATCGTTGCCGGCTGGATGCTGGCGTTCACGCTGTCGCTCGACGACGTCGTGATCGCGAGTTTTACGACGGGACCGGGTTCGGCGACGTTGCCGATCCGGATCTATTCCGAGGTGCGGCTCGGGGTGAAGCCGCAGATCAACGCGATCTGCACCATGGTAATCGCGCTGATTGCGGTCGTGATCGTGATTGCGTCGTTCGCCTCAAAATTATCGAGCTCGCAGGGCGAGAGCGCGGCACCGCTGTAGTTTTTCGTCATTGCGAGCGGAGCGAAGCAATCCTTAGTGCCGCAGCCGAGGAATGGATTGCTTCGCTTCGCTCGCAATGACGCCAATCTAGATTTCGTTCCTCACGACTTCACCGCACCCGCCGTCAGCCCGCCCACCATATACCGCTTGAACGCGTAGTAGATCGCGGCCGGCGGCAGCGCGTAGATGAAGCCGGTGGTCATCAGCAATTCCCAGGGCGAATCATCCGCGGCAAGGAAATTGCCGAGCGCCACGGGCAGCGTGATCTCGGTGTCCTTGGAGAGCAGCAGGAACGCGTAGAGATATTCGTTCCAGGCGAGCAGGATCGCGTAGGTTCCGATCGCCACCAGCGACGGCATCATCAGCGGCACATAGACCAGCCTGAACAGCTGCGGGATGGTCGCGCCGTCCATGGTAGCGGCTTCGTCGAGCTCGACCGGCAGCTTGTCGGAAGCCTGCTTCAGCACCCAGATCGCGTAGGGGGAGGCGATCGTCACCATCGCCAGAATCAGCGACCAGTGATTGTTGAGCAGGCCGTAATTGCCCATCGTCCGGTACATCGGCACGGCGAGGAACGCCGCCGGGATGAAATAGGTGAACAGCGCGAGATTCATCACCCACCGCCCGCCAGGCACCTTGAGCCGCGAGATCGCAAACGCCGCCGCGGTTGCGATCAGCAGCGTCAGCGCGCCGGCCGCCAATGCGATCACGATCGAATTCCAGAACTGGATCCAGAAATCACGCAGGAAGTAATGCTCCTGATGGAACACAATGCGGAAATTGTTCAGCGTCGGATGCGCCGGCCAGAGCTTTCCGGAGAACGCATCCTCCTTCGGCGAAATCGCGAACAGGAACATGTGGTAGATCGGGATCATGGTCCAGAGGAACACGGGAATCCCGATCAGCAGGAGGCGGGCTTCGACGCCGACTTCGCGCCAGGTTGGAAGCTTTGGCGTTGGCAGTTTCATCGCGACAACCGTTTCATCATGAAATAGATCAGCGGCAGCACGAACGGCAGCGCGCAGACGATGGACGCCATCGCTAGGCTGAGCTGATCGAGCCGCAGATAGCGAATCCCGAGGGTCGCCAGCACATGGGTGAGATCGGCAGGTCCGCCGCCGGTCAACAGATAGACGCTGTTGAAGTCGCCCAGCGTCCAGATCATCGAGAGCAGGGTACAGGTCAGATACAGCGCCTGCATCGACGGCCAGGTGATGAAGCGGAACTTCTGCGTCCGGCTCGCGCCGTCGACTTCGGCCGCCTCGTAAAGATCGTGCGAGATCGCGAGCCGCCCGGTCATCAGGATCAGCGTCCAGAACGGCAGCGATTTCCAGATGTGCACACCGATCGCCATGGAAAGCGCCACGGTGGGGTCATTGAGCCAGTTCGGGCCGTCATCGCCGGTGAGTTTGAAGATCAGCGTATTGACCACGCCCCATTCGGGGTTGAACATGAAGCGTACGGAGAGAATGGTCGGGATCGAAGGCACTGCCCAGGGCAGGATGAACAGCACCGACAGCCATTTGATCCAGGGGCGCTGCTGGGCGAAGAAGCCGGACAGGAGCAGCGCGATCATCATTTTGAGGTTGATGCCGACCAGGAGAAAGATCAGCGTATTGATCGCGGCGCGCGCGAAGATCGGATCGTGATAGAGCGCGACATAGCTCGCCGGATGACGCGCCAGCCACAGCCCGTACCCGACCGGGTAGACCACGAAGGCCAGAAACACCAGCAGGTAGGGCGCCACCAGCACGATGCCCCAGACCTGCGGGGTGGTCAGCCGGGCCGACAGCGGCGGGCCTGGCATCGCCTGATCGCCCGAGATCGTAATCGCCATTGTTCTTGCTCTAATCCTAGAAACTGCCGGCCGCAGCCACGCCGTCGTCCCGGCGAAGGCCGGGACCCATAACCACAGGGCCTCGTGGTCGAACAAAGGCCGTCGAACAGCACCTTCCACAACAAGCGACACGGCGTATGGGTCCCGGCCTTCGCCGGGACGACGTGGTGGAAAATGCTGTAGCGACGGCCGGCATCGTTTGCTCTTTAACCCGCGATTTGCTTGAGGCGGGCGATCAGTTCGTCGACGGCCTTGTCGACCGGGACCTTCTCGCTCACCACCCGGTTCATCGCCTTGGCCCACACGTTCTCGTTGTTCAGGATCGTGAACTTCCAGTTCTTGGTGAAGTCGAACGGCGTGGTGCCGCCGGTGAACTGAGTGTAGACGGCTTTGCGATGCCGGTCAGCCTGCCAGAACGGGCTCTGCTGGCTTGCGGTCGTCACCGGGAACCAGCGGCCGAGCGCGCCTTCGATATAGGGCCGAAGGTTTTCCTCCTGCAGCAGGAACTTGATGAACTCCTTGCCTTCGGCCTTGTTCTTGGCGGAGGTGAACATCAGCCCGGTCTTGACGTCGGAGCGGTACTTGATCGGCGTGCCGTCCGGCTTGTTGGGGAACGAAGCCGTGATGATGGTCTCGTCGTAGTTCTTCCTGCCGAGCGCCCGCTGTTCCGGCGTCAGCGCCGGGTTGTTGGCGTCGTCGAGCCATTTTGCCGCGATCGAGATCGTGAAGTTGTGCGTCATCACGATGGTCTTGTTGTGGAACGCGACGTTGTTGTCCGGATCCTTCCAGGTGGTGGAGGAGGGCGGCGAGCAGCCCCTGGTGTAGGTGTCGGTGTAGTCCTTCACCGCCTTGATCAGGTTTTCGCGCACCTTGGGATCGTCGACCAGAAGCTTGCCGTCGTCATCGACCAGCTTGACGTTGTAGGCGTCCATGAAGGTGTAGAACGACTGGAACGAGTCGGTGGATTCCACGCCCATCGGCTGGCCGACGGCATAGATGCGCTGACCGGTGGCCTTGCGGATGGCGGGCTGCACCTTGTCGCACCAGAACGACCAGTAATCTTCCCATTTGGTCGGAATGTCGCTTTGCTTGAAGCCGGCCTGCTCCAGCATGTCGCTCCAGATCTGGACGTGCATGCTCTGCTGCTTCAGCGGATAGCCGTAATAGCCCTTCTTCTTGGCCACATCGTTGTAGAGCAGCGCGGTCTCCAGCGTGTTCGGCGCGAACGCCGACTTCATCGGCAGCAGAATGTCGCCGAGGTCCTCGAGCTTGCCCTCGTAGGCCCATTTGCCCTGCGCCTGCACGTCGTAGCTGTCGGAATAGGCGACGTCAGGCACGGTGCCCGAATCCATCGCCGCCACCGTCTTTGGAATCATGTCCTGAATGGCGTATTGCGACAGTTCGACCTTGATGCCGGTTTTGGCCTCGAACTTCTTGATCGCCTCAAGCAGCGCGTCGTCCTCGGACTTGTAGAAGCCCTTGCCGAACCAGACGGTAATCGTTTTTTGCTGGGCCATCGCAGGCGCTGTGGCGTAAAACAGCCCGACAGCCGCGACCGCGAGTGAAACTGCACCAATTCCCTTGAATCTCACGTTATTCTCCCTGAATTTTGCCGGGGTTTTTGACCGGTTGGATTAGTGATAGCGCAACCAAACGGCGCGATCTAGATGGCGCGTTGCAAACTTGTGTAGGGTTGTTCCAGCTAGGCCAGGCGTTCGTCTTGGCCAGGCAATCAGGCGTCAACGACGTCGTTTAGCCCTTGTCGTCCCGGCCTGGGGCGCAATTGTGAACGGGCGCCGACCTCCATCTTGATTGTGAGAGGGATTGAAGTTCCAGCCAAATCCAACTTCGGCATCGCCCCATACAACATGTGCATCGGCGGCTATGGGATACCGGCTTTGCATGCGCAATTGCCCATTCGGGCCGAGGCGACACTGCTTCGCATTCTCGCGGCCTGATAAGCCCGAGCTTTGCCAGAAACTTCCCGCCCTCTCGTAAGAGGGCGCAGGGAAGACCGGGTGCGCGCTGCACCCGCGGTCTCGTGTGCGATTTGCACTTGGTAGGCTGCACACGAGCATACAGGGCAGCGGAGAACACCCGGCCTTCCCTGCGCAATGGCTTTACGACTTATAACGCGATCTCCCCGGTGAACGGGCTTTCTTGCCACCGTCGACCCTGATCAGCTTTTGGCCTCTCAGGAACT
>NZ_JAFCLR010000069.1:0-24513 GCF_018131065.1 Bradyrhizobium sp. AUGA SZCCT0431 | reverse complement strand
CAATGAAATCATCAAGGCATTCGGGCAATAGCGTCCACTGCCCACGATCCGCCTGCTCAACGAAGCGCCGCATCAGCTTCCCCCGCAGAATCACGAGAGAATCATAGCAAAGCAGCGGCGTTTTCACACAGCCAGGGTCATTTGCGGAAGTCAACGCCTGCATTGGCGAGGTCCGCTCTGCTCCCAAAAACGGACGTCATCGGTTCGGCGGTCCGCGGCTGCGCGTCCGCGTTTCCGGCGAAGTGGATCCCGGTTCGCGTCGAGAAAACGCGTCAAATCAAGAATCTAGAGCCCCGTTCCGATTCAATCGAAACGGAAAAGGCTCTGGGGTGATGCACCAGCGCGCCACCTCACAATTCACCGAGCGCCGCCCAGAGCGGCACATGGCCGGCGAGCTTGTCGAGCAGGCGTTCGAACGCCTTGCGCTCCGGCTGCGTGAGGCACGCAAGCATCGTATGCTCGCGCTCGCGCAACGCCGGTATGTACTGCGCATAGAGCGCGCGGCCGGCCGGTGTGATGAACAGGATTTGGCGCCGGTTGTCGGTGCTGTCGGCTTCGCGGCGCAACAGTTTTTTCTTCTCGAGCGCGATGATCCCGCGGCTGATATTCGCCTTGAGGTGGCCGGAATACTCGCAGATGTCGCTCGCGGTCACGCCCTCGCGAAAATTCAGGAAGATCAGCGTGACGATCTCGGGGCGCGTCAGGCCGAACTCCATTTCGATCTTCCGGAATGAAGGCTCGCGGTAGAAGTTCAGCACGTAACCCATCTTGTAGGCGATCTTGATCTCGGTGCCGCCGAGGACGTCGGCGATCTCGCCGGCCATGCCCCGATGCGCGGTGCGGGCCGGTGCGGCCTTCGGTCTAGATAGTCTTATATGTGACTTTTTTAGTCTCATCTGTGACTTTCGCCTTGCATCAGAATCGGTGCCACCTTAGCATTGCCGGACAACAAGAAAGATCAATGCGAGCGACAGGGAGGGTGGCATGGACGCCGTGCCGGCCCAGCGAGAATTCATGCCTTGGTCATGGGACAATGCGCCGCCTGCCTTCTACGCGGGAACTGCAGCCCATCCCATCTATGTCGATCACGTCCGTCCGGCTCAGCGCGTGCCGGGCAAGCCGCCCGTCGTCATGGTGCATGGGGGCGGCCATACCGGCGCCTGCTATCTGGCGACGCCGGACTTGCGGCCGGGCTGGGCGCCATGCTTCGCCGCCGCGGGCCGCAGCGTCTTCGTGCCTGACTGGCCGGGCCACGGCCGCTCGCCGATGGGGCCGGACTTTGCAAGGCTTGGCACGCAAGACGTCGCAAGCGCGCTGCTCGGACTTCTGGAACGGGTCGGGCCCGCGGTGCTGCTGGCGCATTCGGCCAGCGGACCGATGGCGTGGTGGATGGTGGAGCAGCGCCCCGATCTGGTGCTGGCCGTCGTCGCCATCGCGCCGGGACCGCCCGCGAACCTGCTCGCAGACCTGCCCGACGATCCCACAGCCATTCTGAAGCTGCGCGACGACGCCCGCGCGGGCTGCCCGGTCTATTCCGGAGAGGAGAGCCCCGTGTGGTTCGGCGCCGAATTCGCCGCCGCCTATTGGGCCAACGCGCCGCGCTTTCCGCGCCCAGCCTTCGAGAACTACCGCCGTTCGATCGTCCCGGAGAGCGCGCGCATCCTCAACGAGCGATTCAACATCGGCGGACGCGGCTTGCGGATCAGCGATCCTTCCAGCCTGAAAGGGCATCGGATTCTGATCGTGACCGGCGATCACGACGCGCGCCATCCCCGCGAGGTGGACGAGGCGACCGCCTTCTATCTCGGCGCGGAGTTCGTATGGCTGCCGGAGCGCGGCATCCGCGGCAACGGTCACATGATGATGATCGAGGACAACAGCGACGAACTCGCCGCGATGGTTCTCGGCTGGCTCGACGCCAACAATTGCTGACGCAAGACCACCAAAAAAAGACCACCAGAAAACGCATACGGGAAGGAAATCCAAGATGAGGCTGAAGGTACTCGGCGTTGCACTCCTGACCGCATTGCTGCCGGCCGCGGCACAGGCCCAGATCAGCGGCGATGTCGTCAAGCTCGGCGTTCTCACCGATCTTGCCGGCGTGACGGCCGATATCACCGGCAAGGGGTCGGTTGCCGCCGCCGAGATGGCGGTCGAGGAAATCGGCGGCACCGTGCTCGGCAAGCCCGTGCAGGTGATCTCGGCGGACCATCAGCACAAGGCCGACATCGGCCTCTCGATCGCGCGACGCTGGTTTGACGTGGAGGGCGTCGATGCGATCGTCGACGTGCCGAACTCGGGCGTCGCGCTCGCGGTGCAGAATGCGTCGCGCGAGAAGAAGCGGATCGCGCTTTATTCCGGCGCCGGCACCACGGCGCTCACCAACGAACAGTGCTCGCCTTACGGATTCCACTGGACCTACGACACCTACGCGGTGTCGCACGGGACCGCCTCGGCGGTCGTGAAGGCGGGCGGAACGTCCTGGTTTATCCTCGCCTCGGACTATGCATTCGGGCACCAGCTCCAGGCCGATGCGACCAAAGTGATCGAAGCCGCCGGCGGCAAGGTCGTGGGCGCCTTGCGCCATCCGCTCAACACGGCGGATTTTTCTTCCTTTCTGCTTCGCGCGCAGTCCTCCGGCGCGAAGGTCATCGGCATCGCCAACGCGGGCAATGACACCACCAACACGATGAAGCAGGCCGGAGAGTTCGGACTTGTGCAGGGCGGTCAGAACCTCGCCGCGCTGATCTTCTTCCTTCAGGACGTCCATGCCCTCGGATTGAAGGCGACACAGGGCACCTATCTCACCACCGCCTCCTACTGGGACGCGAATGAAGCGACGCGCAGCTGGTCAAAGGCGTTCATGGCACGGACCGGGATGATGCCCTCGATGCTGCATGCCGGCGTCTACGGCGCGGTTCGCCACTATCTCAAGGCGGTCGCCAAGGCCGGCTCCGACGATGCCGATAAGGTCGCCGCCGAGATGCGCAAGATTCCGGTCGAGGACGTCTTCTCGGAGAACGCGCAGATCCGCGACGATGGCCGCGTCACGCGCACGATGTATCTGGCGCGGGTGAAGAAGCCTGAGCAATCCCGCTATTCGTGGGACTATTTCGAGATCGTTCGCTCGATTCCGCCCGAGGAGACGGTGTGGCCGCTGTCCGAGAGCAAGTGCGCGCTGGTCAGGAGCCCGACCCGCTGAAGCCTTCATTTTTGCTCGCGCGAACACATCAATCGCATGGGCGGGCGGCCTGCGAAGTCCGCCATGAGCGGACATAACCGGGTTCTCTGCTTCACCACGCGTATTTGACGCTGCCCTTGGCGGCGTAGCCCGCGGTGGTGCGGGAAAACTCGCCATCGAAATGGCCGGCGGCCGACCAGCCATTGTGCCATTTCATTTCGGCGCCGAGCGAGGCCAGCGCGGCGTTGGCCGAAGGCTGTGCGCCGTTCACGGTGAAGGTGGCACCGGGCAGCGTCTGGAAGGTCGAGGTGGCGCTGCGGTCGGTGTTCCAGTCGTGGGCCCACGCGGCCCTGGCCTTGAGCGTGAAGACGCCGCCCTGCACCAGCATCGCCTTGTCGAATTTCGCACCGAGCTCGCTGCGCGTCGCGGTGACGGTCTTGGAGTCGTAGTTGAGCGCGAAGGTGTTGCTGCCGGAGGTCGCGGTCTCGCTATAGCTTGGTAGATAGAACGTGGTGGCCTGCAACGCCGCGTAGGGCGTGATGCCGGCCATGGGCGTGGCATAACGCCAGCCGCCTTCGAGACGCGTGGCCACCGCCTGCGCTTGGAACGAGGCGTGCAGTTTATCGATGCCCGCGATCGTCACGGTACGGTCGGTGCTGGTGTCCTGCCAGGAATATCCGAGCAAGCCGGCCACGTAAGCCGCGCCCCAAACATGCTTGGCATAGGCCGCCGCGTTGAAGGCGTCGGCGCGTCCGCCGCCAAAACCATTGGCGATATCGAAGCTCGAGCCGGCGCCGCCGAGCGCAAAACCTGCCTGGGTGTCCGGCGTGAAATGATAGAGGGCGCCGGCGACGGCACCGACGACGCGGCTGGTCGTGGTATTGGTGCCCGCGGCCGTGTCGCCATTGACGCGGCTGTTGCCGCCATAGGCCGAGGCCCACACATTCCAGCGCTGCTCGAGCGATGGCGCACGCCGGTCGCGCGGCGTCACGGCGGCGTAGGCCTCTTTCGCTTCGCGCGAGACGTTGCGCCTGGCGGCATAGGCATTCGCGTTATCGTATTCCTGTGCGAAGCCTGTCGCGCCACCCTGGCCGGGACCGTCACCGAAGGCGCCATCGAACACACCATTGATGAACTGCCCGGTGGCGGTGAAGCCGGCCTGCGCGGTCGAGGCGCCGGGCTGGCCGGATGCCTGGCCGAGCGCATTGCCCAGTTGCGTGCCGCTCATGTTGAGCAGCGCGTCGAAGCCGGCCGGCGGGGTTGCGCCGCGCTCGACCGCGGCGTTGATGGCGCCCGCCACGCTTGACTGGTTGGCGCTTGCACCTTGCGGCAGCACGATCGTGCCGGGGTCGAGCACGAGAAAGACGTTATTCGTGTCGTAGGTCAAATGCGGATTGCGCGCGCCGGGCGCGAAGCTGCCGCTTGTCGTGATGCCGGCGAACTGCGTGCCGCCAAGTCCGCCGGTGGCATTGAGGATGGTGTAGGTCTGGCCCCTGAAGCTGCCGGGCACGGCGATGGCCTGCACGGTGGCGCCGGTCAGCGTCGCGATGCCGGTGACGTTGGTGCGGTCAGCCGCGCTCCGCGAGACCTCGACGGCATATGTCGCGCCGCCGTTGAAGGTCAGGTTGCCGCTGACGGTGAGCGTGCCGATCGAATTGCCGGCCGCAAGCCTGCCGCCGCTGGCGATCGTCGTCGCCCCGACGATGCCGGTGCCACCCAGCGTGCCGCCGCTGTTCACCGTGACGCCGCTCGACGCGGCAATGCTGCCGTTCACCGCCAGCGTGCCGCCGTTCACTTCTGTCGCGCCGCTATAGGTGTTGGTGCCCGACAGCGTCAGCGTGCCGGTGCCGGTCTTGATCAGCGATGTCCCGGTGGCAATCCCGGTGCCGGTGAGCACGCCGGTGACGTTGGTCGACAGATTGTTGCCGCCAACCGTCAGTTCTGCGCCGTTGAGGTCGAAGCGCCCGTTGCCGGCGAGCGAGCCGGCGCTGATCCTGCCGTCGCTGGCCGGGCCGGGGGTGAAAAAATTGATGACGGCGCCGGGCGCGGTGTTGATCAGCTGCGCGTTGCCGGCCGTCGAGTTTCCGTCGAACAGCACGTTGCCGCTGTTCGTGATGGTGGCGTTGCCGGCCGTGGTGTTGGAGTAGAACGTCAACTGGTTGGTGTTGGTGATGGTGGCATTGCCCGCCGTGCTATCGGCGCTGAACGTCAACAGACCGTTATTGGTGATGGTGGCGTTCTCGGCGGAACTGCTGTCGTTGAAACCCATGCCGCCGGTGTTGTTGTTGGTGATTCTGGCGGTGCCGGCCTTGCTGCTGCCGAAGAAAGCGGTGGAGACGTTGTTGACGATGCTGGCGCCGCCAGCCGTGCTGGAGTCGTTGAAAAACAAGGTGTCGGTGTTGGTGATTTTGGCGTTGCCGGCCGAGCTGCTGTTGTTGAAATACAGGTTGCCGCTGCTGGTGATGGTGGCAGCGCCGGCGGTGCTGGTGTTGTTGAAATTCACGTCGCCGTTGCTGGTGATGCTGGCGCTGCCGGCCTTGCTGCTGTCGTTGAAATTCACGTTGCCGCTGCTGGTGATAGTGGCAGCGCCGGCCGTGCTGGAGTTGTTGAAATGCATGACGCCGGTGTTGGTGATACCAGCGCTGGCAGCCGAGGCGCTGTCGCTGAAACTCAGGCCGCCGCTGTTGGTGATGGTGGCAGCGCCGGCGTTGCTGTTGTTGTAGAAAAACATATCATGGCTGTTGGTGATGTTGGCTGTGCCGGCCGTGCTGTCGTCGCTGAACTGCATTAAATTGCTGGTGGTGATGCTGGCGCTGCCAGCCGTGCCGGAGTGGTTGAAGAACAAATTTCCGGAATTGGTGATGCTGGCGCTGCCGGCCTTGCTGTTATCGTAGAAATACATGCTGCCATTGTTGGCGATGGTGGCGCTGCCGGCCGTGCTGCTGAAGGTGAAATTCAGGGTGCCGCTGTTGGTGATGCTGGCGCTGCCGGCCGTGCTGCTGTTTTCGAAACTCAGGGTGCCGCTGTTGGTGATGCTGGCGCTACCGGCCGTGCTGGAGTCGAAGAACTTTAGGCCGTTGATGTTGTCGGTGTTGTTGATGTTGGCATTGCCGGCCGTGCTGGTGTTGCTGAATAGCATGAAATGGTTGTTGGTGATGCTGGCGCTGCCAGCCGTGCTGGAGTCTTTGAAATACACACTAGAGTTGTTGGTGATGGTGGCGCTGCCGGCCATGCTGTCGTTGTTGAAAAACACGGCGCCGGAGTTGTTGGTGATGCTGGCGCCGCCGGCCGTGCTGCTGTTGTAGAATTCCACGAAGAAGAAGTTGCTGGTGATGGCGGCGCTGCCGCCATTGATGACGATGCCGGCGCCGGTGAACTGGAGAGTGTAGCTGGTCGTGAAGCTGTAGGCCGAAGAGAGGGTCGTGAAGGTCCAGCCGCCAACGGTGGTGGCCGCGGAGAGCGTCAGGGCGGTGGTGCCGGACTGGCCGAAGGACGCCGTGCCGGTCGGCACCGTGCCGGTGTCCCAGTTGGTGCCGGTGTTGAAGTCGCCGCTGCCGGGTGCGAAGTTCCACGTGGCGTCCTGCGCCGCCGCCGGCAACGCCGATGCCAGGCACAACCCCGACGACGCCAGCAGGACGGTCCGCAACCGGCGGACGGTGTCCGCTGGCCTTTTGAAGTTCCCCAAAACCATAGCCCCTCGTCCCGCGCTGCGAGTTCCGTCGCAACGGCCCCAATATTGTTGTCGTCGAGGGTGCCTCGCAGGCAGTGTCTGTGTCCTGACGCGGGGCGGGTGCTTTTCTGACCCTTTTCTGACATTCGCGTTGTGTTTGCGGTCTGGTGAGCATTTCTGATATTTGCTGCCGCATCAGACGTCCCGGGGGAGGCACGGTGCTCCGTTTTGCTGGCTTTGAACTGGATCGGGCGCGAATCGAGCTGCGCGGGCCCGACGGCGAAGCCATCAAGCTTCGACCGCAAACCTTCGCGATGTTGACGCTGTTTACCGCCAACGCCGGACGCGCCCTCAGCAAGCTGGAGTTGATGGAGGCGGTCTGGCCGAACGTCCATGTCGGCGACGACAGCCTGTTCAAGTGCATTCGCGAGTTGAGAACGGCGCTCGGTGACGATCGGCGGCAATTGATCAAGCTGGTTCCCGGCCACGGCTACAGGCTCGACGCCCAAGTGACGAGCGAGCCCGTGACGAGCGAACCCGCCGGCGGCGCGGTTGCCGCTGACGCCGACAGCGCGGAACCGGTCGCCAACGCGGCGGCTGAGGCTGAGCTCGCGAAAACACGATGGCCTCGCTTTGTCCGGCGCGGCCCGGCAGCGCTCGCCGCCGTCGCGGTGCTCGGCGCCGCGTTCGGCTTTGCCATCGCGGCGCCGATGTTTGGCCCCGGCCTCTTCAAATCCAGACCGCCGGCCATCGCCGTCATGCCGATCACCGGCTCCGAAGCCGACACCGTCCCGACGGCGGCGGCCGTTAGGATCCGCCTCGCTGACGGACTGGCGAAGATCGAGAATATCCGCGTCGTGATGCCGGAAGCGGGCACCGATTCGCCCCAGACGGCCTCGGCGCGCGCGGCGCAAGCGGACTTCATATTGAGCAGCGAATTGCAGAACACCGGCCCGACATGGGAACTGCGCGCCCGCCTGACCCGGACCGCAACCCAGGAAGTGGTCTGGTCGGCGCCGGTTTCGGTCGCGATCGGCGAGACGGACCTGGCCTTGCAGCAATCGCGGCTCGCGGCGGGCCTTGGCCATCTGCTCGCGGGACGCCTCAATGAGCTGATGCAGGCGCGCCCACCGGTCCCCGCCGACGGCGCGGCAAAGGGCGTGGTCGAGCAGGCCACCGCCCAGATCAACCAGACCAGCAAGGAGCGTTTCGCGGCGGCGCAGAGCATGCTGGAAAAAGCGCTCGGCGATCATCCCGACAATGTGGACATCCAGGTCGCGCTCGCCGCGCTGCAACTGCGCGGCATCCAGATGGTCTGGTACAGCCCGGCGGACGCCGCGGCGGCGGAGAAGAATGCCAAGGCGATGCTGGAGCGCGCGCTGCGAAGCAGGCCCAGCTCTATTCCGGTGCTCGAAGCCTATTGCCGCTTCCTCAACGCGACCAATGAATTTGTCGAAAGCCTGGTGGTGTGCGCCAGGGCATTGGCGTTCGACCCCTGGAACGGAATGGCGTTGTACCACATGGGCCTCGGGCAACTTCCGCTTGGCCGGTTCGAGGACGCGCTGGCGACCTTCAAGCAAGCCGACCGGTTCGATACGCCGCTGGTGTCGCGCTGGACCTGGCTGCTCGGCGCGGGTGTGAGCTACCTGATGATGGGCCGCGACGAAGAAGCGTTGCCCTGGCTGGAGCGATCCATCGCCATCACGCCGGCATCCGGGCGTCCGCTCTTTCTGCTGGCCGCGGCGTACCAGCGACTGGGCCGGTCGGACGAGGCGAAAGCGGCCATAGCCCAGGGGCACGCCCTGCGGCCCGGTACGACGGCGAGCAACCTCGGAATCCCGACCAAGAATACCAGCCCCGCTTATATCGAAGCCCGCAATCGGATCAGACAGGCGCTGATGGCGGCGGGATTGTCGGAACGCTAGTTTGATTGTCGGAATTCTTTGGCCTGCAACCGCGCCAACAGCGGATTGGCATGGCCATGAGCAGTTCAAATTGCGGAATGCTATATTCGTGCCGGTGATTTGCCCGACGTGTCAAAGTGTTTTTCGCGGCAAATATCCATCCCAGCGACCCCTTTCTTTTCAAGGGGTTCCTTTCTTTGCATGGGGTTGTTTTCGATATTTTTGTTGGGAGCACAAGCCGCGTTGAGTGGAATGTCTACTCGGCCGGAACGCCCGTCGAGCCGCGCGTGGTCAGCTTGCTTCCCGCTGGCTGCTTTGCGAGATGCTTGCTCGGCGGCACCACGTCGGTCGCCAATCCGAGCCACGCCAAAAAGCGAATGGTGAGCCAGGTATTGTCCATCTCCCACCAGCGGTGACCGTGGCGCGCCGAGCGCGGGTCGGCGTGGTGGTTGTTGTGCCAGCCTTCGCCGTTCGAGATCAGGCCGACGATCATGTTGTTGCGGCTGTCCTCGTCGGTCTCGTAGTTGCGGTAGCCCCAGACATGCGTCACCGAATTGACCGCCCAGGTGATGTGCCAGACCAGCACCGTGCGCACGAAGACGCCGAACAGCAGAATGCTGAGCCCGGTGTGGGCCGCATCGGCCGGCGCCGCGCCGAACAGCCAGGCCATCGCGAAGCCGGCGGCGAAGAACAGCGGCATCTGGATCAGGTTGATCCAGACCAGCCAGTTGTGGCGTTCGAGCGCGACATAGAAGCGGTCGCGCAAAATGTCCTTGGCGTAGCGTTCGTAGATCCCGAGCCGCGACAGCTCCGGCTGATGCACCAGGATCCAGCCGATATGGGCCCAGAAGAAACTTGCCAGCGGGCTGTGCGGGTCCGGCTGCTGGTCGGCGAATTGATGATGCCGGCGGTGGATCGCGACCCAGCGCGCCGGCGTTTCCTGCAGGCAGGACATCGCGATGACCACCATCGCGTGCTCCAGCCATTTCGGGCATTTCAGGCCGCGATGGGTGAGCAGCCGGTGGTAGCAAAGGTTGATGCCAAACAGCCCGCACAGATGCGTGCCCACGATCGCGACGATCAGGCCGCTCCAGCTGAAATAGCCTGGTAGCAACGCCAGCAGTGCCAAGGCGTGGTAGGCGCCGATCCCCAGAATGTAGGGCCAGTTGAGCTGATACGGCAGCACGCCGGCCGGCAGCAGCAGCCTGGCGCTTGGGGGCAGGTTAATCGAGGCGTCAGGGGTCAGTACCGCAGTCTTGATGGTCGGCCGGGGAGCGGTCGTCATAAGGAGGTTAGTTCCATTCTGCGGGGAGGCGTCGTCGGCGACGCAAGCGAGCGATTCCTCTTATACGGGTTCGCCCTGGCACCGGGGCCAAAATCTGAGGCTAATTGACGCTGGATTCTCGAGAAAAATGGCTGGAGAATCAGCTGACTAGCGGCCCCCCGAGGCAGGTGGGCCGGATTTCGCTGGGTTGATTGACATTCTCCCCTGCGATGGCTTAGAAACCGCCCCGTCCCGGGCGGTATGACCGCTGGCGGGAAAAATCTCATTTTGCCACTTTCGGGTAGCGCAGGTTCGGCCTCCATCACGGCCTTTCAACGCATCAGGATTGTCCCATGAAGGTCCGTAACTCGCTGAAATCGTTGCGCGGTCGCCATCGCAACAACCGTCTGGTCCGCCGCAAGGGCCGGGTCTACGTGATCAACAAGGTGCAGCGCCGCTTCAAGGCCCGTCAGGGCTGAGGTCGGCTTTTCGCCCGCGATTCCGTCCCGCTTCACAGGTCTTTGACGACGTGCTGCTTTGCAGCGCGTTTTTGTGCGTCTAGACTTGCTCCATGGCTTTGAGATTCCTGCAACCCCACACCTGCCGGATCGCGATCCTTGTCGCCGCTGTCATGACAGCCGTGCCGGTGATGGCGTTTGCCCAGAACGATCCCCGGATCATCCCGCCGCCCAAGCAACAGAAGAAGCTGCCGGAAGCGCCGAGCAAACTGCCGAAGGTCGGCGCCGATCGGACGCGCGGTCTGGATTTCCTGTTCGGCGCGCTGAAGGCTGCGCCCGACGAGGCCAGCGCCAAGCATGTCGAGGCGCGGATCTGGGCGCTGTGGATGCAGACCCCGAGCGATACCGCGGCGCTGTTGATGGTGCGCGCCAAGGCGGCCATGGACGCGCAGAAGGCCGACGTCGCACTCAAGCTGCTGGATGCCGTGGTCAAGCTGCGACCCGATTATGTCGAAGCCTGGAATAGGCGTGCGACGCTTTACTATCTGAAGAACGATTACGCCCATTCGCTCGAGGACATAAGGCAGGTGCTGGTCCGCGAACCGCGCCATTTCGGGGCGCTGGCCGGGCTCGGCATGATCATGCAGGACCTCGGCGAGGAAAAGCGCGCGCTGGAAGCCTTCCGCAAGGCGCTCGCGGTCAATCCGTACCTCGAAAAGGTGCCGGAACTGGTCAAGACGCTGACCGAAAAGGTCGAGGGCCGCGATATCTGATTCAATCAGAAGCGCTGTGCTCCGTCGCGGTTAACCCTGTTTCCGGACAGGCCGGAACGTTTCCCGCCAACGCATTATTATCGGCCGTCAGCTTGTCAGGAGCGAAGCCATGAAATCATTGCTGCTTGCCGGCGCGGTGATGGTCACTGCCGGCACGAGCGCTTTCGGCGCAGACTATTGGGTGGTCGGCGACCGCGCGTCCAACAAATGCGATATCGTCACCAGCAATCCGGTGATCAACGCGCAGGTTGGCGGAAATATCTGGTTCGGCAGCGGACCCTATCGATCGCTCGACGATGCCAAACTCGCACGCACGACCCTCAGCGCTTGCCCGAAGCTAGAACAGCCTTCCTCCGGTGCGGGGAATGGGGACAAGTCGGACTAAACAAGTCTGACCAGATCAGGCTGAGGCGTTTTCAAGCCAAGCAGGCCCTCGGACTTGATCCGGGGGTGGATACCGGTTCGCGTAACGTCCTAGTGCAGCACGTTGCTGCCGCGCGCCATGCCGTCGAGGCCTGCCGCCGCATAGAACTGAGCCAGCTCGGCTTCCAGCTGTTCATTGACCAGCAGCAGCGCCTTCAGCGCGCCGCGCATGTCGCCGTTGCAGGTCGCTACGATCTGGTCGATGGCCGCTTCATTTGCGTCGGAAATCATGGGCAGTCCTCCGATTGTACCGTGGAACAATTTGTGGTCTTCGCCTGCGTTCCTGTGGATTTTGGGTACAAGTTTCAGGTGTCGGCCACACCTCGATCAAACACGTCGACACATGGCGAAAGTGTTAGCGTGACTGTATAAAAAGCCCAATGACGGCAGTATGACCCCGCTATCCACAGGGTTGGGCGGACTGTGGAGAACTCCCGAAACCCGCATCCATTCCGGCCGTATCTCGTTGGTGCCAAAGATCATTCGGACATTTTCAATGGTGATAGCGATCGTCGTGGCGGCGCTGGCGATGCTGGCGTTGGTCACGCAGGGTGGGGTGTGGCTGACGCAGCGGGCCCATCCCGCCCAGGGCAGGCTGGTCGAGGTTACCGGCGCGACCCTTCATACTGTCGATATCGGCCCGCGCGATTCGGCCAGCCCTCCAATCGTGATGCTGCATGGCGCCAGTTCAAATTTCGAGGTGATGCGGCAGCCGGTGGGTGAGCGGCTTGCGAAGAGCCATCGGGTCATCCTGATCGATCGTCCCGGCCACGGCTGGAGCACGCGCGCCAATCTTGAGGACTCAACGCCCGAAATTCAGGGACGGATGATTGACGAGGCGCTGGCCAAGCTCGGTGTCGGGCGTGCGATCTTCGTGGTGCATTCCTGGGCGGGCGCGCTCGGCGCGTGCATGGCGCTGGATTATCCGGAGCGCGTCGCCGGCATGGTGATGTTGGCGCCGGTGGCCTATCCGTGGCCGGGCGGCGTCGGACGCTACAACAAGATCGTCGCGACGCCCGTGATCGGCCCGTTGCTGGCCTATACGATTACGCTGCCGCTGGGCAAACTCCTCATCAATTCCGGCGTCCGCGGCGTGTTCCTGCCGCAAGCGGTCCCGGATGGATATGTCGAAAACACCGCAAGCGCGTTGCTGCTGCGCCCGCGCGAGTTTCTCGCCAATGCGCGCGATCTGGTGACGCTGAAGGCGGCCGTCGCCGAGCAGTCGCCGCGCTATGCCAGTATCAAAGCGCCGATCACGATCATATCAGGCGATATCGACAAGACGGTGTCGACCAACATCCATTCGCGGCCGCTGGCGGCTACTGCGCCCAACGCCAAATTGATCGTGCTGCCCGGCCTCGGTCACATGGTGCAGAACGCGGTGCCTGATCTCGTAATCTCCGAGATCGAAGCGATGATAAGCAGAATGGCGCAGAGCACCGCGGCCGCAGCGAACTAAAGCGTTTTTGAGCGAAGCATGCAGCGTTTTTGAGCGAAGCATGCCCTGGGACCTGATCCGGGGGCGGATAGTGGTTCGCGTCGAGAAAACGCGTCAAACCAGAAGCGGGCGCTTCGGCTCTGATTCGATCAGAACCGAAGCTCTGCAATCGCGATACTGGACAGCCGCTACTTGGTCTTGCCGTCCTTGTCGTATTGCGTAAGGAACGCCCAGAGGTCGCCCGCCTCTTTCTCGTTCTTGATGCCGGCGAACACCATCTTGGTGCCGGGAATCTTCGCCTTCGGCTCCTTGATGTATTCGAGGAACACATCCTTGCTCCAGGTAATGCCGGAATTCTTGTTGGCCTCCGAATAGGAGTAGCCTGCCGTGGTGCCGGACTTGCGGCCGTCGAGCCCGTTCAGCTCCGGCCCGACCTTGTTCTTGGCGCCTTCGCCGATCGCATGGCAGGCCATGCATTTGTTGAACGAGGATTTGCCGGCGGTGACGTCCTGCGCCAGCGCGCCCGACACGGCCATCAATGAGGTGACAACAACCAGCGTACCCAAGATCGGTGTTTTCATGTGGTGCTCTTCGTCTCTTTCCCTAGAGGTCGATTGCTTTTGGCAGGCTCGTTCCGATTGGACAAGCCACGAAACTTTGACAGGTTCCGGCATCGCGGGCTTGCCCGAGAGCGAACTCACGATTTGGGGAACGCAATCCGACATTGGTGTGGCCTACCCAAATGCGCCCAGACGTGCTTGATTTACCGCGACAAATCGATAACGCGCTAGGCCCTGGAGGAAACGCATGGCCATTATGATGCCGGCTTCCGATCAGGCCGTTCTGGATCGCCGCGACGCCATTGTGGCCGCCTTGCGGGGGATCGTGCCGGGTGAGGGCGTGATCGACAGCGCAGCCGAAATGCTCCCCTACGAGTCCGACGGCCTGATGGCCTATCGGCAGCCGCCGATGGTCGTGGTGCTGCCCGACACGACAGCGCAGGTCTCCAAAGTCCTGAAATATTGCTTCGAACAGGGCATCAAGGTGGTGCCGCGCGGCTCTGGCACATCGCTGTCCGGCGGCGCGCTGCCGCTGGCCGATGGCGTGCTGCTGGGCCTCGGCAAATTCAAGCGGATCCGCGAGATCGATTTCGACAACCGCGTGGTGGTGACCGAACCCGGCGTGACCAATCTCGCCATCAGCCAGGCGGTGGCGCATGCCGGCTTCTATTATGCGCCCGATCCCTCGTCGCAGATCGCCTGCTCGATCGGCGGCAATGTCGCGGAAAATTCCGGCGGCGTGCACTGCCTGAAATACGGCATGACCACCAATAATGTGCTGGGCTGCGAGATCGTGCTGATGTCAGGGGAAATCCTGCGCATCGGCGGCAAGTCGGCCGAGAACGCAGGCTACGACCTGATGGGGATCATCACCGGCTCCGAGGGCCTGCTGGGCGTCATCACCGAGGTCACGGTGCGGATCCTGCAGAAGCCGGAAACCGCCCGCGCGCTGATGGTCGGCTTCGCCGAGGTCGAGGCTGCCGGCGAATGCGTCGCCCGCATCATCGGCGCCGGCATCATCCCGGGCGGCATGGAGATGATGGACAAACCGGCGATCCACGCCGCCGAAACCTTCGTCCATGCCGGCTACCCGCTCGATGTCGAGGCGCTCCTGATCATCGAACTCGATGGTCCCGGCGTCGAAGTCGATGAACTGATCGGCCGCGTCGAGGCCATCGCCAAAGGCTGCGGCTCCACCACGCTGCAGATCTCCACGTCGGAAGCCGAGCGCAACCTGTTCTGGGCCGGCCGCAAGGCGGCGTTTCCGGCCGTGGGCCGGATTTCGCCTGATTATCTCTGCATGGACGGCACCATTCCGCGCGGCGCACTGCCCAAGGCGCTGGCGCGCATCCGCGACCTCTCGGCCAAATACGATCTGCGCGTCGCCAATGTGTTTCATGCCGGCGACGGCAATCTGCATCCTTTGATCCTCTACGATGCCAACCAGCCCGGCGAGATGGAGCGGGCCGAGGCGTTCGGCGCCGATATCCTGCGCTGCTGCGTCGAACTCGGCGGCGTGCTCACCGGCGAGCACGGCGTTGGCATCGAGAAACGCGATCTGATGCCGGAAATGTTCAGCGAGATCGACCTCAACCAGCAGCAGCGGCTGAAATGCGCGTTCGACGCCCAGGGCCTGCTCAATCCCGGCAAGGTGTTTCCGACCCTGCACCGCTGCGCCGAACTTGGCCGCGTGCACGTGCACGGCGGCCGGCTGGCATTTCCCGAACTTCCCCGATTTTGAAGCAGGCGCAGGTGGACACCCCAAGAGTACGTGACGCCAAGGACGTCGAGCAGGTGGTGCGGGCAGCGATCGCCAGCGAGCAGCCGCTGGAGATCATCGGCCATGGATCCCGGCGCCTGGTCGGCCAGCCGATGGCGACCAACGCCGTGCTCGAACTGTCGGCGCTGAACGCAGTCACCGCGTATGAGCCGAACGAGCTGATTGTCACGGTGCAGGCGGGCGCGCCGCTTGCCGATGTGCTGTCGCTGATCGACAGCAAGAACCAGCAATTCGCGTTCGAACCGATGGACACCTCGGCGCTGCTCGGTGTCTCCGGCGCCGGCACCATCGGCGGCATGATCGGCGCTGGCCTCGCCGGCCCGCGCCGCATCAGGGCCGGCGGCGCCCGCGACCACCTTTTGGGGGCGCATGCGGTGTCCGGCTTCGGCGACAGTTTCAAAACCGGCGGGCGGGTGGTGAAGAACGTCACCGGTTACGATCTCTGCAAATTGCTGGCGGGGTCGTGGGGCACGCTGGCGGTCATGACGGAAGTGACGTTGAAGGTGATGCCGAAACCCGAAAGCGAACGCACGCTGGTGCTGCGCGGGCTCGACGATGTCAGCGCCAACCGGGCGATGACGGCGGCACTGGGCTCGCCCTACGACGTGTCGGGTGCGGCGCATCTGCCGAATTCGGCGTTCCGGCCCGCGGCCGGCGCATTGGCCGGGCTCGGAGCGCCAGGGCAGGCGGCGACCCTGCTGCGGCTGGAAGGCATCGCGGCTTCCGCCGCCGACCGCGCCAGCTCGCTCGGCAAGACGCTGGCGCCGTTCGGCGCCGTGGAGGTGCTGCATGACGCTGTTTCGGCCGCGATCTGGAGTTCGATCCGCGATGTGCTGCCGTTTGCGGCCCAAGGCGCGCTGGGGGCGTGGCCGGTGTGGCGGATCGTGTGTCCGCCGGCGATCGGCGGCGCGCTCGGCCAGCAGCTTTCGCGCGACACCGGCGGCGACGTGATCTACGATTGGGGCGGCGGCCTGATCTGGGCGGCGTTGCCGCCCAAGCTTGACGCCCAGGCGGCCCTGCTGCGGGCGCGCGTCGATGCCGCCGGCGGCCATGCGATGCTGGTCCGGGCGTCCGAACTGGTGCGGCGCAATGTCGACGTGTTCCATCCGCAATCCGGCGGCGTGGCCGCCTTGAGCGAGCGCGTCCGCCTGAGCTTCGATCCCAAGAACATCCTCAACCGGGGCCGCTTGCTGCGGGCGGTCGCGACATGAAAACCGAATTCTCACTCGCCCAACTGGCCGATCCTGACATCGCTGAAGCCGACAAGATCCTGCGCGCCTGTGTGCATTGCGGGTTCTGCACTGCGACCTGTCCGACTTATGTGCTGCTCGGCGACGAACTCGATAGCCCGCGTGGCCGGATCTATCTCATCAAGGAGATGCTGGAGAAGGACCGGCCGCCGACCAAGGAGGTGGTCAAGCATATCGACCGCTGCCTGTCCTGCCTCGCCTGCATGACGACCTGCCCGTCGGGCGTGAACTACATGCACCTGGTCGATCAGGCGCGGGTCAGGATCGAGCGGGATTATTCCAGGCCGCTGGGCGAGCGGGCCTTGCGTGCGGTGCTGGCCTTTGTGCTGCCGCGGCCGGGTCTGTTCCGCGCCAGCATGATCATGGCGCGGCTGGGCCGGCCGTTCGCTGGCCTGTTGCCGACACCGAAGACCGCATCGGCGACGCCCACCTTGTTGCGACGGATCAAGGCGATGCTGGCGCTCGCGCCCGGCAGCCTGCCGGCGCCGGGACCTGCCGCCGGCAGCGTTTTCCCGGCCATTGGCGACAGGCGGGGCCGGGTCGCGCTGCTACAGGGCTGTGCCCAGCAGGTGCTGGCGCCGCGCATCAACCAGGCCGCCATCAATCTCCTGACGCGCCACGGCATCGAGGTGGTGCTGGTTAGGGACGAACAATGCTGCGGCGCGCTCACCCATCACCTCGGGCAGGACGGCGACGCACTGGCGCGCGCCCGCGCCAACGTCACGGTCTGGCAAAGCGAAGCGGAACAAGGTGGCCTCGACGCCATCCTGGTGACGGCGTCGGGCTGCGGCACGGTCATCAAGGACTATGGTTTCATGCTGCGCGAGGACCGCGAATTCGCCGGCCCCGCTGCACGAATATCCGCGCTGACAAAGGATATCACCGAGTATCTCGCCGGCATCGATCTGCATCCATCGAGCCAGCAAGGCGACGTCACCATCGCCTATCACTCGGCTTGTTCGCTGCAGCACGGACAGAAAATCACGCACGCGCCGAAAGAATTGCTTTCCAAGAATGGATTCGTGGTGAAAGATGTACCCGAGAGCCATTTGTGTTGCGGTTCGGCGGGGACCTACAACATTCTCCAGCCTGACATTGCGAGCAGATTGCGCGATCGCAAGATCGCCAATATTGCGACAGTCAAACCGGACATGATCGCTGCGGGCAATATTGGGTGCATGGTGCAGATTGCCGGCGGTACGTCAGTTCCTGTGGTGCACACGATTGAGCTTCTCGATTGGGCGACAGGAGGTCCAAAACCTGAATTGAAGGGACCTGGACTGACAAGGCCGGCATCGAACTAATCGATCGGCCGACTATTCGAGCGCTCGACTGACACGACCAGCGGCAACAGGAGGACCACGATGGCTAAAGCGAAGAAGAGCAAGAAAAGCAAGAAGGCTAAAAAGGCCAAGAAGGCGGTAGCGGCGAAGAAGAAATCTGCGAAGAAGTCGTCGAAGAAGGCCGCCAAGAAGTCGGCAAAGAAATCGGCCAAGAAGGCTTCGAAGAAGAGCGCAAAGAAATCCGCCAAGAAGGCAGCGCCCAAGAAGGCTGCCAAGAAGGCCGCCAAGAAAGCCGTGGCGAAGAGCCCGGCGAAGAAAAAGAAAGCCGCCGCCAAGCCTGCTGCGCCCAAGCCGGCAGCCCCGGTGGCGGCTCCGGCGCCAGAGCCCGAAGCTGCGCCCGCTCCGAGCTGGGCAACGCCGAGTTCGGAGTCATCGACCCCGTCATGGGGCTCCGGCTCGTCCAATGGCGGCGATCAGCACTAGCTCGTCCGCGGCCCGTCAAGGTTGATCTATCGGAAGGCCGCAGCGTCCACCGCTGCGGCTTTTTCCTTGCGGCCGGGCGCTGATCAATTTCACCACGGATTTCTACGGAGGCTGTTGATTCGGCCGCTGTTCAGGCAAGCGGGCAGCTGACCCTTGTTTTGCCGGTTCCAGATGTCGCCTAACGGACACGAAGACCGCCAAACTTGTGGTGGGAATGCAACACCCGCAGACAACATTTTCCGAAACAGGCAGAACGCCTAAAAAGGCGGCAGATGATTGTCTTTTTTGCTTCACGCCCATGACAGTAGGTCCCAGATTGCAGTTGAGTTTGGTTGCAGTCGGTTATCGCTTGCCCTGGGGGGCCACCGGAACGGGACTGTTCTAGAAGGTGATGGGGATCGTCATGAAGAAACTGGCTTTGTTAGCAACGGCGCTGGCAATAGTATCGGCTCCGGCTCTCGCGGCAGACTTGCGCGTCAAGGCTGTGAAGGCCCCACCGCCGGTCGCGTTCGATCCTTGGGATCTGGCCTTCGGCAGCTCGCTCGCCAGCAACTACGTCTTCCGCGGTATCACGCAATCCAACCACAAGCCCTCGGTCTCGGCCTACTTCGAGCCGCGTTACAACGTGACCAAGGACCTGCAGCTCTATGTCGGCGCTGCCGGCGCGAGCATTTCGTTCCCCAACCGCGCTGCGGCTGAAATCGACATCTACGGTGGTATCCGTCCGACCTTCGGCATGTTCGCCTTCGACTTCGGTGTGTGGGGCTACCTCTATCCGGGTGGGCAGTGCTTTAACTCTGCCGCAATTCCCGGTTCGGGCATTCCCGGATCGGACGCGAGCTGCGCCGCCAGCCCGTTCGGCAATTCCGATCCCGTCACCGGCGGCCTTCCGATCAACGGCAACTTCGCCAAGAAGAACGCCAGCTTTTATGAAGGCTTTGCCAAGGTCAACATCACCCTCAACGACCAGTTCTCGGTTGGCCTGAACGAGTACTATTCGCCGAACTTCCTGAACCTCGGTGCCTGGGGCAACTACGCGTCGATCACCGGCAAGTGGACTGCGCCCTCGACCACCTTCGGCGCCAGCGGTGTCGGCATGTACATCTCCGGCGAATTCGGCCGGCAGTGGCTCGGAACCTCGGACTCCTTCTACGGCACGACCATTGCCAGCCCGCTCGGCGGCGGACCGTTCCCGAACGGCATTCCCGAGCCAAGCTACAACACCTGGAACGTCGGCATCGGCTTCACCTACAAGGTCTTCACGCTGGACCTGCGCTACTCCGACACCAGCCTTTCCAAGGGTGATTGCAACGCCTTCACCAGCGATCACACCGCTCGGTTCGACGGCAGCTTCACGCCCATCAACCCGGGTGGTTTCGGCTCCGGCTGGTGCGGCGCGACCGGTATCGCCAAGCTCTCGGCTGACCTGACTGCGATGACCAACCTGAAGTAAGATCTTCTTCTCGAAGATGCGGGGGGCGGCAGAGCGATCTGCCGCCCCTTTGCGTTTGGGGTGGCTCCGGTGAAATGGGATTGGCGGCACACGGCAGATGTGAGGAATTCCCGCCACGGCCACCGCAATGTTCTGGCGGGGATGGTCGCGGGCCTCGGCGGCGCGCTCGCGATCGGCGCCATGGAGTGGTTCTCGGTCGTCGCGCAATATCCGCTGGCGGTCATTCCGTTCGCGACCTCGATCGTACTGGTGATCGGATCGCCGGAAGCGGAGCCGGCGCAGCCGCGCGCGCTGATCGGCGGCCATGTCGTCAGCGCTCTGGTCGGCCTCGCCGTGCTGAAGTTGCTGGGCCCGCATGCCTGGGCCGCGGCCGCTGCGGTCGGCCTGTCCATTCTTGCGATGTATGTGACCGGTACTTTTCATCCGCCGGCGGGGATCAATCCGCTGCTGGTGGTTTCCGGCAATCTGCCCTGGACGTTCTTGTTCGTGCCGGTGCTGGCGGGCGCGGCGCTGCTGGCCGCGTTCGCGCTGGTCTGGCATCGCTGGGTCCGCCGCCAGCCCTGGCCGCGGCGCTGGCTGTAGTCCGGGACGGCTATCAGGCTACGCCGGCTGGGCGTTGACCGCTTCCCGCAACGTGAACCGGTCGCCGTCGCGGACCATGGCGACGTGGCGCTGGTGGAAGGCCTCGAGCGTCGAGCGGTGGCCGATCGAGACGATGGTGGTTTGCGGCAGTTTCGAGCCGAGCAAATTGTACAGCGCAGCTTCCGAGGGTTCGTCGAGCGAGGCGGTCGCCTCGTCGAGGAACAAATATTGCGGCGCGTGCAACAGGGCGCGCGCCACCCCCAGGCGCTGCTGCTCGCCAAGCGAGAGCATCCGGTTCCAGTGCGATTCCTCTTCCAGCCGCCCGGCAAGCTTGGGCAGGCCGACCTGCGTGAGCGCTTCCCTGACCCGATCGGCGCTGAAGGTTTCGGTTGCGCCGGGATAGGCGATCGCCCCATGCAGCGATCCGATCGGAAAGTAAGGCCGCTGCGGCAGCATCATGACAGACGCGCCGGCCGGAATGGCGATCGAGCCGCTGCCGAACGGCCAGATGCCGGCGATGGCCCGGAACAGGGTCGACTTGCCGGAGCCCGACGGGCCGGTGAGCAGCGTACGTTCGCCGCCGCGAAGGCTTAAGGCATCGGCCGAGACCAGCGGCGTGCCGTTGGGCAGACGCAGCGTGAGCTCGCGCAGGTCGATCGCCGTGCCGCCCTGAGATGCGACGAGGTCGATCGATTCGCTCGATTTCTCCAGCGCCGTGGCGCTCGCGATGGCTGCTTCAAACCCGTCGAGACGGGCGACGATGGCGCGCCAGTCGGCCAGCGTGCGGTAGATCGTGACGAAGATCGACAGCGCCGACTGCACGCTGCCGAACGCGGACGCTGTCTGGGTCAGGCCGCCAAGCTGGACCTTCTTTTCGAAGAAGGCCGGTGCCACCAGGATGTATGGAAAGATCACCGCGGCCTGCGAATAGCTCGCGGTGAACGTGGTCAGCCGCTTGGTCCGGCTCATGATGCCGTACCAGTTTTCGATCACATGGTGGAAACGCGCCCAAAGCCCCAGGCGCTCCGCGCGCTCGCCCTGCAACAGCGCAATCTGCTCGGAGTTCTCCCGTGCCCGAACCAGGTTGAAGCGGAAATCGGCCTCGAATTGCTGCTGCTTGAAATCAAGCCGCACCAATGGCGAGCCGATCCATTGCGTCAGCGCCGTGCCGAGGACGGCATAGATCAGCGCGCCCCAGACCAGGTAGCCCGGGATGGCGTATTCCTTGCCGAACAGGTGCAAGGGGGCTGCTGCCGACAGCCCCCACAGGATGATGACGAAGGAAAGCAGCGTCACCACCGAGTTCAAGAGGCTCAGCCCGATATCCAGCGTCCGCTCGACGAACAGCCTGACGTCATCGGCAATGCGCTGGTCCGGATTGTCGGCGGCGTCGCCCTGCAATTGCATGCGGTAGTGTTTGGCGCCGTGCATCCATTCGCCGAGATAGTGCCGGGTCAGCCAGCGCCGCCAGCGAATCTGCAGCCATTGATTGAGGTAGAGCTGGTAGACGGCAAGCACGACGGCGCACGTCGCCAGCAAACAAAAGACGCCGATCTCCCTGACGAAGACGTCCCAATTGTATTCCTGCAGCGCGTTGAAGAAGCGATTCTGCCACTGGTTCACGAGGACGTCGATCGCGACCAGCGCCAGTTGGATCGTGATCACGGCAGCGAGCAGCGCGCGGCCGGCCCATTTGTCCTCGGAACGGAAGTAGGGAGCGGCGATCCGCCATACGGTCGCGAGCGTCGAGCGGATGCTGTTCACAGATTGTCGTCTCCGGGAAGCGGCCTTAAAGGCTTGAAAGAACAGAAGAATCAGGGTTGCTGGACTAAAGTAGCAGATTTTGTAGCCTGCGGCGGGTTGTCGCAGCTACCGGGTTGACCCTAGCATGGCTGTCATGGCGAGGGGCGGGGGACCTCTGGACTTCGCGAGGTTGTGAGGGGGGTCGGCGGCTGCCGAACCCGCAGCCGATCTCGCGGATGAGAGCAACGTTTCCGCAGGCGCCAGGCACACCAGACCGTCCACACGGCCGGGTGCCCAATAATAATCCGGGGAGAATCCGAACATGTGGGATCAAGTCTATAATCCACTCGACAACGCGACATTGTCGACGCTTGCCGCCGCCGTGCCGGTGGTCACGCTCCTGGTGCTGATCGCCAGCGGCAAGGTCAAGGCGCACATCGCGGCCATCATTGCGTTGATCGTCGCCAACATCGTCACCATTGCCATCTACCATATGCCCGCGGGCATGTCGGTGCGGGCATCGCTGCTCGGCGTGGTGGTCGGCTTCTTCCCGATTGGCTGGATCGTCCTCAACGTCATTTTCCTCTACCGCATTACGGTCGAGACCGGCCGCTTCGAATTGTTGAAGCGCGCCATCGGCGGGGTCACCAACGACCGTCGCCTGCAATTGCTCTTGATCGCATTCGCCTTCGGCGCATTTTTCGAGGGCGCGTCCGGTTTCGGCACGCCGGTTGCGATCACAGGCGCGGTTCTGATCGGGCTCGGCTTCTCGCCGCTGGCAGCCTCCGGCCTGTCGCTGATCGCCAACACCGCACCCGTTGCCTATGGCGCGCTGGGCACGCCGATCCAGGGGCTGGCCTCGGTCACCGGCCTCGATCCCTATATTCTCGGCGCGATGGTCGGCCGGCAATTGCCGCTGTTCTCGCTGATCGTGCCGTTCTGGGTGGTGTGGGCCTTTGCCGGCTGGAAAGGCATGAAAGACGTATGGTCGGCGATTCTGGTCACCGGCGTCTCGTTCGCGATCCCGCAATTCGTGATCTCGAACTACATCAACCCCTGGATCGTCGACATCGGCGCTTCGCTGATTTCGATGGGATGCCTGATCCTGTTCCTGAAAGTGTGGCAGCCCAAGGAGCTTTGGTTGTCGCCCGCCTTGCGCGGCAAGGATGAATCGGCCGCGACCATGACGACGCCGAAGCCGATGGACAAGACGCCGCTCACGCAAAGCGAATTGTGGAGCGCGCTGCTGCCATGGATCATCGTCTGTGTGGTGATGCTGATCTGGGGCAATGGCGGGTTCAAGAGTTGGGCGAACGCCAGCTTCGTCTGGAAATATCAGGTCCCCGAACTGCACAACCTGATCAACAAGGTGCCACCGGTCGCCGCCAGGCCGACACCGGAAGCCGCGCTGTTCGACTTCACCTATCTGTCGTTCACCGGCACCGGCATGCTGATCGCCGCGATCATTTCCGGTTTCCTGATGAGCTTCTCGCCGGCGAAGATGATTGCGGAATACGGCCGCACCATCAAACTGTGCGCGATCTCGCTGATCACGATCTCGGCGATGCTGGCGATCGGCACGCTGACGCGGCTGTCCGGCGTCGATGCCACGCTCGGTCTCGCCTTCGCGGCAACCGGCGTGCTCTATCCCTTCTTCGGCACCTTGCTCGGCTGGTTGGGCGTGGCGCTGACGGGATCGGACACCGCCTCCAACGTGCTGTTCGGCAATCTGCAGAAGATCACGTCCGAGCAGCTGGGCCTGTCGCCGATCCTGATGGCCGCCGCCAATTCCTCCGGCGGCGTCATGGGCAAGATGATCGACGCGCAATCGATCGTCGTCGCCTCGACGGCGACCAGCTGGTACGGCCACGAAGGCTCGATCCTTCGTTATGTCTTCCTGCATTCGATCGTGCTGGCGTGCCTGGTCGGCGGGCTGGTAACACTGCAGGCTTACGTCTATCCGTTCACGTTGATGGTCCTGCAGTAACTGAACGTACGGAGAAGGTGTCGTCCCTCGCGAAAGCGGGGGATCCAGTACGCCGCGGCTTCTCGGTTCTTTCATCGGCGTCTCTGGAATACTGGGTCACCCGCCCCCCGTGCGCAATTGCGCACTCGGGCGGGTGACGACAACTGAACGCGCATTAGCATTCCCGCGACGCGATGCGCCCGAGCTTTGCCAGAAATTCCATGCCCCCGAAATGAGAGGGCGCAGGGAAGACCGGGTGCGCGCTGCACCCGCGGTCTCGCGTGCGGTTTGCACAAAACAAA
>NZ_JAFCLR010000068.1:0-24925 GCF_018131065.1 Bradyrhizobium sp. AUGA SZCCT0431 | reverse complement strand
ATTGAGAGGGCGCAGGGAAGACCGGGTGCGCGCTGCACCCGCGGTCCCGTGTGCAATTTGCACAGAAAAATGCGCACACGAGCATACAGGTCCAGCGGAGAACACCCGGCCTTCCCTGCGCAATGGCTTTACGGCTTATATCGTGCTCTCCCTGGTGAACGGGCTTTCTTGCCACCATCATCCCTGATCAGCTTTTGGCTTCTCGGGAACTTGACGCCAGCAACGGGGCGCCAGGACCACACGACTTCGCCGTACGCTATTCGCCACGTTCGTCTTCGTGACGTCAGCGTCCACCGCAACCCGTCCAACGTCCGTGACGACGGCCGACGCCCTCTGAGTGGGACGGGATGGCGACAATGTGCCATGATCTGACCTTCTGGAAAAGCGAAATATTTTTTATTCCGGGGCTTGACATGATTTCCGAAAAACAGAATCTATTTGCCCGTCGGGTTGATTTGTCGCACGCAGTTCGCAAGATTGCCCTTGCGTGTGAGGCGACGCAGTTGGCGAGTTTAGTGCACTGTCACCGTCTCACCGTAGCCGATGCGGCGGATTACGCCTTCGGCTCAATCCGCCCTACGAGCAGTCACTGCAATTCGGTCCGCTCTACTGGCTCTTACCGCAATTCCGACAGTTCTTCTCTTCAAAAACGACTCCCGGAATCAAGCTAAGTTCTGTTCTAAGATGCTTGGCTAATGCATTAACTACCGCATCAGGCACCGGTTGGATTCCGGTTTGATAAAAGAAGCAATCAAATCTCGAGGGATCATCGTCAAAGGAATTGAGTATGTCGATATTGACATCCTCTCTCCGCATGTGAATGAAAAATTGCTTCTTGTTTTGATGGAGCTGACTGATACGGATCGCAAAAGCTTCCTTATTAGCAAATTTCGGTAGCTCACCAAGAAACGCATTACGTGCATCTTCATCAACAATCATGACAATGGACCAAATGGCTCTTTCGGTCTTCGCGAACGCCTCCATTTCCTTTGCACTCAAATGGCAGAGAGCGAAGACAATCGTTAAGACTCTTGCACATTGCCACAGCATGGAACCTGTCTCCGACTAGCTCGTAGGGCGGATTGAGCCGAAGGCCGCAATCCGCCACCTTGAGCCATGCGCCGCGGGCCGTTGCGCATTCGCCGCTCACCAATGCGCGCGCGATAATCACATATGCGCAGGATAGCACAAAGCCTCGTTAGCGATGCGCCGGTGCGGCGGATTACGCCTTCCGCCTTCGCTCTTCGAGCTACGGCGGACAGGTCGGCTCAATCCGCCCTACGAGTCGATGGCGCTGACCGCTGCGAACCAGCTCCGGCGACACTCCCCCGCTCAACCTCTCCCTGAACAAGCATTCAGAAAATTCTGCCCGATCGAAGCGCAGTTTTCTCGAACCCGCTTTTTGGCGGGTACGACTGATGGGCGATGGGTAATTAAAACCCAGGCTGAAACTGAAACGATCAACCCGCGCCAGGACAAGATGTCGAACGCGCATCATTGAAGGAGAAAGACCATGCGTAAAGTTGCTCTCGCTCTCGCCGCCGCCACTTCCCTCGGTGTTATGGCGCTGGCCCCCACCACCGCTTCGGCGTGGCATCACCACCACCATCACCACGGCCATCACCACCACGGTCACTGGGGCCACGGCCACGGCTTCCGCATCGGCATCATCGGTGGCGGCTATGACGGTTGCTACGTGACCCGCCGGGTGTTCACCCCGTACGGCGTTGTCCTCCGCACCGTCAACGTCTGCTACTGATCGACACACGTTCGGTTCAGAAACCCCGGTCGCCCAGCGCGGCCGGGGTTTTCTGTTGTGGGTGCTGTTCAGACGTCATTGCGAGCCAACGGGTCGCGCGAATGCGCGCCCGATGACAGGCTTCGCGAAGCAATCCATCTTGCTGCGCAATAAAAGAATGGATTGCTTCGTCGCTTCGCTCCTCGCAATGACGAAAATGCCTTTTCGCCGTTCCACACATCGCTCCCGTTAACGACGTGAAATCCGGCGCAAACCGGTCCGCTTAGCCCATCACGCCTTTCCGCTGTGTGATCTGTTTCACATCTGAACAGCCATTCAGGTAGTTGTCCGCGATGTAATGCGGCTTTCTCGAACCGGCTTTCTCGCACGCACGACTGATGGGCGATGGGTAAGACTGAAACCTGAACGATCAACCCGCGCCAAGACAAGATGTCGACCGCGCTTCAATCAAGGAGAAAGACCATGCTTCGTAAAGTTACTCTCGCTATCGCTGCCGCCGCCACCCTCGGCGCCATCGCAATGGCTCCGACCGCCGCTTCGGCGAAGCCGGTGCACTGGCCGAACTTCCATCACCACCATGGCCATCACCACCACGGCCACCACCACCACCATGGCTTCGGCTTCAACGTCGGATACGTCGGTGGCGGTTACGACGGCTGCTACGTGAGCCGCCGCGTGTACACCCCGTATGGCGTTGTGTTCCGCACCGTCAACGTCTGCTACTAATCGAACCACAAGTTCGGTTCAGAAACCTCGGTCGCCCAGCGCGACCGGGGTTTTCTGTTGTTGCAATGTAAATGTGAGAAGGAGGTGCAACCGATGACGCCGTTCCGGAATCCGGCCGGCTATTCGCGCAACGCCGTCGAGACCGCCGCGTTCAAGCCCGGCGTCAAACGCGAATTGGTGCGTGTCGGCAGATCGTGGATTATCTCACCGCGAACTACTGAAACGAGCGGCGGATGAAGGCGCGGATGCCCCCACTCGGCGCGTCTATGTTGTGGAGAACCCCTCCCCCGCACGCCAGGCGAGGGAGGATTTCTGGTCAATCCCCCATCGACAAGGCTGGCGCCGGCCACGATTTCGCCGCGTCAAATGAGCGCGAAACGGGCAAAACGGCGGAAATACGGTGCGATATGGCGGATTTTTGCGGAATCCGTGGTGCCGTTTGCGCTACCCAGTCCGCCACAACCCGCGTATCCTGAAGTCTCGGGCATGCCCGGTATGTGCGGGGACCGGCGGCTCGGATATTTTTTTGATTCCGCGGAGACGACGTGAATGGCTAAAGGTACGGTGAAGTGGTTCAACCCGACCAAGGGTTATGGATTTATCCAGCCCAGCAACGGCGGCAAGGACGTTTTCGTTCACATTTCGGCAGTTGAGAAAGCTGGGCTTTCGACGCTTAACGAAGGGCAGACCGTTGAATACGAAGAGATTGCCAATCGCGGCAAGACTTCGGCCGAAAACCTCAAGGTTTAGCGCTACCGCGCGATCGGCAACGGCGCGCTCTCGGAACTAATCCGGGAGCCGGGCTTGAAAAAACTCTCAAAAAAACTGTGAGCGTTCGGCGGAGCGAGCACCGTAGTTGCTCGTACTCTCTTTGGGCCGACCGGCCGCTCAATCTTCCTTCACCCATTTCTCGACCGGCATGACGTCCGGGGGCTGCAGATAGCCCCGCGGCCAGAGGTCGACGACCCATTCGGCCTTGGTTTCGCGGTCGACCATCACGGCGGTGTTGTGCGGCGTCTGCAGCACCAGCGTATTGCCGCGATAGCGGGGATCACCGATCGCATGATGTTTCAGCAGCCCCCAATCCCGCAGCACCAGTAACAGGCTGGTGGTGTTGCGGGTGGTGTCCCAGCAATCGTAATTGTGCTTGTCGTCGAAGTAGCGGAAATCCGCTTTCGCCACGCGCTTGTTGGTGCCGAGGATCGGTCCCATACGGCGGTCGAACCACACCACGGCCTTCTGCACTGCCGCGCGTTCGGCCACGGCCGACGCACGGCCCGCAGCCATGATCTGCGTCAGCGCGTTGCGGTCTGCAGGCGTGAATTCCAGTATCTCGCGGCGGCGGCAGACGAAGCCGTAGCAGACCGTCATCGATTTCGCCGACGGCGGATAGATCGAGACTGACGAGTAAAGGTATGCGACCCCCGAACTCATTTCGGCCGCGTCGGAAGGCGCGCCAGACAACGCAACCCCGACAACGCCAAGCACGCCCGCAAGCCGGGCAAACGTCTGGCGTAACGCTCGATCGGCGTCTCTCATGATCCCTGCTATCCAAACCACGGCGGTGCCCGAGAATTAGCGTGTGCCTTTCACGCTGCCAAGTTGCAAGACCGCCACCTGTGGAACAGGCCACGGCTATTTTTGGCGTGGTGCGTTTTGGTCACGGTCGTTTTGTTTGCGCTACCCGACCGGCAACGGCGCGTCGCGCTTGACCTCTTCCATGACGGCGTAGGTCCGCGTTTCGCGCACCCCCGGCAGCGCCAGCAGGGTCTCGCCGAGAAAGCGCCGATAGGCCGTCATGTCGGCGAGGCGGGCCTTCACCAGATAATCGAAGCCGCCCGCCACCATGTGGCATTCCAGCACTTCGGGGGCCGATTGCACCGCTTCAGCGAAGCGCTCGAAGACATCGGGCGTGGTCTTGTCGAGCATCACCTCGACGAACACCAGCAAGCCCAACCCCAGCCGATGCGGATTGAGCCGGGCACCATAACCCTCGACAAAGCCATCGCGCTGCAGCCGCTTCAGGCGCTCGCCGATCGAGGTCGGTGACAGCCCGATCCGCTCGGCCAGTTCGACATTCGCAATACGGCCATCCCCCTGAAGAATAGAGAGGATTTTGCGGTCAATCTTGTCTATTTCCATCATTTATCCGGCAAAAATAACCTTACTCCAAGTTTTCTAAGGCAAAATAGCGAATTTGTCTATCGAACTACGGTTGGAGCAGCGGTAAATTGGGTGAGACCCCGAGGGAATCACCATGCCGGACCGTCCACCGCCTCTCCCGCCCTTCAACGCGGCCTACGCGCCCCATGATCCGGAGATCGCCGCCCGCCTGCTCGCCACCGCTAAGCTGAGCGGCGAGCAGGAGGCGCGGATCGACCGCACGGCAACGCGCCTGATCGAAGCCGTCAGAGCCAATGACGATCCGCTCGGCGGCGTCGAGGACATGCTGCGCGAGTTCGCGTTGTCGACCAAGGAAGGCCTCGCGCTGATGGTGCTTGCGGAAGCGCTGCTGCGGGTGCCGGATGCGCGCACCGCCGACCAGTTCATCGAGGACAAGCTCGGCCAGGGCGACTTCGTGCATCACGAGACCAAGTCCAGCGCCTTCCTGGTCAACGCCTCGGCATGGGCGCTCGGCATGTCGGCGCGGGTGATCCAGCCCGGCGAGACGCCGCAGGGCACCATCGGACGGCTGACCAAGCGGCTCGGCGCACCCGCCGTGCGCGCCGCGACACGCCAGGCGATGCGGCTGATGGGCAGCCATTTCGTGCTCGGCGAGACCATCGAGGCCGCACTGGCTCGGGCCGAAGCGCATGCATCGCGCCATCGGCGCTATTCCTTCGACATGCTCGGCGAAGGCGCGCGCACCGCCGCCGACGCCGCGCGCTATTTTGATTCCTATGCGCGCGCGATCGATGCGATCGGCCGCGCCGCCAACAATCGTCCCTTGCCCGATCGGCCCGGCATTTCCGTCAAGCTCTCGGCGTTGCATTCGCGCTTCGAAGCGATCAGCCATCAACGGGTGATGAGCGAGCTGGTGCCGCGCCTGATCGATCTGGCGCGACAGGCCAAGACCTTCGATCTGAATTTCACCGTCGATGCCGAGGAAGCCGACCGGCTGGAATTGTCGCTCGACGTGATCGCGGCGGCGTTTGCCGATCCATCACTGGCCGGCTGGGACGGTTTTGGGCTGGCGATCCAGGCCTATCAAAAGCGCGCCCGCGAAGTGATCGACCATGTCGATGGTCTCGCGAAAAACCTGAACCGCCGCATGATGGTCCGGCTGGTGAAGGGCGCCTATTGGGACACCGAGATCAAGCGCGCGCAGGAGCGCGGCCTCGACGGTTATCCCGTGTTCACCCGCAAGGCGATGACCGACCTGAACTACGTCGCCTGCGCGCAGCAATTGCTGGGCTTGCGGCCGCGGATCTTTCCGCAGTTTGCGACTCACAACGCACTGACGGTCGCGACCCTGCTCGAACTGGCAAAGGGCGAGAGCGGGTTCGAGTTCCAGCGCCTGCACGGCATGGGCGAGGCGCTCTATGCCCAGCTGGCCGAGGATCACCCTGACATCGCCTGCCGCACCTATGCGCCGGTCGGCAGCCACCGCGATCTCCTCGCCTATCTGGTGCGGCGATTGCTGGAGAACGGCGCCAATTCGTCGTTTGTCGCGCTCGCCGCTGACGAGACAGTGCCGCTGGCCACGTTGCTGTGGCGTCCGATGGAAATCATTGGCGCCGCCGCCAAAGCCGCGCATCCGGACATCCGCCTGCCGGCCGACCTCTTTTCGCCACAACGGACAAACTCGCGTGGGCTGGAATTCGGCGAACGGGCGGCGCTGAACAAACTCGTAGCCGATGTCGCTGCGGAAGTTTTACCTGCAACTGGCAGCGTCGCTGATGCGACGCCGGTCGAAGCCAACGCGGCGGTCTCGGCCGCGCGCGACGGTTTCAAGGGCTGGAGCCGAACGCCGGCCTGGACGCGCGCAAGCATTTTGGAAAAGGCCGCCGACCTGCTGGAACAACGCGCGGCACATTTCATCGCGCTGCTGCAACGCGAGGGGGGCAAGACGCTGGACGATGCACTGTCGGAGTTGCGCGAAGCCGTCGATTTCTGCCGCTATTATGCCGCGCAGGGACGCGCGCATTTCATCGACGGTAAGGCCATGCCGGGTCCGACCGGCGAGAGCAATATACTCGCCTTGCGCGGCCGCGGCGTCTTCGTCGCGATCTCGCCGTGGAATTTTCCGCTCGCGATCTTCATCGGCCAGGTCACGGCGGCGCTGATGGCGGGCAATGCCGTCGTCGCAAAGCCTGCCGAGCAGACGCCGCTGATCGCGGCCGAAGCGGTGCGGCTGTTGCATGAAGCCGGCGTCCCGCCTTCCGCATTGCATCTGGTGCAAGGCGACGGGCGGATCGGTGCGGCGCTGGTGGCGCATCCCGACATATCGGGCGTCGTCTTCACCGGCTCGACCGATGTCGCGCGCATCATCAACCGGACGCTGGCGGCCAAGGACGGCCCGATCGTGCCGCTGATCGCGGAGACCGGCGGCATCAATGCAATGATCGTCGATGCCACCGCGTTGCCCGAACAGGTCGCCGACGACGTCGTCACCTCGGCGTTCCGCTCGGCCGGCCAGCGCTGCTCGGCGCTGCGGCTGCTGTTGATCCAGGACGACGTCGCCGACCGCATGATCGAGATGATTGCAGGCGCCGCGCGTGAACTCCGGATTGGTGATCCCGGCGATCCTGCAACCCATATCGGGCCGGTGATCGATGCCGAGGCGAAGCAACGTCTGGATGCACATATCGCGCGCATGAAGCAGGAGGCGCGGGTGCACTTTGCAGGCACCGCGCCCGAGGGTAATTTCGTCGCGCCGCACATCTTTGAATTGTCCGATGCCGGGCAACTCAAGGAAGAAGTGTTCGGTCCGGTGCTGCACGTGGTGCGCTACCGCGCCGACCGGCTTCGCCACGTGTTGCAATCGATCGAGGGCTCCGGTTACGGACTTACGCTCGGCATCCACTCCCGGATCGACGATACCGTCGACGACATCATCGACGCCGTTCAGGTCGGCAACATCTACGTCAACCGCAACATGATCGGCGCCGTCGTCGGCGTGCAGCCGTTCGGCGGCCATGGCCTCTCCGGCACCGGCCCCAAGGCCGGCGGCCCGCATTATCTGGCGCGGTTTGCCACCGAACAGACTGTCACCGTCAATACCGCCGCCGCCGGCGGCAACGCGGCGTTGCTGTCCGGGACCGAAGGCGCCGGTTGGCGAATTGGCCAGCCTTCGCCACGCTGGCGGGGACAAGGCAGCTAAGCGAAAGTGCCGTTGCATCGTCCCCGCAACATGGGTCAAATGGCCCATCATCGGCATTGATAATTCCAGTCACCGGAATAAGACCAACAAACGTCACGGGAGCGGCACGACAATGGAAAAAGGCATTTTTGACGGCCTCAAGGTTCTGGACTGCGCGAGTTTCATCGCAGCCCCTGCGGCCGCCACCGTGCTGTCCGATTTCGGCGCCGACGTGATCAAGATCGAACCGCCGGTTACCGGTGATCCCTATCGCAATTTGCCGAATTTGCCGGGCTACCCGCACAGCGAACACAATTTCGCGTGGATGCTGGAAGCGCGCAACAAGAAGAGCCTGGCGCTCGACCTGACGAAACCGGAAGCGCAGGCGGTGCTCTACAAACTGGTCGCCGAGGCCGACGTGTTCATCACCAACATGCCGCCGCAGGTCCGTGCCAAGCTCGGCATCACCTGGGACCATCTGGCGCATCTCAACGACCGGCTGATCTACGCGTCGTTCACCGGCTATGGCGAAAAGGGCGAGGAAGCCAACAAGCCCGGCTTCGACTCTAACGCCTATTGGGCGCGCTCGGGGCTGATGGACCTGGTGCGCGCGGATGAACACACCACGCCGGCGCGATCGATCGCCGGCATGGGCGACCACCCCTGCGCGATGGCGTTTTACGGCGCGATCGTGACCGCGCTGTTCAAGCGTGAAAAGACCGGCAAGGGTTCGCATGTCAGTTCCAACCTGATGGCCAACGGCGTCTGGGCGGCTTCGGTGCTGGCACAGGCCAAACTGGTCGGCGCCAAGTTCGGCGAGCGGCGGCCGCGCGAGCGCGCGCTGAACGCGGTGACCAATCACTACCAGTGCAAGGACGGCCGCTGGCTGATCCTGTCGCTGCTGAACGAAGACCGGCAATGGCCGACACTGGCGCGCTGCCTCGAGCGCGAGGATCTGGTGACCGACCCGCGCTTTGAAACCAGGAAGGAGCGCCACGCGCGCTCGCTGGAACTGATCAAGATCTTCGACGAAATCTTTGCCGGCAAAGACCTCGCCGAATGGCGCAAGATCCTCGACGGCAACGGGCTGGTGTTCGGCGTCGTCGGCATCCTCGACGACATTCCGGGCGACCAGCAGATGATCGAGAACGAAGTGCTGGTGCCGTTCGAGAACGACACCATGATGACCATCAGCAGCCCGATCTGGGTCGACGGCAGCAAGAAAGTCCAGCCGCGCAAGCCGCCCGGCCTCGGCGAACATAGCGACGAGATTTTGCGCAACGCCGGCTATGACGAGGCCGCGATCAAGACGCTGCGGGCGTCCGGCGCGGTGGCGTGAGCCTGCGGAAAAGATAGCGGCATGCCCACCTATCGCCTGCATTATTTCCCAGAGTCCGGAAACAGCTACAAGCTTGCGCTGATGCTGACCCTGTGCGGCCAGACCTTCGAGCCGGTCTGGACCGATTTCGGCGGCGGCATCACGCGGTCAGCGGAATGGCGGCGCACGGTCAACGAGATGGGCGAAATCCCGGTGCTGGAAGAGGACGGCGTCCGCCTCACCCAGACCGCGCCGATCCTGCTGAAGCTGGCGCGGCAGTTCGGCCAATTCGGCGGCGAGACTGAACAAGAACAGTTCGAACTCTTACGCTGGCTGTTCTGGGACAACCACAAGCTCACCGGCTACATGGCCTCATACCGATTCATGCGGACGTTCATCCCGTCCGGCGATCCCGCGGTGCTGACATATTACCGCAAACGGCTCGACGATTTCTTAGGGATTCTGGAAACGCATCTGCAACGCAATGCGTTCGCGATCGGTGCGCGGCCGAGCATCGCCGATATTTCCATGATGGCCTATCTGCATTATCCGAGCGACGAGACCGGATATGATTTTGCGGTGAGCCACCCGGCCATCAGCGCCTGGCTCGGCCGGATGGCGGGCTTGCCCGGCTGGAAGTCAGCTTACGATTTGCTGCCCGGCAAGCGGCTGACGCATTACGCGAAGTAAAGGTTCACCGGTTGAACCAGGCCCAGGCGATGCCAAAGACGATCACACCGGCAATGACGGTGACCGCGATCGCCCAGGTGCTGACGCGAACGTTGCTGACGATCTCGCGTTTGGCTTCGTTCTCCGCGATCTCGCGATTCCGCTCCCTGTTCTCCTGGTCGGAAGAGCTCATCGCCGGGTCCCCGCTGGGTTGGTCGTTACCCGCCACCTTAGCATCAAACGATGACGGTGCATCGGCACCCTTGCCACCGCCTTCAGGCCGAGGCCTGCCTAACGGCTTTTGACGAAGCACATGCCCATGCGTGCGGTCTTGCCGCTGACCTGACAGGCCAGTCCCTCAGCGCAGGTCCAGGCACGGAAGCTCGCGTCGTTGCTGGCCGCGGTGTTGCCGGGAGCGTAGCAATGCGCGCCCCAGCCATCGCTATATTCGGTGCCCACCAACTCCGCGCTGCCGCGCAATTGCGGACGGCTGGCAAAGCCCCGGGAATAATCCGGCGCCTTGCCATCCCGCACAGCGGTGAGGATGTCACGGCGGCGAACCTGATCGCCGAAGAAGTGCGGCGACGCCGGCACGACCGTTGAATTGGAAGGATTAACCGCCATCCAGTCGACGCCGGGAAAATGAAATCCGCCGATGCCGCGCGTCTGGTGGCACCCGGAACAGGTGACATCGTTCAGCCGCCGCTCAAAGCCGCCGGCCGAGCGGATGTTTTGCAACTTTATACCGCCAGCTGCGGCCTTCTTCAGCGCCGTGACGACGTCAGCCTCGCTGAACACCGCCTTGGCCCCCTCGCCCTGCATCAGGCCGAATTCAGGCAGCAGGTCGGACGCTTCAAAGCCGACCGGCGTTGCGGCAATCGCGCTGTTGGCAAGAAATTTTTCCGGGATCAGGACCGCGCCAGAATCGAACGCTGCCAAATGTTTCGGCTCCAGCAGCCATGACTTGAATTCTTGCTTCAGGCCATCGTCGGCCAGAATGCGGTCACGGTCGATCTGGTTCTCCATCGGCGATTCCCGAAATTCCCGCACCGAGGCGTCATAGCGAAACACCTTCAACAAATAATCGGTGCGGAAATCCCGCACCGCCGATTTCGGCGCATGCGCGATCTGAAGATTGGTCTCGATGCGATCGATGTTTTCATAACCGAGCGGATCGAGCGGACCATCCTCTGCCAGCAGTCTCTCCGCGAGCGGCGCACCGGTCAGCGACAATTCGCCTGCGGCGAGCCAGCGCTTTGCGATTTCGGAACAGGTGATGGGTTTGCCGTTACGGTCGATCCCATGACCGGCCTTGGCTTTCAGCACGAGATTCAGCGTCATTGGCAGACGGGGCAAAATTGCCCTGTCGTCGGTCCCCGGCGTTTTCATTCGCGTCAGCCGGTAGATCAGCCGGATGTCGCCGCAGCTGGCCTCGTCGACATAAGCGCGATCCATGCGGTTGACGATGCCCGCCAGCACGAAACGGGTGTCGCCGGCGTCAAGCTTGGTGCGGTCGAACAGTTGAAAGGCAAAGCCATCGCCGACGCCGATGGCTTCGCTCGGCAGGTTCCTTTTGTGTCGCGCAATATAACGGTCGAACTCGGCGTCGATCGCCTGGCGGACCGGGAGCATCGACGGCAGGGTGAATAGCTGCCCGCTCGTGAGCGGAATATCGGCCGACCGCTCCGGCCGCAACAGGCGGCCGATGCCGAACCTGCCGCCGTCGAGTTCGCGGAGCGTCAGGGGATCCGTTATCGCGGTCCCACGCTCCAGTGGCGCGGTGGACGCTGGCAATGCGCCGCACACCAGGGCGAGCATGATGACAAGAAATCGCAGCGCGCGGCTCATGCCCCCACTAACACCGCGCGAAGTGGCCTATTCAAGCAAAAAGGCGCTTCACATCCCGGTGAAGCGCCTTCGTCTTTCAGATTTCGCGTAATCAGCGGGCGACGATCAGGCCCTTGCTGGTCACGACCACCCATTTGCCGTCCTGCTTGCGGATGGCATCGATGCGGCCGAGACCCGGGACGGGATCGCCGGCGTAGACTTCAAAGATGCCCTGGCGGCCTTCGATCAGCGCGCTGCCATTGGCGGCGTCACGCAGCACCCAGCCGTCCACGGTCGGCAACCGTGCAATCTCGGGCTTGGGCGCGGGCAGCGGCACCGCCGCAGCCGTTGCGGGCGGCGACACCGTTCCCGTGACGTCCCTTGCGGCAGCCGGCGTTGCGGCGGCGACGGGTGCGGGTGCAGCAGCTTGCGCGCGGAGTTTTTCGACGGCCTCGCTGAGCTTGGCGAGCTTGGCGGCCGGCTCGGCCTGCGCCTTCTCGACCTTGTCGAGGCGGTCGCTGGTCTTGTTGAACTGGCTCACCCCGGTTTTGGAGGTGTGCTCGACGCTGGCCTTCAGCGCCAGGATATCGGCATCGATCCGCGCCACCGAGGCTTCGAGCGCGCTGTTGTTGTTCACGACGGCGGAATTTCCGGCCATCATCTGTCCAAGACCCGCGGTTGCGAGCGCGCCACCGAGCGCGCCGGCGACCGTCGCCAGCGCCACCACAGCCGCCATCGCCGACATCCGGCGCTTGCCGGACACCCCGTCAGCTGCGACGGCCTCCGGCTTTGCATCGGCTTCGTTGCCGTTCCACGCACGCTCGCCGGGCGACATGATCAACAGCTTGCCGGGAATCCGCGGCGATTCAACTTTCGGAGCATCAGATGTGGCCGCTTCGACCTTCGCCGGTTCAACTTTGGTCGCTTCAACCTTGGAAGCCTCGACCCTGGGCGCTTCCACCTTGGGCGCATCCGGCTTGAGAGAGGTTTCTTCCTGGTCGGGAGCCAGCATCGGGGACTCGATCGCAGCCGTCACCGGCTCCTTTGACGCGGACATATCGGGAGCGGCCGGCCCAGCGCCGACGGAACCGGTTTCACCGCTGGTGGCCTCGGACTGCTGTTCGCTCACGTTCAATTCTCCAGAATGGGTTGACCTTTTGGTAACTTTTATTGCTTGCGAAATCGTTACCGGGTTCCGCCTTACCGAAATATTAGAAGGTCATCCGGGCCTGTTTGGGGCCGCAAAGCGACGGCTGCGGGGCCGGCGATTCCGCCCGCTCGCCCATGCTGCCCTGCGGCAATCCCCGACAGCTCCGTTTGCGCCCGTTCATTTACCGACTAACATGGCCTGACCATCCAGCCAGAAGGCAGGAGGCCGCCATGACCATCGAAAAATGCATCAACGAGTTTGATGTAGATGACGTCATTTTTGAGGAAGGCTCGACCGGGCGCGAGCTGTTCGTCGTGCTCGACGGCCAGGTCGAGATCGCCAAGGTTAACGGCGCCAGCAAGACCGTGATCGTCACGCTCGGCAAGGGCGAGTTCTTCGGCGAGATGGCCGTGATCGACGGCTCCTCCCGTTCGGCGACCGCGATTGCCGCAGCGGCGCACACCCGCGTGATGCGGATCAACCACGCCCGCTTCGTCTATCTGGTCAGCCAGCAGCCGGCGTTTGCGCTGATGATCATGGATGCGCTCAGCAAGCGACTACGTGCCGCGAACGCGATCACTTTCAAAGCCGCGGCCAATCCATGAGCGAGCGCCGCCCCAGCCCGTTCAAGACCCTGCTCGAAAGCGACGTCTGCACGCTGATCGAGGCAGCCGAGGACGTCTACCAGATCCGCTTCAAGAACCGCGCGGCGAACGCCTATCTGGTGCGCGGCAGCTCGCGGACCATCATGATCGATGTCGGCCTGTCATCGAACTATCCGCATCTGCTGAAATGTCTGCAACACGTCGATTGTCCGCCCGAGAAAATCGACATGGTTGTGCTGAGCCATGAGCACCTCGACCATATCGGCGCCGCCTATCATTTCAATGGCCGCGCCTTCATCGCCGCGCATCGGCTGGCCGCCAACAAGATCATGCTGCGCGACGATTTCTCGATGCTGCGCAAGATGTTCAACGAACCGAATATCCCGATCAATGTCGACATCTGGCTCGAGGAAGGCAATCTGCTCGACCTCGGCAATTTCCGCCTCAACGTGATGTACACGCCCGGCCATACCTCGGCCTGCATCACGCTGTTCGACCAGGACAAGGGCCTGCTGTTCGCCAGCGACACGCTGATGCCCGGCGGCGTGATGGGCGGCGTATTCGGTTCCGGCAGCATCGCCGACTATATCCAGTCACTGGAGCGGCTGAAGGGGTTGAACTCGAAGATCCTGCTGTCCGGCCACGGCCGCCTCTCCGACACGCCGCAGGACGATGTACGGGTCGCCATTCAACGTTCGCACAACCTGCTGTCCGACACCGCGCAATTGTTCGACGCTTTGGATGCGCGCTCGAATTTCGAACCGATCATGCAATCGGTGCGCGACCTCAACAAGCTGGATGACGGCTAGGCAGCCAACGCTGCCGAATAATTGCGCCATCCGGAATTATTCCCCGCCTGGCAGATCTTGACGTGATTCCAAATCACACTCGCCAGCCTCCGGCTGCGATCCACCCATTTGACAAAATTTATGGCGGCCTGTTCAACAACAGCAACAATGACGCCTCCAAGAGGCATGGGGAGTGAGCACCATGAAACTTTACGACTCGGTCGGACCGAACCCGCGCATTGTCCGCATGTTCATGGCGGAAAAGGGCATCGAGATGCCGAAGCAGACGGTCGACCTGCGCAAGGGCGAAAACCGCGAGGCCGAGCATTTGAAGCGCAACCCGCACGGCCAGATGCCGGCGCTTGAACTCGACAACGGCAGCTATCTCTCGGAAGTCATCCCGATCTGCGAATATCTCGAGGAGAAGAACCCGACGCCTGCGATGATCGGAACGACGCCGGAAGAGCGCGCCGAATGCCGGATGTGGACGCGCCGCGTCGATCTCAACATCTGCGAGCATCTCGCCAATGGCTTTCGCTTCGGCGAGGGTCTGAAGTTTTTCGAAAAGCGCATCCTCTGCGCGCCCGAAGCCTCGCCCGGCCTGAAGATGATCGCGGCCAACCGCCTGCAATGGCTCGACGGACAAATGGCCGGCAAGGATTATATCTGCGGCAACCGCTTCACGATGGCCGACATCCTGCTCTATTGCTGGCTCGATTTCGGCGGCACGGTCGGCCAGCCGCTGGATCAGAGCAACAGCAATATCGTGGCGTGGATGGCGCGGGTTGCGGAGCGGCCGTCGGTGAAGGCCTGACCGTCATTGCGAGGAGCGTCAGCGACGAAGCAATCCACACTTGCTTTGAGGCCGTGGATTGCTTCGCTTCGCTCGCAATGACGTGGTAGGTTCTGAGTTAAATCACCACCGGCGTATCCGGTAGTTCATTCGTCCCGCCGCCCTGCGGCGGAAAATGCGCCGCCAGTTGCCGCGATACCGCTTCGATCCCCTTGATCACGCCGCTCTCGAACCTACCCGCCCGAAATTCCGTTTCCATCTCGACGCAGATTTTCTCCCAGCCGGCGGTGCCGACGTGTGCGTGGATGCCGCGATCGGCAACGATTTCGACGTCGCGGTCGGCCAGCAGGAGATAGATCAGCACGCCATTGTTGTGCGCGGTGTCCCAGATCCGCAGTTGCGAGAAAACATCCAGCGCGCGCTCCCGCGCCGGCTGATTCCGGAACAGCGGTGCGCCGTCGAGCGCGCCTTCGACGACGAAGCGGACCTGGCCGGAATGCGTGGCCTCGCCCGCCTTGATCGCCGCCTCGATCGCGGCCAGCACCTTCGGCGGAAAGTCGCGCCGCTCCCGCCAGCGGTGTTGAAGAAGGTGCCTGCCAATGCGTTTGATATCTGCCATCTACCAGCTCCCCGACGCGCCGCCGCCGCCGAAACTGCCACCCCCGCCGCCGCTATCGCTCGAGCTGCTGCTCGAACTGCCTCCGGACCATGAGCCGCCGCTGCTGCCGCCGGACCAGCCGCCGCTCCCACTGCTGCCTGGCGCCGACGACACAATGGCATCGCTGAACAGCACGAAAAACACGGCGATAAGCCCTGCAAATATACCTGCGGCCAGCGAGCCGAACAGGAACCAGGCAATCAGCGTCACCACGCCGCCGCCGACGCCCGCGCCGACCAGCCGGCCGAGCATGGTCCGCATCAACCCGCCGAACAGGAATACCGGGATCAGGAGAAACGGATTGAACATGGCATCGACGTCGAACAGCCCCGACTGATGTTGCCAATGCGGCGGCTCCGGCTCCGGCAGTTTCTCGCCATCGATGATCCGGATCATCTTGTTAAGGCCGGCCGAGACGCCGCCGGCGAAATCACCGGACTTGAACTTTGGCGTGACCTCCTCGTCGATGATGCGCTTGGTGGTAACGTCGGTCAGCGCGCCTTCGAGGCCATAGCCGACCTCGATGCGAAGATGACGATCGTTCTTGGCGATGACCAGCACTGCGCCGTCGTCGATCTTCTTGCGGCCGATCTTCCAGGCTTCCGCCACCCGAAGCGAGAATTGCTCGATCGCCTCGCCGTCCGTCGTCGGCACGATCAGCACCGCGATCTGGCTGCCCTTCCGCGCCTCGAAACTTCGGATGGTCTGGTTCAGCGAGGCGATATCGCCGCTGGTGAGCGTGCCGGTCTGATCGACCACACGCCCGACGAGCGGCGGCACCGCGACGACGGCCAGGGCTGACGCAGCCCAGAACACGAGCAGCGCAAGAATGGAAACTCTTGCAGCGTTCATTGCGATCGGTTCTTTTTGAGCCGCTACTTCGCGGGTGCGGCCGGTGTCGGATTGAAATCCACCTTCGGCGCCGTGGATATTTCCTTCTCGTTCTCGACCGCGAAGTTCGGCTTTTCCTTGTAGCCGAACATCATCGCCGTCATGTTGTTCGGGAAGGTGCGGATGCCGACATTGTAGTCCTGCACCGACTTGATGTAGCGGTTGCGCGCCACCGTAATGCGGTTCTCGGTGCCTTCGAGCTGCGCCATCAGATCCTTGAACAGCGCATCGGATTTCAGCGCGGGGTAGTTTTCGGTTACGACCAACAGCCGCGACAGCGCGCTGGAGAGTTCACCCTGGGCCGCCGTGAATTTCTGGAACGCGGCAGGGTCGTTCAGCACCTCGGGCGTGGCCTGGATGCTGCCAACCTTGGCACGGGCGTTGGTGACCCCGAGCAGCACGTCCTTTTCCTGCTGCGCGAAGCCCTTCACCGAATTGACGAGGTTGGGCACGAGATCAGCGCGCCGCTGGTACTGGTTCACAACCTCCGACCAACCGGCCTTGACCTGTTCATCATTGGTCTGGATCGCGTTGTAGCCGCAATTGGTCAGGCTCAGCGTCGCCAGCGCCGCCAGCACGGTCCATAATCTGCGCATAAAACACTCCCGTTATTATTTCGTGTCACGGTATCAGAATGGCATGCTTTCACACAATTATTCCGGGGCTGGGCCTAATGGCCCATCCCGGAACGGCGGTGGTGATTGAATGAACTTCGGGCTGCTTTCGTTCCGATGGCTCTTGCCTATCGTCGGCTGAAATAGTCACATGGCCGCATAATAATAACCGGGAGGGCCCATGACCGCATTCGAAACCATCGTCGTGGAGCGGCCGGAGCCGCGTATCGCGCGGATCGTGATGAACCGGCCCGAGGCGCGCAACGCGCAGAACCTGCAAATGACCTACGACCTCAACGCCGCCTTCGATGCGGCCGTGCAGGATGACGCGGTCAAGGTCATCATCCTCGCAGGAAGCGGCCCGCATTTTTCCGCCGGGCACGATCTGCGCCCGGGCGCCAAAAACGAAGCCGGGGTGGATTTTCCGCCGGTCGGAAATTGGGGCGGCTTTGCCGAACCCAATGCCCATGGCCGCTTCGCCCGCGAGCAGGAGATCTATCTGCAGATCACGCGGCGCTGGCGCAATCTGGCGAAGCCGACCATTGCGGAAGTGCACGGCAAATGCATCGCCGGCGGCCTGATGCTGGCCTGGGCCTGCGACATGATCGTCGCCAGTGCCGATGCCGAGTTCTGCGATCCCGTGGTCACCATGGGCGTCTGCGGCGTCGAATGGTTCGTGCATCCCTGGGAACTGGGCCCACGCAAGGCCAAGGAATTGCTGTTCACGGCGGATACCTGGAGCGCGGACGAGGCGCACCGGCTCGGCATGGTCAACCACGTCGTGCCGCGCGCGGAGCTTTCCTCGTTCGTGATGGCGCTGGCGCAGAAGATCGCGGCGAAGCCATCGTTCGCGCTGAAGCTGACCAAGGAGGCCGTCAACCGCTCGGTCGATGTGATGGGACAACCCGCGGCGATCGAACAGGCGTTCGCGCTGCATCAGCTCTGCCATGCGCATAATCTTCAGGAATTCGGAATGGTGGTAGACCCCGCGGGCCTGCATCCCTCCGTTCGGAAATCAGCGGTAACGAAGTAGATCATATGGACCTGACCTTGAGCGACGAGCAGCGGCTGCTGCGTGAGAGTGCCGAGCGTTTTGTGAGCGAGACGTATAACGCTGAGCATCGCCGCCGGGTGGCGAACGATCCGCTCGGCTTCAGCGCCGAAATCTGGAAACAGTTCGCCGAACTCGGCTGGCTGGCGCTGCCGATCGCCGAGGATCATGGCGGGCTTGGCGGTGGCGCGGTCGAGATCGGCATCCTGATGGAAGCGTTTGGTCGGGGACTGGTGTCTGAACCCTATCTCTCGACGGTGGTGATGGGCGCAGGGCTGATCGGTGCATGCGGCAGCGAGGCGCAGAAGCAGGCGCTGCTGCCCAAGGTCGCCGACGGTTCGCTGTATCTGGCGTTCGCGCATTCGGAACGCGCGGCGCGGTTTAACCTTGCCGAAGTCTCGACGACGGCCTGGAAGACGCCCAACGGCTGGCGCATCGATGGCCGGAAGACCGCGGTGCTCGACGGTAATGCCGCCGGGCAGATTATTGTTTCGGCGCAGGTCGCCGACGACAATGGCGTGGGCGACCTCTGCCTGTTCCTGGTGCCGGCAGATACGGCCGGCCTCGGCAAGCGCGATTTTCCGAGACTCGGCGGCGGGCGCGCGTGCAACCTCGAACTTCGCGGCGTTCACGTGGGCGCCGACGCCCTGCTCGGCGATGGCGGCGATGCATTGCCCGTTATCGAGGCCGTGGTCGACCGCGCGATGGCGGCCCTCGGCGCGGAAGCCGTCGGCATCATGCAGACGCTGCTGGATCAGACGCTCGAATATACCAAGATTCGAAAACAGTTCGGGCGGCCGCTGTCGGCCAATCAGGTGATCCGTCATCGGCTCGCCGACATGGCAATGAACTGCGACGAAGCCCGCTCGATGGCGCTGCGCGCCGCGCTGATGGTCGATGCCGAACCTATCGCGCGCGGCCGCGCCGCCTCGGGCGCCAAGGCGAAGATCGGCAAATGCGCCCGCTTCGTCGCCGAGCAATCCGTGCAGTTGCACGGCGCGATGGGCGTCACCGAAGAGCTCGACATCGGTTCCTACTTCAAGCGGCTGCTTGCCTTCGACACGTTGTTCGGCGGCAGCGCCCATCATTATCGCCGCCACGCCGCCCTCGGCGGCAAGACTCTTCACACTTAGAAGTCCATTCAAGCCTAGCGGGAGCGCCACATGGATCTCACCTTCAGCGCCGAGGAGCGCGCCTTCGAACAGGAAGTCCGCGACTTCATCGCGCAGAATCTGCCGGCGGAAATGAAGCACGCGCAGTCGCTGACCCCGTCGGTGTTTTCCGATCCGGATATCGGGATTGCCTGGCAGAGGGCGCTGCACGCCAAGGGGTGGGGCGCGCCGGGCTGGCCGGTGGAGCATGGCGGGCCAGACTGGACGCCGGCGCAACGCTGGATTTTTGAAGCCGAATGCGCCCGCGCCGGGGCGCCGAACGTCAACGTGATGGGCGTCAAGATGGTCGGGCCCGTCATCATCGGCTTCGGTTCGCCGGAACAGCAGAATTTTTACCTGCCGCGGATTCGCTCCGGCGAGGATTACTGGTGTCAGGGCTATTCCGAACCGGGCTCCGGCTCCGACCTCGCCTCGCTGAAGACGCGCGCGGTGCGCGATGGCGACGATTACATCATCAACGGCACCAAGATCTGGACCACGCACGCCCATCACGCCAACCGCATGTTTGCGCTGGTGCGCACCAACGAGACCGAGCGGCAGCAGGACGGCATCTCCTTCATCCTGATCGACATGAAGAGCCCGGGCATCACCACCCGCCCGATCCTCACGATCGGCGGCGACCACGAGGTCAACCAGGTGTTCTTCGACGACGTCCGCGTACCTGTCGCCAACCGGGTCGGCGAGGAGGGCAAGGGCTGGACCTACGGCAAATACCTGCTCGAGTTCGAACGAGGCTCCGGCATCGCCTCGGCCAAATTGCGCGAGGCGCTGAAGACGGTATCCGACCTCGCCGAATCCGAGGCCACCGGCCGCGCCATCGACGATCCCGATATTTCGATGCGGATGTCCGAGATCGAGGTCGATATCGACACGCTCGAAATGACCGAGCTGCGGGTGCTGTCGGCGCTGCAGACCGGGCAGAATCCCGGCGCGGTGTCCTCGCTTCTCAAGTTGCGCAACAGCGAAATCCGCCAGGCGGTCACGCGCCTCGGTGTCGATGTGATCGGCCATGACGGGCTCTATGTCCAGCCGATGCGGCCGTTCTACAAGCTCAACGAGGCGCCGGGGATTCCCGAGGAGATGCTGCCGGTAGTGCCGGAATATCTCAACAGCCGGGCCTATACGATTTTTGGTGGCTCCTCGGAGATCCAGCGCGATATCATCGCCAAGATGGTGCTGGGGTTGTAGGCGCGATCACGCCACTTCCTGCCGGCGGCCCACGATCTCGTGGGCCGTTGCGGCGTTGCCCAATCCGATCGCGGTGAGCAGCTTCAGCATCTCCAGCCGCGCGGTAACGTGCGACATGGTGGGGCGGCTGCCCAGCGTGATCTCGTCGAGATCATCGACCGCCGTCAGTCCCCGCGGATAGAATTCGCGGAATATCACGCGTTCGGCGAGGCCGTCGATGCAGCGGAAGTTCAGCCGTTGTGACAGCTGCTGGATGCTCTCGCCGACGAGGCGCTTGTTGCGCGAGCCGAGTGTCGAGAGCCGGTTGCGCAGCACGATCCAGTCGGTGACGCCGAGATAGCGCACGCGGCGCCTGCCGCGCGCTTCTTCCACCATCTCGGCATAATGGCTGGTACCGGTGACGCGGAAGGATTCGGGATCGACGGTGCCGAGCACGTCGAGATCGACAAAGCTGTCGTTGAGCGGCGTGATCAAGGTGTCCGCCATCGCATGCGCGACGTGCGTCAGATAATCGTCGTGGCCGGGGGTGTCGATGATGACGACGCCGTAGCGGCCGGCGAGCATCTCGACGGTCTTCTCCAGCGCCCGGCAGCCGGCGGCCTGTTCATCGGCCGAGGGATAGTCGAGTTGCTGGAAGCAAAAATGCTGGGGCATGCCGAGGTCGCGGCCGACATGACGCGCCCAGGCGCGCCGGTTCCCGATGTGATGGGTGAGGCTTTTCTGCCTTGTATCGAGATCGATGGTGGCGACCGCCTGGCCCGACTTGATCAGGGCGATCGCGATATGCATGGCGACGGTGGATTTTCCCGACCCGCCTTTCTCATTGCCGACGACGATCACACGAGCAGACAGTGCCCGCATCGCACCTTCAACCGACATCGGATCGCCCCCGAGGGTCTGATTACGTTCTTGCTTCTTGCTGGGCTCATTGGGCTTGATTCGGCGGATTCTCGCAACGGTGAGAGCTGCTGATTTTTGAGGCGTGCGGCATTAAGTGGCATCGTGATTATTTACCACCGTCATTCCGGGATGGTCCGAAGGACCAGACCTCAGATGCGCAATTGCGCATCGGGGAATCTCGAGATTCCGGGTTCGATGCTTCGCATCGCCCCGGAATGACAGTCGCTACACCGCCCTCGCATCCCTGATCGCCTGCCAGACCTTCGCCGGCGTCAGCGGGGTGTTGAGCTGCTTGATACCGAGCTCGCTGAGCGCATCCATCACGCCATTGGTGATGCAGGGCGGGCCGCCGATGGCGCCGGATTCGCCGCAGCCCTTGGCGCCCAGGGGATTGGTGCGGCACGGCGCGGAATCATCCAGCGTCACTTCAATGGGCGGAATGTCGTCGGCGCGCGGTACGCAGTAATCCTGATAGCTCGCGGTCAGGAGCTGGCCTTCCTCGTTGTAGGACACGCCTTCATACAGCGCCTGCCCGATGCCCTGGGCGACGCCGCCATGCACCTGGCCGGTGACCAGCATCGGATTGACGGCAATGCCGACGTCGTCGACGGTGGTGTAGCGTACCACCTTGCTGACGCCGGTTTCGGGATCGATCTCGACCTCGCAGATATGCGTGCCGTTCGGCCAGCTCGGGCCGTCGACTTCACCCTCGCTGTCGACGCTGAGCCGCGCGCCGTCTTCCTTCTTGGCGATCTCGAACAGGCTGATGCGTCTGTCGGTGCCGACCACCGTGAGAAAGCCGTCGCGATATTCAATGTCCTCGACCGAGGTCTCCAGCACATTCGACGCCTTCTCGCGCGCCTTGTTGATCATGTCGTTGGTGGAAACCGCCACCGCGGTGCCGCCGACGAACAGCGAGCGCGACCCGACGCTGCCGAAACCGGTGGCGAGATCGGTGTCGCCCTGCACGACGTCGATCTTGTCCATGGGAATGCCGAGCGTATCCGACACCATCTGGGTGTAGGTGGTCTGCAGCCCCTGCCCCATCGCCATGGTGCCGGAATGCAGGATGATGCGGCCCTCGGCCGTCGCGTGCAGTGAGACCTTTTCGGTATGCGCGCGCCCGCCGGTCCATTCGATATAGCTGGTGAGACCGCGGCCGTAGAGCAGGCCCTTCTTCTTCGCGGCCTTCTTGCGCGCATTGAAGCCGTCCCAATCGGCAAGGTCGGAGGCGCGTTGCATCATGTGCGCGAACGCGCCGGAATCGTACACTTGGCCGGCGGCGTTGGTGTAGGGCAATTGCGCGGGCTTGATGTAATTGACCTTGCGGATGGCGCGCGGGTCCATTCCGATCTGGCGCGCGGCGGCGTCCATCAGCCGCTCGACGATGAACACGGCTTCCGGCCGGCCCGCGCCGCGATAGGCGCCGACCGGCGCGGTGTTGGTCATCACGGATTTTACTTCGAAATGCACCAGCGGAAGATCATAGACGCCGGTCTGTACGAACGGCCCGAGCACCAGCGGGATGATGTTGCCGGCGCCGCTGCTGTACGCGCCGGTGCCACCGATCGAGCGGACGCGATAGGCCAGCACGCGGCCCTTGGCGTCGAGCGCGAATTCGCCGGTCGAGGTGAGATCGCGGCCATGGGTGCCGCCGACGAATTCATCGGTGCGATCGCCGCGCCAGCGGATTTTTTTGCCGAGCTTTGTGGCGGCATAGGCCACCACGCCGTCTTCCGGATAGAGGCTGGTCTTCTGTCCGAAACCGCCGCCGATATCGCCGACCAGCACGCGGACGCTTTCCTTCGGCCGCTTCAGAATCGATTCCGCGAGCAGGTCGCGGGTCGAGCCCGGCGTTTGCGATTGGACGTGCAGGATCAGCCGGCCGGACTTCTTCTCGATCTCGGCAATGGTCGAGCGCGGCTCCATCGCGGATGGGATCAGCCGCTGGCTGACCAGATCGAGCGACACGGTATGCGCGGCGCTGGCAAAGGCCGCTTCGACCTTGGCCGCATCGCCATAGCTCATGGCGCCGACGATATTGTCTGGCGCCTCGGGCCACACCACGGGCGCGCCCGGCTTCACCGCTTCGACGGGATCGACCACCGACGGCAGCACCTCGTAATCGACCGCGATCGCTTCGGCCGCGTTCTGCGCCAGCACCCGTGAGGTCGCAACCACGGCCGCGACCGGCTCGCCGGCGAAGCGCACGATCTCATGCGCCAGCAGCCGCCGCGGCGGCACCGTCATCGGCGAGCCGTCCGGCCGCTTGAAGATCGCCAGCGTCGGGATGGTGCCGATGTCGTCCTTGACGAGATCGGCGCCGGTATAGATCGCTTCCACGCCCGGCAGCTCCGCCGCGGCCTTGGTATCGATCGAGACGATTTTGGCGTGGGCATGCGGCGAGCGCAGCACGTGCAGCCACAGCGCGCCCTCCTCCGGCCTGTCGTCGATGAACTGCCCCTTCCCGGTAAGCAGCCGCTGGTCTTCCAAACGCTTGACCGGCTGGCCCGCACCAAAACGCATATTGCCGGGAAGAATGTTCATCAGTTGGTCCTTCGATTTTCTTCGCAAAAGTTGGGCTGGTTCTAGCCGATAGATAGGGTGCGAGCCAACCCTATGGAAGCGCCTGGGAAATAGGCATTGGTGGCTGCATTACGAAGTGGCTCCAAAAACGGTGTCGTCCTCCGCGAAAGCGGGGGACCCAGTAAGCCGCGGCTTATCGGTTTGATCATTGGCGTCTCTGGAATACTGGGTCGCCCGGTCAAGCCGGGCGATGACAGTTGAATATGTGGCCGCATTCTCGCGGCGCGTTGCGCCCGAGCTTTGCCAGAAACTTCCCGCCCTCTCATTGAGAGGGCGCAGGGAATGCCGGATGCGCGCTGCACCCGCGGTCTCGTGTGCGAATAGTGCAAAGAAAGCTGCACACGAGCATACAGGGCAGCGGAGGCAATCCGACATTCCCTGCGCAATGGCTTTACGGCTTACTTCGTGCTCTCCTCGGTCGGGCCGAGCTCGTTGTCACCGTCGCCAGCGGGACACCTCCCGCCGACTTGACGCCAGCATCGGGGCGTCGGGACCACACGACTTCACCGTACGCCTTTGTCGCGCGCGTCAAGCGCAACATCGGCGTCCATCGCAACCCGCCCAACGTTCGTGACGATGGCCAACGCCCCTCTTGGTAGGACGGGATGGCAATAGATGTGCCACTGATTTGTCTTCTGGAAAAGCGAAATATTTTTGATTCTGGGGCTTGACATTATTTCTGACAATCAGAATTGATTTGCCCCGGCTTCCGCCTTCGCTCGTTGAGCTACGGCGGACAAGTCGCCAAGGCTACGCCGGGCACGGCCGTCGGGTTGTTTTGTCGCACTCAGCCGTCATTGCCTGCGACAAACGCGAAGCGTTTGCGCAAGGGAGCGAAGCGACGAAGCAATTGATCTTCCCCCGAGAAAGTGGACGGGCTTAAGCGGCTTTTAGCTCCATCTCGATCGGAGCGATATATCCGATTGCG
>NZ_JAFCLR010000067.1:0-25130 GCF_018131065.1 Bradyrhizobium sp. AUGA SZCCT0431 | reverse complement strand
ATCGCGGCCTGAGACCGAACCGGTCCTGGCTTCTCACCGACTTCCTTGGAAGGGTGTTTTTACACGGCCAAGACCCAGAACGGACTTCGCAATCGAATTCTTACGATGCTTTCGTCATCGGCGGATGTTTCCATTTGCCATCGAGCGCCGCTTCCTTTGGCCAATAGAGGCGCATGAAAGCGATGAAGGGACCTTTAGGCGCAGGCAGCCAGTTCGGCTCTTTGTCCTTCCCTGGCGTCTCGTTCTGCACATAGAGCGTCAGGCCGCCATCGGCGTCCTTCACCAACTGCGGCAGCATTGGCGAATTGATCAAATAGCGGTTGATCGGATTGGCGACGAGCAGGCTCTGGGGCAACCCATACATTGTTAGTGACCAGAAGGCGTTGACCGGTGGTAGCTGCCCAGCCGCAAAATGAAGGGTGTATTTGTTGGTGCCATCGAGCTTCTGTCCGGCGGCATCGATGGCATAGATGGGATACATCGCCTCCTGCTTGGAATTTCCTCCGATGCCGAGCACGGCACCAGCCATCCGGTAGAGGTAATTGTTCTTCAGATATGCGCGCGTTCCGAAGACGTCCCCGGAGGTCACTTGCCCCGTGTCGATCTTTTGTTTCTCCAATTCTGCAAGAGCAGCCCAAGCGTCCGCCATTCCTTGCTCGATAGCGGTTTTCATTTCAGGCGATAGCTTGCTGATATCCAGGGTCTTCCCGGCTCCAATGTCGAGCTTGGCGAAACGCGCCATCAGTTCGGTCTCGGACGGATCGGTCGGGCAGAACTGAAGGATGAAGCTCAGGATGTTGAAGAATTCAGGCGACTTCCTCTCGTCGGTCGGCGTCAACGGCTTGATGAAATTGACCGCCGGAGCGGCGGGGGGCGCGGCCTTGCCAAGAAACGACGACAGCGGCTCAGCCTTGTAGCCAGCCTGGACTTTCTTGACGTTGTCGAGGTCTGCCGGATCGAAAAGCTGCGTGCGAAAGGCAGCCCAGATGAAGTCTGTCTCGGAGCGGATCACCTCCTTGACCCCGGCTGGCTTTTCTCCCTTCCAGTTCGGGCCCGCGACAAGGAAGCTGCCGCCATCGTTCCCGGTTGCGCGGCTGCCGACATAGGCGAAATTGAAGGTGTATGCGTCGATGAACTGGATGCTGAAGTAGCGGTCCTTCTGGATCACCGGCACGGTGAGCACAAGTGGTTCGGAACGGAGGTCCGCGCCGAGCCACGAGTAAGGCGTATCCGAGTTTGGCGTCTGGATTGCGGTGTCCGCCGGCGTGTAGACACGCGGGGTGTTGACGAGGTGGTTCCAAGGCGCTTTGTATTCGGGGTTCTTTGCGTCTACGAAATAGGCATGCTGGATGCGGTAGCTATCCACCATCGGGAAACCGTAGATATAGGCCTCCCTGGCGATGGCGCGCACCTCGGCGGGGCTGGCCCCGATCTGAGCGAACGACGGAATGGACTTTGCCGCAGTAGCGGTGACCGCGACTAGGGCGGCGGAACGAAGAAGTTCGCGTTTCGTCAACATGTGGGCATCCCTTCGTCAAAAAGTGCGCAACCGGCAGCACCTCAGAGCGCAAATTACACGTTAGTTGTATGGGAAATATGCACAATCGGCAGTTCGAGAGCGGCGATTGGCCACCCCTGAGAGGATGAACCAAAAGTCCGTTGCGTCGACTAAATCATCCGACGCGAGTGCCTAACTCATGTCTGGGTTTGGCACGAAACCGACCTGCTGCCGCTAGTCCGACATGTCCGCTGTCGGAGGATGAACGGACCTAGCCTAGACGCGGCCCAAGGTCTCAGTTTGACCCAAGTCGGAAGTCTGTCACTTCACAAGGAACTGACGAACTTCCTTTAACTCGGAAATAGGCGGCATCGTCTTAGCCGCGGTTTCAGCAGGGCACCATGGATAGGGCAAATGCGACAACCAATCCATGATCGTTCGATGATGGCTCGAAGCTAGGATGACCATCGATTTAATAGTTATCGTAAGATCATGGACCAATTCGTTTGCACCAAATTGCCAGTTGTAATAGCCGCAACCGACCCTGATAGACCCAGTTTCCTTATCCGACATGCCAACTAAGTAAGAACACTGAAAGTCAGTTTCATCGTCTGTTGGAATTTTGTCCAAACAAAACGTGTATACGTTCTCATTAGCGCGCCCAAAATCTCTCACAAGGACTTGCGTGATTTGTTCGATGCCTTTCGCCGTGGGTGGAAAGGAGATATTTTCGGTCTCAACTCTCATCTCTAGATTGGCATCTGGAGTAAAGGCGTTGTGCAAATGATGCGGACGATTTTCGTCCTTGGCGCGAATGTAAGTTTGGATCGCATTGGCATGGGCACCCATCGCTCCCCCTATGTAAAGTTGCAGCCAACGGTGCCGCATTAACGCTCACCGTCTGCCTGGCATTATTGACCGCATTGCGCGAGGTTGCTCAAGCCCTTTGCTGTCCGGAAGTGGCACGTGTTAGACATGGCGACCGAGCGGGACCAAGTCCGTTGATCGGGGCAGACCGGAAGCGGCTGGCGGAGGGTGAAATCGACGCGATTGACCCAGAGGGGACGTTCGTCGCTAGCCAAATAATACTTTCAACGCTAGCTTTATGTGCCCTGACGAGCAGGTGCGTGCAGGGCCGAAACTCAGAGGGGAGCGGCAATGTCGCAAAGCGATCATAACTCACTGATTGGCCTTTGGAAGTTAAGATCAATCCAGTTTGAAGCTGCCGACACGGGAGAGATCGCCGATGTATTTGGCCCAAACCCGTCGGGTTACATGATCCATACCGGTGACGGACGGATGATGGCGATCTTGACGCGCGCGGATCGCGCGCCACCGAAGGAAGACGCTGACGGCTCAGCGCTTTTCAAGACCATGATGGCTTACACCGGCACCTGTAGGATTGAAGGCGATGACAAGTTCATCACCAATGTCGATCTCGCTTGGCACCCCGCTTGGAATGGCACCGAGCAGGTCCGGTTTTTCAAGCTGGAAGGGGACACTCTTTCGATCACGACCGCTGTACAAGCCAACCCCATGCTTCCGGGCCGGACCGGCAGGGGCATTATTACGTGGACAAGGGCCTGATCTCGGGGAGATGGCTGCATGACAGATGTAAACGGAATTATCCGGGCTTACGGGGCGGCTTGGCTAGAAGCCGACGAAGAGGAGCGCCGTCGCCTTTTGCAAATATCCTGGAGCGAGGATGGAGCTTATGAGGACCCGACCGCGAGTGTAGTGGGTCGGGAAGCTTTGATCCGGCATATCGCCGACTTCCAAAAGCGCTTGCCGGGGACAAAGATTGTCTTTGCTAGCGGCGTCGATCACCATCACGGCAAATTCCATTTTCTGTGGAAGATGGTCGGGCCGGACGGAAAAGTAGCCTCCGAAGGACGTGATTTTGGTGAGTTTGATCGTGATGGTCGGATTTGCCGCATTGCGGGTTTCTTCGGTTCGCCCCCGCCGCTTCCGGACGCGCTAATATTTTGAGAGGGTCCACTCTGGTAACAACCGCCATGTCCGTTGTTGGCACTTTTCGGACATGGCTAATCTGGCGGGCGATGTCCGCTTCTGAGTGAAAAGCAGACATCGCTACTTTTCGATTTGCGACTGGCCGCTTCTGGCGCAAAGCGGACGGTCGCGTTATGAGCGGTTTTGGAATGCAGATGCTTGCTGCATCTCCACGAAGCCGAACCGTAATTCGCCGAGAATGTCCGCTATCGGCGGAACAGCGGAAAACATTTGCTCATGTTGAGTTTTTCGCATTTTGACCCGGAACGGACTTTCGGTCGGAAAGATCTGTAGCGCGGTACACCGCGCGACACGCTAGGTCGCTGCGAGGGAAAGTCGCTGAGGGCTTTCCCGTAGCGATCATCCAATCCAAATTCTCCGAGCAAACAGCGCGGTGCACATGAACAGAGACGCACTGAAAAGTCCTGTCACTCCCGCTAACAGCCACTGCGTTCGCAGTACTAAATGAGCCAGCACTACAAACAGAGGAAATGAAACAAGATTAAATCTGCTCATTGAGACGAAGCCTGCTGGCCCACCGCTGAGTGTCAGATATGGCAACAACAGCACACCGATGGCAAACAATGTCCAGGAGGAGCGCAGTCGAAACCAACCCACACCAATCAGGACAATAAACAACAGTGTAAACCAGCTATCCTGCCCCCATGGATTCCAATCGTTGAGGATCATTCGGGTGACCGGTTCAAATTTGAGTGCCGCAATCAATCTCGTAGCCAGGGTCGTTCCTGCATGGAAAGCCGCCTGCCCATCCGCAAATACAAATGGGTCCCCGAAAGAGCTCCAGAGGTAGATCATGAATAGCCAGATGCCCGATGTCGCGAGAAGGACGCATGGCAAGACGGCAGCAAGGAACGGCTTCTGATCGCGATTGAGCCACATCTCCCAGAGAAGGACGGGCAATAAGACAATGCCCGTTGATCGGCCAGCAACGGCCAAGCCTGCAAGCAGTGCCGCCGACAAATAGCGTTTCTGTTTTAGAACAAGAAAAAACGAAACCACCAGGAACAGTTCCAAGGGTTCGGTATACCCAGCCGACAGCAACACCGAAGTTGGAAAAAAGCTGAGCAGCGCGATTGTGGTGAGAGCGACTTGATCACCAAATTCCTCGCGAACCAGCTTGAAGAGAGCGACGATAGCCAACAATCCCGCGACGTTCGATACTAACAGCAATGCATCCGCAGGCGTGAGGCCGCTGATCGCCGCGAGACCCCGCGCGAGCATCGGATACAACGGATAAAACACGATATTTTGTTGAATAGTCGGATCGCCGTTGTACCGATATCCTTCGGTCGCGATCTTGAAATACCATTCTGAATCCCATTGCAGCAATTGGTGGTACCAGAACGGTCCCGCCGACCAACGTTCGATCGTGCTCGGCACATATTTTTGCGAGAATACCAGCCCGAGCGCGACCACCACCCGCGAACATAAAAATATCAAGATGGCCCAAAAATAGGGAAGGCAAGAATGATCTTTCCAGTTCGGACACCGCATCTCCATGTCCCTAGTGTCGCGTGGTATGAGCACAAGATCAATCGTCCGGTGCAGTCATGTGTCCGGCCTTTCGGCGCGGTCTGACACCACCGCTCGGCTATTGGCACCTTGAGGCATGCCGACGGACTCTGAATTTGTCTGCTTATCGGAGCAGAACCGAAGTGGTCGGCGCACGGTCAGAAAGACGAGAATGACCCAAGGCGGAATTCGGTAAACTTAATCGCATGCCATATTTCCGGCATCCCCGATCGTGAGGAAAGTAATCGTAGCCGGTGCAATCTCAAGAGAACCTGGTTGCGATCTCACCGCGACAAAATGCGGAAGATCATCATTTTGACCGAGCTCCAAAGCCGTTCCATTCAGCTTCATTCCGGCGCTCTGAGGATGGTCCGCCGACAGCGTGTAACGCTCGCTAGTCACGGGCAGTCGCAGGATGGTGGCGGTCGTCCTATCCGTATTGATGGCTAGTAATGTGACGGCTCCGGGTACACCTCGCCGGCAATGCGCATAGAGGTGCGTCCCATTGTGGGCGCCGGCGTCGAGAACGGTTGTACCCATAAGCCTGCGCCAAAGCAGCGCCGCCCAATAGTTTGGGCGCGGCCGCAACGTCTGCTCTTCAAGCAGGCCGTAATCGCTTGCGGCGAGCGTGTTGTGCGCAACCACCTGCACGCCGGCCTTGGCAAGCCGGCCAAGTTGATCGAGATATCGAAAAGTATCGAGGAATGTGGAAGCCCAAGGATTGCCGCCACAGGCTGCGTCGGCGGTTTCGGTAACCCACATCGGCTTTCCGGGCTCGAACTCGTCCCTGAGCGTTTGGTAGAACGCGCGAGTTTGGTCCGTTCTCGCCAACCACTCTTCCGAAAGCGCGGCCTCGGGTGTGGTTTGACCCGGCATACCGGAGCATCGTTGTGAGGTCGCGCCGTAGTGATGATAGGAAAAAGCGTCGATGCCGGATCCGGATGCTGCAAGCATATCCCGCGTCCTGATCGCTTCGGAGCCATATTGCATCGATGATTGCGACGCTGTTGTTTCTCCGACCGAGCCGGGACCTAGCACGATCAAATCCGGTTCGCTGGCCTTGATGAACGCATGAAAGGCTTTGAAGTCCCGCCCGTAAGCCGCAGCGTTATACCCTTTCGGCGCACCTCCCATGGCGGCCAGCGTCGGCTCATTCATGAACTCTGCGGCGGCAATTCTGCCGCCGGCGGATCTGGTATAGGCGATGAAACGACGCGCCTGATCGCTCTGCCATAGACCCGCTGCGTCCCGAACGCCGGGGCTTATTGCCATGGAGGTTACGATCCTGGCGTCAACCGCGTGGGCAAAGTCGATGACATCTTTCCAGCGTTCGCGACCTAGCACGGCGCTGAAACCGCTAGGCGGCGCGGAGGGCGTCTCATCGTTTTCAGCAAGGTATGTGGTGTTGGCCCAGGTGCCGCTTACGCGCACGTAGGCTGGGGCCAGAGCAGCAGCCAATGTGCGTAGTCGGAGGTTCATTAGGTCGATAGGTGCCCGATATTCGTAGAGGTCGGGATTCCTGCCGCCCGGGATATTCCCGGTGCCCGCCGCGCTGCGGGTTGACGGCGCTGAGACACTTGCCCTGTAAGGTTTCCAGAAGTTTCCACCCGTGACCTCGAGCATCTCCACGTTATAGGATTGAAAACGCTCGTCGATCGTACCGAGGCGGGGTAATCGTGAAGGTTCCACAGACAGCGTTGGCGCCTGGGCTGCTGCCTTCTGGATTCCCGTTAGCGCGGCGATCACAACTCCCATTCCGACTTTGAAACAATTAGACTTGGTCATAGCCATTGTCTCTCAAGGAGCGAGTTCGCGCTCAAGCGCGTCGAACCGAGCGGATTCTCTCAAAGCTCAAGCACAGCGGGGGATGGCTGCCTGTGCACGGCTCCCCGGCCTGCTCGCTACTTCAGCCGAAATACAAATTGGGCGGCCTTGGGCTGCGCCCTGTGTTTCTGCTCGAGAGCAGTCTACTTAATTCCGCCGATCATCAATTGAGTTGGTTGGGACGTCTGACTTTGGCGCAAAGCGGTCATTGACGTCAAGATACTAGATCTGGCTGGCTCTCGCTGGCTGGACCTAACCAAACTTCCCCATGATGGATTGAAACGAGAATCCACAATTTTCAAATAGTTAGAAGGCGGCGTGTGCACGACGTGTGCACCGGGAGATCAAGAAAAATCCTAAGACACAACCAATCTGAGCAGTCCTTCCGAGATGGGAGGTAGGCGCCCGCCTGAGACCGAGCGCATACTCAATCGTCAGTGGTGGAAAGCGCACAAACCGTTCGTCGCGCCTTCGCACACTCCGCTGCTTCAACGTAAGACTAGAGAAACCGGACAACGGGAGTTGTAGTCGCTACTCAGACGAAGTTAGCTGGCGTCCCGGCCGAGTAACGATTTGGGCCCCCACGATCTTTCAGTGCAGCGAGGCAATTAGTTGCGCGGCCATGTCCGCTTCAGTTCTTGCGAGCCGTGGCCGGCTGACGTTTTGAAGTGGCGCGTGGCGGTTCGAGGAAGACCTCCTTCACGTGGTCATCGCTTAGCACGACGACCACGAAATTGAGCCGGTCACCTTCCTTCACCAGACCTCCGCTGATGGCTTTTCCAGCTGCGGCTTTCTCGGCGATCGCCACGGCGTCCGATAGCCCCTGTTCGACCAATCGCAATGCGTTGATGTTGTCCCGTTCTGCCATTTCAAGCTCGTTCAGGGACCACGCGGTCTCGGATCCGGCGATCCGCCCCGTACTAACATCAATGACGTTCTCCCATATCTCTTTGTTTTTCACGGTCCTCACCCGATAAGAGGGGTTGTCCGATGTATCGAACGATATCGCGGCGGTGCGTGATCCCACATGCAATCGTTCGGCAATGGCGATCGCCTCGATAAGCGAAAGGTGCGCAGCACGGAAGGCCGCACGGAACCGCTGATCCGAATCTGTGTTCGTCTCACGATTAATTGGCGCGCTTTGGCCAGTCGAGCTCAACGATCCATCGTTGAGTTCAGCCATAGCGGCGCAAGGAACGAGCGCGAGGGATAGCAGGAGGATCCCAATGAACGCGCGTTTCCTCTGCATCGTATCGATTGAACGGCTTGCTGGGTTCATGAGAAGAGCGTCCGGTTTGAGCAATGGACAGGAAAGTGGCTTTCGCTGCAGTCATAGAGGATCAGGTGCACGATCCGTGGGCCAGGATGTCACTGCCGTCGTCCGACATCGGGCCACAATGCTGTAAAGCGAAGGCGGAGCTTTCGTGCTGCACTGGCCGGGCTTGCCCGGCCCTGAAGCCGCAGAGACGACAGTCGGCTTGAGGGTGGTAAAGAAGGCAAGGAACAGAAGGGCACCGATTCCAAACATAAAGAGGCTGAGAACTTGCTTCATATTGGCTCCTATGCATTTTCCAGTTCGCACCGAGGGGGCGCATCAAGAGACGGCTTGCATTTGGGGGGCAAGCGGATTTTCATGAGTGTTATCCGTTGCGGGCGCCGGCTCTTTGATACGGAACCAGGCGACATATAGCGCTGGCAGGAACAACAGCGTCAGCACCGTGCCAACGATGATGCCGCCCATCATCGCGTAGGCCATCGGACCCCAGAAGATCTCGCGTGCGATCGGGATGAGGGCGAGACTTGCGGCGGCCGCGGTCAATATGATCGGTCGCATCCGTTGCTCGGTTGCTTCGACAACGGCGTCCCATGCGGGTCGTCCTTCCGCCTTGAGCTCTTCGATTTGCACGATCAGGATCACCGAGTTACGAATCAGAATGCCGATCAGCGCCAGCACACCGAGGATCGCAACGAAGCCGAGCGGAGCTCCGCTTGGCAGCAGGGCCATGACCACGCCGATCAAGGCGAGGGGCGCGACCGCAAACACCAGGAACAGCCGATGAAAGCTTTGCAGCTGAATCATCAGGATGGTCGCCATAACGAAAAGCATGAGCGGAACGATCGCTGTGATCGGGGCCTGGCTCTTCGCGCTTTCCTCGACCGAGCCTCCGATCGTGACCGAGTATCCCGCCGGCAAGCTTTTTTCGAACTCGTCGACCTTCGGCGCGAGTTGATCAACGACCGTCTTGGGCTGCGCGGTATCGAGAATGCTTGCCTTGAGCGTTATCGTGGGAATCCGCGATCGCCGCCAGATTGTGGGCTGCTCGACTTCATAGCGCAGTGTCGCCACGGCGCCGAGAGGCACCGATTGACCGCCCAACCCAATCAATTGCAGGTCGCGAAGCGTATCGATCGATGCGCGCTCAGCCGCGGTCGCACGGCCTATCGCATTCACCAGGTAAATGCTGTCGCGGACCTGAGTGATCGTTGAACCGGCAAGCACGCCATTCAATGTCGTCGCGATGTCTTCCGAGCTCACGCCAAGCTGTCGCGCCTTGTCCTGCAGCACATCGACTTTGACGACGCGTGCGGGCTCCATCCAGTCGAACACGACATGATCGAGATGCGGATTAGCGCGGACGATGCCGGCGAGGTTTTGGGAAAATTCCCTCACCTTGGCGATGTCGGGCCCGCTCAACCGATACTGCACAGGACGCCCGACCGGCGGTCCGACCTCGAGCAGTTTGACGAACGTATCCGTACCGGGAAACGTCTTCTTCAGATAGGTTTCGAATTGCGTCTTGACCCGGTCACGTGCGGCAATGCCGCCCTTGGTGACGACCACCATTTGGCCGAACCAGGCGTTCGCCGTCTGGACATCGAACGACAACACAAATCGCGGAGCGCCGGTTCCAACATAAGTCGACCAATGGTCGACAGCCAAATTGCCTTGCAGCTGTTCTCGCTCGAAGCGAACGATTTGCGCATTCGTCTCGGTTATCGAAGCGTTCTGAGGCAGGTTCCAGTCGATGACCAATTCGGCACGGTCCGACGAGGGAAAGAACTGCTGCTGCACGAAGTTCATGCCGAACAGAGAAAGCGCGAAGGCCGCGACTGTCACGCCCACGGTGATCCACCGATGACGCATACAAATCAGAAGCAGACGGGCGAACGCCTGCCCAACCCGACCCTTGGAGTCATGATGGCCCTTGATCTTGGCTGGCAGAATCGTGACGCCAAGCAAGGGCGTGAACAGGACCGCCACCACCCACGACACGAGCAACGAGACAGCAATGACCACGAACAGGGTGTAGGTGAACTCACCAGCGTTGCTGGTGTTGAGACCGATCGGGATAAATCCGGCCACGGTGACCAACGTTCCCGTCAGCATGGGAAGGGCCGTAGACGTGTAGACGTGCGTCGCGGCCTTCTCCAGGGGATCGCCCTGTTCGAGCCGCGCCACCATCATTTCAACGGCGATCATGGCGTCGTCGACCAGAAGGCCGAGCGCGATGATCAGGGCGCCGAGCGAAATGCGCTGCAGTGAAATTCCGGCATACTCCATCACAACGAATGTGATCGCCAGCACCAGCGGGATCGCGATCGCAACGACCAGGCCGGCGCGAAGGCCGAGGCTCAAGAAGCTGATCCCGAGCACGATGACCACCGCTTCGAATAGAGCCTTCGTGAAGCCAGAGACGGCGTGCTCGACTACGACCGGCTGGTCGGCGACGAGATGAACTCCCAGGCCGATCGGCTGCTCGGCCAGGATCTTCGACATTTCCTCCTTCAGGGCCTCGCCGAATTTCAGCAAGTTGGCGCCCGACTTCATTCCGATCGCGAGTGCGATGCCCGGCTGGCCGTTGTAGCGAAACAGCGTGGTCGGCGGGTCCGCATAGCCGCGGGTGATGGTTGCCACATCTGTCAGCGGGAAGAACCGGTCGTTGACCCTGAGATTGATCGCCTTCAGGCTTTCCTCGGATGCGAATTGACCGTTAACGCGCACGCTGATGCGCTCCGGCCCCTCCTGGAACACGCCTGAGGGCGCGACGGCATTTTGCGCCTGCAACGATGAAACGATGGAGCGGGTGTCGAGTCCGAGCGAAGCGATCTTCCGGGTCGAGAACTCCAGAAAAATCCTTTCATCCTGTGCACCGAGGATGTCGACCTTGCCGACATCCGGGACAGTCAGGACTTTTGCGCGAATGTCCTCGACGCGGTCGCGCAACTGGCGCTGGGTCAAGCCGTCGCTGGTGAAAGCGTAGATGTTGCCGAACACGTCGCCGAAGCGGTCGTTGAAGCCGGGACCTAAGACCCCTTGCGGGAAATCGCCCTTGATGTCCGCGATCATATTGCGGACGCGCGCCCAGGTCGGCGCTACGTCGGCGGCCTTCGTCGTGTCGCGCAGATAGACGAAGACGGTTGTTTGGCCCGCGACGGTGACGCTCTTGGTATAGTCGAGCGACTCCAGCTCTTCGAGCTTCTTCTCGATCCTGTCGGTAACCTGGCGGGTCATTTCCTCGGGCGAAGCGCCCGGCCACTGCGCTCCGATCACCATGGTCTTGATGGTGAAATCAGGATCTTCCTGCCGCCCCAGCTGCAGATATGCGAACAGGCCCGCTGCCATGAAGGCGATCATGAAATACCAGACGAGCGATCGATGTTCGAGGGCCCAGTCAGAAAGGTTGAAGGTTTTCATGGCGTGGCGTCCTGTTCGATGCGGACCTGCTGTCCGTGCTTGAGGGTGTGGATTCCGGCAGTCGCGATGCGCGCTCCGGCGGCGAGACCGCCGGTGACCCGGATGCCTCGTTCGTCCTCGGAGAGATCGACCTTTTGGAGTGAGACCGTGCTTGTGGGCACGTCGATGAGCCAGACAAAAGTCTCGGTGCCCTTGTTGAGAACGGCCGACGCGGGCACTCGGAGAACTGAGCTGTGATTGCTGCTGAGGCTTGCCGTGATGGTGCTTCCAAGCCGGAAACCTTCAGGCGGGTCAATCAAGGCGATGCGAATGCGGCGCATGCGCGTGACTTGATCGGCTTGGGGTGCAATTTCTCGAATTTGGCCCTGGACTTGAACGGCTGGAAGCAGCTGCAGGCTGACGGTGAACGGTAAGCCCTCGGTCAAGGGCACGGGGAAATCCGCGCCAACATCGACCACAGCCTCACGGGCGTCCAATCGCGCCACGGTCACGACGCTCTGCCCCGGCGACACGACTTGTCCCACCTCGGCTCTCACGGAGGTAACGACACCCGCGAAATCTGACTTGACCCGGGCATAACCCAGCTGTTCGATCGCCTTGGTCAGGTTCGCACGGGCGCGGGCGGTCGATGCTTGTGCCCCCGCGCGCACTTGCTCGGCATCGTCCAGCGTCTGCGTCGTCGTGGCGCCGGTCTTGATCAGGATCCGTTTCCGCTCCTCGGTCCCGGTCGCGTGTTCAAGAAGCGCTTCGGCTTTCGAAATATCCGCTTTCGCTGACCGCACCGCCAACTCAAGGGCGGTGGGATCGATGGCTGCAATCGTTTGCCCTTCGGCAACCAGATCTCCGACGTTGACCGGACGCGCGATAAGGCGTCCCAGCACGCGGAATCCGAGATTCGTCTCGTAGCGGGGCTGGATGGTTCCGACCGCTATTGTGCTGCCGGCTGCGACCGGTTGCAGAACGGTCGACAGCACGGGCCGGATAGGTTCCGGAGCCTTCACCTCCTCTTTGCATCCGGTCACCACCAATGCCGAAGCGATGGTGACTGCAACAACAAGAAACCGCGTCTTCATGATCGATCCTCGCCATATCTAACAGGCTGGCCGGAGCTCAGCAGCTTGCCGCCGTCGACCACGACGCGGTCTCCGGGCTCAAGCCCTTCCTTGATCATCACCGCTCCGGCTTCGTAAGCGCCGATGGTCACCGGCTTCAGCGATGCTGTGTTCGTCTTGGGGTCGACGATCCAGACGGCGGGCCTCGACCCCACTGCCGTCAGCGCAGTCCATGGCAACGTGATCTCCGCGGCCGGCTTGATCCGGGCGGTCCCCGCGATCGCGCTTCCGAGAGTCATTTCAGGGGGCGGAGTTTGGATCGCGACCTTCACACGAACAGTGGAACTCTTGGGATCGACGGCCGGTGATATCTCCCGCAGGTACCCTGCGGCGGTCACACCGGAATCCGAGATCAGCGCCAGCGACACGCGGCCGCGCTCCACGTCATCGAAGAACATCGATTCCGGGACATCGAAAACGGCGTCGCGTTCGCCATCTTGCGCCAGCGTGAAAACCGATTGGGCCGCCTGCACGACCTGTCCAAGTTCAAGGCTTCGCGCGGTTATCACGCCCGGCGCGCGGGCGCGCAGTTCCGTATCGTCGAGTGTCTCGCGGGCTCTTGCCACCTCCGCTTTCGCGGATTCAAGAGTGCTTTGTGCGGTTCGCAATTGCTCCTGAGCCTGGTCGTAGGCGACACGGGTGGTGAAGCCGTTCGAGAGCAGGGAGCTTTGCCGATCAAATGTCGTTTGCGCAACGCGCAGCTGAGCCGCCGCCGCGGCCGCGCCTGCGGCTGCGGCGTCAAAATCGGCCTGCTGCTCGGCCGGATCGAGTCGGGCCAGGAGGTCGCCGGCGTTGACATGGGCGCCGACATCAACCAAGCGCGCGAGCACGCGCCCGCTCACGCGAAAAGAGAGGTCGGCGCGGAAGCGCGCCTGGACTTCACCGCTCAGCGTCGCGGTAGCCTGACTATTTCGCGGCTGCGCGAGTTCGGTGTGTACCAGCGCGGCGCGCTCGACAGGAGCGGCGGAGCGCTCGTTGCAGGCGCCGAGTGGCATTGCCAGAAGCGCGAGCGCCACTGCGGCGCTCATGCGCCGCGGAATGGCCATTGCAGGCGGATGGGGAATGAAGTGGGGCACGATGGATCCTTTAATTAAACTAAACCGTATAGTTTAGTTCGTAGGGTGTCAAGTCCCGAAAGCGGCCTCGGAAGACAGGTTGCGTCGGGTCAAAAAACTTAGAGTCCCGGTGGACGACCGGGCTAAGGGTTCGTATCCGGATCAGTTTCCGCCACAGCGCAGAACGCGCCTGTAGGTACCGTTTCGCCTGAATGCCGACACGTAGTAGCAGTCCTCCTCAGAGGAGGCGTAGGATCCGCCATAGGCATAAGCCGCGGCCGCCGCGTAGGCCCGGTACCGGTAACCACGACGGTAGCCATGGCTGGCGTAACCGTTTCGGGTGTAGTCATTCGCACCCAAGGCCGTAGCCCGACCCGCGACGTCACGGAACTTCGCCTGGCCGCCGCGATCGAGACCGCGCGGTCCGGCAGCGCCGCCGAGACACGAAAAATGAGGTGGAGCACCTGCGATATCGCGCGGAGGTGCGCCCGGAGCAACGCCAAGAGAAGGACCGCCGCCGCCCATACCCGGAGGCGGGCCACCGGCGCCGAAACCAGGAGGGGGACCAGCGAGGCCTGGCGGCGGACCCGGAGGAGGGCCGAACTGCGCGAGCGCGGCACTTGGCGCGACGAGTGCGGCGCCGAACATCACGCTTACGGACAGCAACAGAAGATTCCTTTTCGACATGCGAATGTCCTTCGATTTAGAGTTCTGGTCGGACGGCGATGGCTTCAACCCGCTCGCCCGCCACGGGCAAGCGAAACGGCACTGACAGGGGCTTCAATCGACGATAGGTTCTCGGGCGGCGGCCAGCGACCGCGCGATTGGCGTCCTGCTCACGCTGGGTCAGGGGGAAGTCGAGGGAGAACGCATTCCATTGCGGGCCGGAGGTGCGGTCGACCCGGCCGCCCAGGCTCATGACCAGATCGCCGACGATCCGCAGGCCGCGACCGAGCTTGATCCTTCCCACGACCGATCCGTTGTCGGTGACTCGGCAGTTCACCCAAGAACCCGCGCGCATCAGGCTGATTTTGATTTCACCGTCCCGGCCGTCGAAGCGAGCATGGCGGACCGCGTTCGTCACCAACTCGTAGATGGCCAATGCCAGGCGCCAGCACCGCTCCGACTCGAGCGGCAGCGTTTCAGTGGCCAACACGAGGCGGATGTTCATGCGATCCAGCTTGGATTGGCTCATCGCCAATCCCAGCTTTCGAAGCTGGTCGCCGGCGTCCTCAAGCGTATCGCCGTCCGGCATTGTCAGAATGCTGTGGACCTGGACATGCCCGTGAAGCAAGTCGACGACATTGCTCAGCTCTTCCTTGGCGTCGACGTTGTCGGTCCAGACGGCTTTGAAAGTGACGAGGTTGATGACCGAGGCGAGTTCGTTCTTGATGCGGTGATTCAGCTCGTCCAGCAGGGTTCGTCCCTCCAGGGCGGGCGTATATGGTAGGGAATCGGGCACAGCGGTCTCCTTCTGATTAATTAAACTATACCGTATAGTTTCTTTTACTTGCACTTCGATCGCGAACATGTCAAGCCGGAATTATCAGCGAGCTTGGGCGCTCGCAGCATCGTGAATGCAAGGGTGAAGCCTATGGTGAGCAAGCGCAATGATTTGAAACGGCCGCGTCCGGGAAGACCGCCCAAAGACCTTGCGGGCGATGTGAAGGCGCGAATCCTCGACGCGGCCCAGCGGGTATTCCTCAAGAGAGGTTATCAAAGCGCGAGTCTCGACGAGATCGCCGAGGCGGCGCCGGCGAGCAAGCCGACCATCTATGCTCACTTCCCCGGGAAGGAGGCCCTGTTCGAGGCGGTAGTGGCCCGTGTCATCGAAGGATTGACGAATTTCGATGGCTTTGAGCCCAAAGGGCGATCGGTGCAGGACAAGCTTGCGAGCCTGGGCATCGAGGTCGTGGAACGATTCATCGAAGACACGATCGGCGTCACGCGCGCCACGATTGCCGAAGCCGAACGATTTCCGGCCTTGAGTCGCCAAGTTCACGAAGCCGGGCGAGACCGGGCAGCGGCCGCCGTGTCCCACGTCCTGAACGATGCTACGCAGCCGGTGTCGCGCAGCTCCAAGGGCCCTTTCGGCCCGAAAAGAAGCTTGGCCACGGCGCAAATTTTCATGGACCTGATTCTGCTTCCGATGCTGATGCGGGCTCTGATGGGTGAGGGCGCGAAAGAACTGCGCAGCGAAGCGCCCGCTTTCGTGCGCGAGCGAATCAGCTTCTTCCTGGCGGCCTGCGAAGCCGACTGGGGGAAGTAACGTCCTTGCGCGCCGCCAAGCGAGTGCGGACTTCGGATGGCACGGCTTTCCCAAACCGCGGGTCCGCCTGCTCTGCGGCCGGGCCGGCCGAGCAGGGCGGTCGAAAACAGGGTCTGACGGGAATGGCGGCCATCTCGGCGAACGCGTCGAAGGGTTGGCGTTCCGTCGCAACGGCGGGTTTGCTTCCGCCAATGCCGGTCTCCACGCCGGCTTTTTGCGTCACCATCGCGCCGGTTGTGTCGAACACCACACGCTCAGGCCATTTATGATCCGTATGGATTCGAATCCTGATCTTCTGATCGAGCGGAACGCCGGCGTGTGGAGCAATCGGTGCCGGGAGGCACCAGTTCGCGGCAAGAATCGTCGCGAGCAGAAAGCTTCCTACCCACCCGAAATACTGAAAGACCGGCATGATCGGAGCCTCAGCGCGCGTGAGAGGATTGCAGTTCGCAGCGGCAGGCCTCGCTGAAATCTCGCAACGGATCCATCTCGTTGATCAGGTCGGGCAGATCGACGAACTTCCTGTTCGGCGAAAGATAGGTGTTTAGGATCAATCGAGCTGCCTTTTCGGCGGCTTCGATCACGGCATCGCTCGAAAGGATTTTCATCCGCGCGATGAGAGCGTAGAGGTCGACGAGCTTCGAGACCTCGGACTTGTCGTTGACGATGGCGTCGGCGTACAGCCTCGCTGCTTCTTCAATGAAGGTCTTGTAGAGTTCTTCACGTTGGGACGTGGCCCGCAGTGAATGGCGGGCGCGGTCCTTGCGGCGCTGGGTCACCCAATTGGTGACAATCGACGCCAGCGTTCCGGAAGCCGACCCGGAAAACGACGCAAGCGCGGGAATGACGAACATATCCATTTTCGCTGTCTCCTTATTGCCGGCTCAATCGGCGTCTGCGGACGTCGCGGGTCGGGTTGATCGTCGCGGTTCGCTGGGTTTGGCTTTGCTGGCCAGTGGGCCGGCGCTCTGTTCGAACACCGATCGGCATGCGTCGCTGAGATCGGACCTGTTCTGTCTCAGGCAGTATTCGACTCTCGTGGGGTCGGGAATGTAGCCAACGCAGAAGCGGAAGGCGTCGGGCGCGCACGCCGCCCTCTGCTCGGCAGTACCGCGATTCTCTTGCGCAGCGGCGGTTGTCGCGCAAAGCAACACTGCCAGCGCTTGGATAGGAAGTCTGATTTTCGAGATCATGTCGGATACTCCTCTGATTGATCTCTGCGCAAGAAGGCTGAATTTCAGCGACTTGCCGCGCTCACAAAAAAGCTGACGGGCTCGCTTGAGTTCTTCTTCTTGACAGGATCTTATTTAAACTATACGGTTTAGTTTAGTTCCTCGGGACAGAATGTCAATCTCTTTTTCCGGCCAGCAGAACACTGGCGCAGTATCGGAGAGCGACAATCCCGAGGGTGGTCCGAAATCCCAAAACGAAGAGCACACAATGAATTTTCAGCTTCAACCACACCTCACGGCGGCGAAAAGAAAGCTGCCGTTCGATTGCGTCGCGCTGCTCCTGCAAGGCGGCGGTGCACTGGGGGCATATCAGGGCGGCGTCTACGAGGCGCTGGCGGAGGCTGATATCCATCCGAACTGGATCGCGGGCATCTCGATCGGGGCGATCAACGCCGCCATCATCGCAGGCAACCCGCCCAATTCCCGCATCGACCGATTGCGCGAGTTCTGGACGCAGGTGACTTCGAGCGCGCCTTGGGATTGGTCAGGCAATCCATTCGTTGATCTCGCCCGAAGCGACGACGCGCGCAATCTTCTCAATCAAATGAACGCTGGTCTGGCTGCCGCGTTCGGCGCAACCGGGTTTTTCTCTGCGCGGGGTGTGATGCCCTGGTTGCAACCGGGCGGCACGATGGCTGCGACCAGCTTCTACGATACCAAGCACCTCAGGCAGACCCTCGAGCGCCTGGTGGATTTTGATCGTCTCAATGCCGGGATGACGCGCTTCAGCGCGGGCGCCGTCAATGTCAGGACCGGAAATTTTGTCTATTTCGACACCAGCACTCACAAGATCACCCCCGAGCATGTCATGGCGAGCGGGGCACTGCCACCCGGTTTTCCGGCCGTCGAAATCGATGGCGAGCAGTACTGGGACGGCGGCCTGGTGTCCAACACGCCGCTGCAATGGGTGATCGACAGCAACCCACGGCGTGAGGATACGCTTGCATTTCAGATCGACCTCTGGAGCTCGCAAGGCGCGCTTCCGAGTAACCTGGCGGAAGTCGCCACACGCCACAAGGAGATTCAGTTCTCAAGCCGCACGCGCGCGAGTACCGAACAATTCAAGAGCGTACACCGCGTGCAGCGTGCTCTTGCGGCTCTGCTCCGCAGGCTCCCTGGCGATCTTGAGGAAAACGATGATCTGAAGATCCTGAAGTCGGTCGCCAGTGACAAGGTCTACAACATCGTTCACCTGATCTATCGGGCTCGAAATTACGAAGGACACTCCAAAGACTACGAGTTTTCCCGTCTATCGATGCAGGATCATTGGCGTGCGGGCTATCACGATGCCGTCCGCACGATTCGCCATCCCGAAGTGCTTACTCGACCCACGAGTCTTGATGGCGTCTACACGTTCGATCTCGAACGCGATGGTCGTGAATAACAATCAACTGGTCAAAAAAACCGCGAAGTGGAGTTAAACATGCGCGAGACAGAAATACTTGAACGGGCGTTCGCGATGCCGTTGACGAGCCCATCATATCCGCCGGGACCGTATCGGTTCGTCAACCGTGAATACCTGATCATCACCTACCGCACCGATCCGGCGAAGCTGCGCGCGGTGGTGCCCGAGCCGCTTGAACTCGACCAGCGGGAGGCGCTGGTGAAATACGAATTCATCCGCATGCCGGATTCGAACGGCTTCGGCGATTACACCGAAAGCGGGCAGGTGATTCCAGTCTCCTTCCGCGGCCGCAGGGGCAGCTACACCCACTGCATGTTCCTCGATGATGAGGGGCCGATCTCCGGTGGGCGCGAGCTCTGGGGCTTTCCGAAGAAACTGGCGAAGCCGACGCTGCGGACAGAGGTCGACACACTGATCGGAACCCTGGACTACGGTCCGCTTCGGGTTGCCACCGGTACGATGGGTTACAAGCACCGCGAAGTGGATCTGTCGCACGTCAAGGCGTCGCTTGAGGCGCCGAACTTCCTGCTCAAGATCATTCCGCATGTCGACGGCACGCCGCGCATCTGCGAACTGGTCGAATATCATCTCGAGGATGTCACGATCAAGGGCGCGTGGACCGGGCCTGCGGCGCTCCATTTGACTCCTCATGCGTTGGCACCCGTAGCTGACCTGCCAGTTCTCGAGGTGGTGTCCGCGGTCCACATACTGGCCGACCTGACGCTCGGGCTGGGAAAGGTCGTGCACGACTACCTCCAACAGCCAAGCCGACGTCTCCTCGAAGCCCGCGCGATGAGTCTCGTCGGGTGAACATGAACGCATGCAACAGACAAAGAAGGAGAGTGAATTGAGTATTCTGAAGGGCAAGACGGCCGTTGTGACCGGCTCGACAAGCGGAATAGGCCTAGGATGCGCGCGGGCATTCGCAGGTGCAGGCGCCAACATCGTGCTCAACGGGATTGGGGCACCGGCCGATGTCGAAAAAACGCGGACTGCGATCGAGAACGACTTCGGGGTGAAGGCTATCTATACGCCCGCGAACATGGCCGAGCCTACGGAAATCGCCAGCATGATCTCGCTCGCCGAGAAAACATTCGGCCGCGTGGACGTGCTCGTCAACAATGCCGGCATCCAGCATGTCTCCCCAATCGAGGATTTTCCGGTCGAAAAGTGGGACGCAGTCATCGCAATCAACCTGTCCTCCGCATTCCATGCGATCCGCGCCGTTACTCCTGGCATGAAGCAACGAGGCTGGGGTCGAATCATCAATATGGCGTCGGCGCATTCGCTGGTCGCATCGCCATATAAGTCTGCCTACGTCGCGGCCAAGCACGGCATCGCGGGTCTAACCAAGACAGTGGCGCTGGAGTTCGCGCAATCGCGGATCACCTGTAACTGCATAAGCCCCGGCTATGTCTGGACTCCTTTAGTGGAGAAGCAGATTCCGGAAACGATGAAGACACGCAACATGAGCGAGGATCAGGTGATCAAGGAAGTCTTGCTCGCTGCCCAGCCCACCAAGGAATTCGTCACGATCGAGCAGGTGGCTTCGCTGGCGCTGTTCCTGTGCAGCCCGGACGCCGCCCAGATCACCGGCGCCAACCTCTCGATCGACGGCGGCTGGACGGCGGCTTAGGGCGGCCGAAATGCGCACTGGCTCTTGAAATAGACGGTGAAAAAGGATGGTCGGCGAACAGCTGCGCTAGACCAAGAGAAGACAACAATGCCCAACACCTACGGACTGCTGCCTTACTGAACATCAACCAATTCATCTGGAGAGAAGATCATGAACAAGCGACTGATCGCGAATGTCATTGGCTGTGCCTGCCTTACCCTGGCGACCGCTGCCGAAGCCCGGACCTCATACGACGGTCCCTGGAATCTCACGTTCGTTACACAACGGGGAAGCTGCGATCCGACCTACAATTTCTCAGTGAACATAAACGACGGCGTTGTGACGCATCCCAATCTGGTGAAGTTCAGAGGGTCTGTCGGAAGATCGGGCGGGGTTCGCGCGTCGGCGACGGTCCACGACAAATACGCATCAGGGGCGGGGAGGCTGACGCGAGACGCCGGTCGCGGGACCTGGAGCGGTCACGCAGGAGGTGGGCGCTGCTCGGGATATTGGACTGCGCAACGAAACAAATAGGACATAATCGCCGGGATTCGCCTCTAGAAACGAGACTGTTTTGCTACTGTCGCTACGAGGCGCTTCTGCAATCTTGAGCAATGCGCGCGGAGCGGGGCCGAATGGTCACAGTGAACTTGATGGCACGCTTGAAAGTTGATGATGCGCTTTCGATCTACAACTGGAGTTGTGAGCAGGGAGGCGGATTGAGTGTTGTTGTTTATTAAGTCGAGCAATGGCCGCTTCTGGCGCAAAGCGGACATTCGCCAAAACGCCGATGTCAGCGAAGTGCCAGGATATTAGGCTGCTTGCTTGAATGTAGCTGCCCTAGCCTGGGGATTGCTTCCCATTGACCATCGAGCGGGCCGATCGACGTACCGCAATGCCTCTCGATATCTCCTCGCGTTCCGAGAGCGTCAGCGCCAATCGCGAGCGACGCCGAGGAGCTGGACGAATCCCACCGTGCGGTGACACCTGGAAATAAATCGACGATGAAGGCTTCCCAAACGCCCGCCCGATCGCTTTGAGCGACTCCCCGCGCTGCCAGCGATCCCATAACTCCGTCTTCTCGGCCGCCGTAAACCCTCGACGAAAGCCTCGATCCATCGTCACACTCCATCTTTTCCCTTTAAGATAAAGTGTTGCGTCGCCCGGCTGAGCCGGCACCCCTAAGAGCAGACGTCGTCAGACCGCCCCTGCACGTCCGAAAAGTGCTGCCATGAACGGACGGTGTTGGCGTCCTTGGACTCGTTCGCAGGCCTCACGTCCTATGGATTGGCTGGGGCAACCTGTGGCGCTACGAACGGCTCCATTCGGTGCACGATACCTTCCGCGAACAGTCCGTCTATTTCGGCCGACGAAAGACCCAGCATCGTCGAGAGGACGTCAGTGGTGTCGTCGCCGATCGACGGCGCTCCGCGCCAGATGCGGCCTGGTGTCAGCGACATCTTCGGCACCACGCCGAAGACTCGGATCGGAACGCCAGACTGACGATCGAGTACCGGGACGGTCATTTCGCGAGCCGCGTAGTGCTCGTCGTGATACTGGTCGCGCACGTTGAACACGCGAGCGCAGCCAATCTGAGCCGCGTTCATCGCGGTTTCCACCTCAAGTGCCGTATGCGCAGCGCAATAGTTGCGCAGCCGACGGTCGAGTTCGCGCCCCTTCTCCGAGTTGACCGCGGCCGCGTCTTTCGAGCACTCGTCGTAGCTGTACTCCACGGGGTCAAGCCCGAGGAATCTCGGCACCCGATCGTAGATTGCGCCCCCGAGCGCGCCGATATAGACCCAGCCGTCGCTGCATTTGAACGTATCGTAGGGCTGGAAGCCCGCCGGCCGATTACCGGTATGCCCGGAGACCGCGCCCTCGCCAGTGAAGATCGGCAGTGTATTGCCATTGGTCTGGGCGACCGCTTCATATTGCGCGAGGTCGATCACCTGTCCCCGCCCGCTCTTCTTGACCTCCCACAGCGCCATCATTGTTGCCGCCCACCCGGTTAGCGCGGTGACATAATCGCCGGTATAGGATTTGGCGCGCTGCGGCGGGCCAGCGGGGTCGCCGGTCAAATTCATCATGCCGCCGTAGGCCTGTGCGATCGCATCGTAGCCCGGTCGCCCAAGATATTCCTGCTTTCCGTACTGACCGTAGGTGCTGACGCGCACGATCACGAGACTAGGGTTGACCGCCAGCGCCAGCTCGTTGGTGATGCCGTTACGTTCGCATGTGCCGGGGGCTGATGATTCCATCCATACGTCTGAAATCTTCCACAGCGCCATCAAGAGCTCGATGCCGCGCGCCTTCTTGAAATCGAGCCCCATCGACAACTTATTCTTCGTAACTTCGGCCTCATCGCCTCCGTGGGCGCGCGGCCCGCGCACCAACTGCGGCGCGGTGAAGCGAAAAATGTCGCCGCCCGGCTTCTCGACGTGAATCACCTCAGCGCCGAACTCTGCGAGCTTGGTGCCAATGTAGGGCTGGGCGATCAACTGCCCGGTGCCGACCGCACGAATGCCCTCCAACGGACCGAACGCGGGCGTGACGCACGGCGTTTTCGGTCGCTGAAGCTTCTTGATCCACTCTGGGATGGTGCTTCGAAGTTGCTCAATCTTGTCCTCGTCCTTGACGAGCCTTGGATCGTGCGGCATGCAACGCTCCTCTGTTGTGGGCATCATGCAATAGATAATTCCGGTTCAAATCAAGATCATTCACAAGCGGCACGCAATGTCCGCCTTGGGTGTGCGCCGTGGAAAGGCGGCGCTTTCCAGTGGGTGTAAGTCCCACCCGGCAATCGCTCCAGCCGGAAGCAACCGGAGCAGTCATGGAGGTAACGAAGTGGCTGAAGCCTCTGGTTAGCGTGTCACGATATACGGTGACAGCGCGAGTGTGCAGGCCGTAACACGAGTGAACGCCGAGCAAGCCTCGAAAAGGACGATGCGCAGGCCGACCCGACAACCCTTTCGGGGAAGGCTGGTACGGCCGGGGTGAATGAGCGAAGCAGTACGTCCAGCCGCTGCGCCGGGGTAGTGGCGACAGCATGTACACAAGGAAAGCGTACGCAACACGAGAGACCCCAAGGCGTGGGCAGGGATGACCAACCGGATGCCCGCGAGGGACAGGCGGGCGCCCTGGGGAGGCGGAGAGGTCCGTAATACCGCGGAAGCCGGGTAACGCCGGTGGAGGGAAGACCTCTCTTCGACCGGTGGGTGGTAAACGACGCATCCGGAAAATGGGTGAAATCAAGTACCCGACACCGACCGCGCTTCCAGACACAGTAGTTCAGATTGACCAAACAATTGCATTTCGAGGTCGAGAATTGATCGGCCCGTTCGGGCTTTCAGAGCCGCCAAGAGTGAAGAACTCGTACATGCGGTTGCTTCCGATGCGTGGCATGTAGCGGCGGGTTCTGCAATCATCGATGGCGAAGCCGCGTGTACCCGCTAAAAACGGGACGACAGATCTTTCAAATCTGCAAAACGAACTGAAAGTGCGATCTACCAAGATCGTGCTGGTCGTATTTGATTTGCTCTATCGCAAATAGCTCATCGCCGCATCTGGGGTTGAGCCGCAGTTGCTTGCCGAAATTGAACTTCGGGCCAAGTCGGCGGGGGGCAAGTTGCGGCATCCGTTCTTCAAAGGGATCAGAGAGGATTTGGCATGACCAAAGCTATCGAGGCGTAACCGCAATGCCACATCGACGCGGATTCCGTTCCTTTGTGGTCAGTATCGTACAGACGCAACCGGAATGAAGGGTAGGCTTCGCGTGTGTGTGGGGCAATGCAGCGGCGGCGGTTGCGGACTCGTCGAGGAACCTCCAAGCCTCGAACGAGTCCGCTGGCGCCGCTCTTCGACTGATTGCGCGTATCGACTGCGCCACCAAGCGCTCGATCAAATCCAGCATGATGGCGCGCGCGCCGCGGCTATTGGCGCGAAGAGGACATTCCAAACATCGGCTGCGTCCCGTGCGGGGGTGCTACGAGATCGCAATGATCTCAAACTCTTGACCGGATGTACCGACGACATCCCCGACAGCTTTGCCCATCAGAGACCTTGCCACCGGGGACACGAAGGAAATGGAACCGGCCTTAGGGTCCGCTTCGTCCTCTCCCACGATATGATATTTCTGCACGCGCCCATCGTCGCGCCTGAAGGTCACGGTGCTCCCAAAGGCGACAGTGTCAGTGGATGTGGGATTGGGGATGACCTGAGCCGTCCGAACTCTCGCCGCAAAGTAGCGCACATCACGCAAGGGTGTTGCTGCCTGCCGCCGCCGTTCATTTACGTCTTCGATCTTCTGCGCCGTCTCGTACGCCTCGCGAGCCTGTTGGAGCTGAAATTCCAGAGCCTTTAATCCCGCTTCCGTAACGAGGTTCGGATGAGGTGAAACCGGGCGGTCGGGAAGCAAGGTCTCCGACGCAGTTTCGGCACTGTCTTCCTTGGTGAAAGCAACGCTCAAGCTCAGAACTCCTCTTAAGCGAGATATGCAAAAAGCGGTCGGCGACGAGAGCGCGGACCCGTCAAAGGAACTGTAGCGCAACGCTCAACGACTTTTGCGAATCATATACCGCGGAGCGAGACGGGCGCCATGATCAACTTACCTCCTTTGTATATCACTCGACAGAAGCCCTGCGGCAGTCCTCTGCTGCAGACAGCCACGGCTTGATGCGTGGTATTTTCTCATGGAGCCGAACTGCTGCAGCCTTGCTCGGCCGGCAGTTCCTCGGCATTGGGGTCGCCCGGTGCCGTCGCCCAAGCCAGTTCGACGAGCGTTACGATCCGCCGACCGGCACCGTCAAGCTGGCAAACGATGAGGCCCTGCTCCTCGATGTAGGTCAGCAGACGCCGTGCACGGCGCAACGAATGTGAGCCATA
>NZ_JAFCLR010000066.1:0-26727 GCF_018131065.1 Bradyrhizobium sp. AUGA SZCCT0431 | reverse complement strand
GATCGCGGCCTGAGACCGAACCGGTCCTGGCTTCTCACCGACTTCCTTGGAAGGGTGTTTTTACACGGCCAAGACCCATAGCGGACATTTGGCTAGCCCGGATCACCTCTCGCTGTGGCGAAATCAGTCTGACCGAGTTGGATCGGTTGCCCACTTTTCCCGGCGTGCCAATTCCGCGCGGAAGGGAATGGCACAAACTGCATAGTCCAATAGGACACGACTATTGCCATTTTTTCCCAAATCAAAGTTCGCCTGTGGCAATCCAGGTACAGGTCGAAGCAATCAAATCATTCATACTGGGCCGTGGAATGGGAATACATGTACACGCCGCGCGGCTGGAAGGTCGTTGGCTACACCGGAAGGGGATATACGATGAAGAAGTTTCTGATGGGTACGGTAGGTCTGATTGCGCTGGGCATGGGCGCTCCTGCGTCCGCCGCCGATATGGCCGTCAAGGCACGGCCACCCGCACCGGTGCTTCCGATGATCTACGATTGGAGTGGCTTCTACATCGGCGGCAACGGCGGTTGGGGTCAGAGCCGCAACTGCTGGGATTTCGTCGATGTGGCGGGCGTAGTCGTGGCTGACGGCTGCCGGGAGCGGTCGGGCGGCCTCGCCGGCGGGCAGATCGGCTATCGCTGGCAAGCCAATCAGTGGGTGTTTGGTCTGGAAGCGCAGGGCGATTGGGCCGATCTCAGCAACCAGCGCATCAGCATTATCAATCCTGCGTTCTCCACTCGCACCACGACCGATGGTATTGGCCTCTTTACCGGCCAGATCGGCTACGCTTGGAACGCAGCACTGCTGTACGTAAAGGGCGGCGCGGCAGTGACGAGCAACCGCTTTAGCATCCTCAGTACCCTTACCGGCGCTGAACTGGCCTCAGCTAGCGCGACCCGCTGGGGCGGCACCATCGGTGTTGGACTGGAGTACGGCTTCACACCAAACTGGTCGTTCGGTGTCGAATACAACCATCTCTTCATGGGCGACGCGAACAATTCGTTCTCGGTCGCCAATCCGATTGTTGCCGGTGCGCTCAACCGGATCAGTCAGGACGTGGACATGGTAACCTTGCGCATCAACTACCGCTTCGGCGGTTACGGGGCACCGGTCGCAGCGCGGTACTGATCTCGTCCAATTGCCTAATCTCCAGTACAGTAGGCCGGCAGAAATGCCGGCCTATTTTGTTGGAGGGATTACATGCCCAAAAAATCGGTCGGGTGCGCAGCTCGCCCACAGCCGGCTTCGCGACGCGCGGCTGCCGATCTCATAAATGAAGCGTTCAAGAAATCGGATGTTCCCGAAATATGTCATGCCATTGGCGCGGCCACCCACCTCTACAATATTTCTCACCTTGCGGAGAAATCTGGGATTGCGAGGACAAGCATTCATCGTGCGTTTGCACGCGATCCACAAAAACCGAACTTCACGACAATTCTTAGAGTACTCGATGCGATGGGCTTCCAGTTGCATGTCACGATGCGCCGGAATGCGGGAGCAGGGCGCTTGAAATCGGTTGAGAATGCCAAGAGCCTGTGACGGTGATGATCCCGCTAACATCAGCGCAGCAGACGATAGCTGACGGCGTATGGCCGCCCACCATCGCGAAGACGATCAAGATCGGTCATGCCGGTCAACAGGTAGGGACGTTACGGACACCCCGGGGGAAGAAATTTCGGCGTAAAGCATGCTTATTTCTGAAACTGCCCCGCCGTGTCGCGAGATAAAAAACCGATCAGATGCCCAACGCTCAACCCAAATGCACGCCCGTGGCACAGCCGTGGTCCGGTCAAACGACGCGAATGACCCATCTCGGACATCACTCCACGGCCCCGCAATATCAGTTCTTAAAAGGAAGCGTCCATCCTGCGGATTGATGTAGATCAAAAGCAGAGGTGGGGTAATTCGCCTGCGGCAATACGCCATCGAACTTAGGCGCTAGGGCTTACTCCATCGAACATTTTACGGTTGACGGGGCCAAGTAGAGCTAAGTCCCAATCGACCATTCGGTCAATCGATGAAACCTGCAAACTCCCTTGGGACCATCGCCACGAGCAAGACGAAGCGGGTCATGTTTCGCGTAACGAAATGCTCACCCTGGCGAATGCGCCTGACTATGCAAAAACGGACAGACGCCGGACTTGCGGCGTAGGTTCGTTCTTGCATACTCAAGCCCCCAAGCTTTCCTAAAACTTAGGCGAAAGCTGAGGCTTACCTTGCGCTCGTTTAGCCTTCTGGCTTGCCGCTGATGAGCCACAAGACTCAGAAAACTCATTTGGACGGATTGCAGCGATGGAGTAGCCTGCTCGTCGGGTCAGGGCACATTATGATGCTTGACTTGCCGGCTTCCCACTTCCTGGAGAGAGCTGCGAACCCATGATAGCCCAACTGACAAATTACGAGCGGCAGCTTGCGCTCATCATTCTACTGGTGATTTCCGTGTGCGGATTGGCGATGGCCGCCGCCGGCGGTGGCGATCCCCTGGGCATTCATGGCGCCATAGTCCTGCTGGCGGGCATATTGGGGGCATTCGGCGTCATCTCCGGTTACTACAGCCCGGAGCCCGGCGATGACCGGCTGGACCGTTATTTCGACGATCCCAGCCGGATGGGTGTTATCCTCGCAATGGTCTGGCTCGTGCCGGCACTTTTCGTCGGCGACTGGATCGCGTGGCAACTTGCCTACCCGGACCTGACGTTTGATGCAGCCTGGTCGAGCTTCGGCCGCCTTCGTCCGGTGCACACGTCCGGCGTGATCTTCGGCTTCGGGGGCAACGCCCTGATCGCAACCTCGTTCTATGTCCTGCAGCGAACCACGCGCGCGCGCCTGCCCGACCAGTTGAGCCCGTGGTTCGTGTTGCTCGGCTACAATCTGTTCTGCGTCATCGCCGCAACCGGCTACCTGATGGGCGTCACGCAGTCGAAGGAATATGCCGAACCGGAATGGTACGCGGACATCTGGCTGGTGATCGTCTGGGTTACCTACTTCATCATCTATTTGCGAACGCTGGTGCGCCGCAAAGAGCCTCATATCTATGTGTCGAACTGGTACTACATGGCCTTCATTCTGGTCGTGGCAATCCTGCACATCGTCAACAATCTGGCGATTCCGGTGTCGCTCGGTCATGCCAAGAGCTACTCGGCATTCTCCGGCGTGCAGGATGCGATGACGCAATGGTGGTACGGCCACAACGCCGTTGCGTTCTTCCTGACCGCCGGTTTCCTCGGCATGATGTATTATTATCTGCCGGTCCGCGCCGGCCGCCCGATCTTCTCCTATCGGCTGTCCATCATCAGCTTCTGGGGCATCACCTTCATGTACATGTGGGCGGGTTCGCATCACCTGCACTACACGGCGTTGCCGCAGTGGGTGCAGACGCTCGGCATGACGTTCTCGGTGATGCTGCTGGTGCCGTCATGGGCTTCGGCCGGCAACGCGCTGCTCACGCTGAACGGCGCCTGGCACAAGGTCCGCGACGACGCGGTCCTGCGCTTCATGATGGTCGCGGCGGTGTTTTACGGTCTGGTCACCTTTGAAGGCTCGTTCATGGCCATCCGTTCCGTCAATTCGCTATCGCATTATACCGACTGGACGGTCGGCCACGTCCATGTGGGCGCCCTCGGCTGGGTCGCGATGATTACATTCGGCGCAATCTACGCCTCGGTGCCGTGGCTCTGGAAGCGCGAGCGGATGTATTCCGCCAGGCTGGTGGAAGTGCACTTCTGGCTCGCGATTACTGGAACGATAATCTACGTCTTTGCGATGTGGAATTCCGGCATCGTCCAGGGGCTGATGTGGCGGACTTACAATGAAAGCGGAACGCTCGCCTACTCCTTCGTCGAATCCGTAGTTGAGATGCGTCCCTACTATATCGCGCGCGCCATCGGCGGCCTCTTCGTCCTGATCGGCGCGCTGGTCGCCTGCTACAACATCTGGATGACCATACGGACCGCAGATCAGCCGGCCGACCAAAGGCTGGCCGATCGCCCCGTTCCAGCGCTCGCAGGCGCTACCGCGCCTCAACCGGCGGAGTGAACGCACATGTTCAACCTGCATTACCGGCTTGAGCGCAAGACCATCGGCTTTCTGCTCGCCATTATCGTTGCGGCCAGCATCGGCGGTGCGGTCGAGATCATTCCGTTGTTCACGATCCATCAGACCGTCGAGGACGCGCCGAACATGCGGGTCTACACCCCGCTCGAAATCGCCGGCCGCAACATCTACATCCGCGAAGGCTGCTACGCCTGCCATTCCCAGATGATCCGGACCTTGCGCGACGAGGTTGAACGCTACGGCCCGTATTCGCTCGCCGTCGAATCCAAATATGATCACCCGATGCTCTGGGGATCGAAGCGGACCGGTCCCGACCTGGCACGCATGGGCAACAAATATTCGGACGAATGGCACGTGCGGCATCTCAACAACCCCCGCGACGTGGTTCCTCAATCAGTAATGCCGCACTACGCCTGGCTCGGGCGCACCGAACTGCGGAGTGATGACCTCGGCGCGCATCTGGCGGCGCTGCGCAAGGTCGGCGTCCCCTATACCGACGAGATGGTCGCCAATGCGAGGTTGGATGCCTACGGTCAGGCGGCGCCCGATACACCTTACGCGGAAGGTGTCACCAAGCGATATGGCGCGGCGACGAATGTAAGGGCCTTCGACGGCAAACCGGGCAATCTTACCGAACTCGATGCCCTGGTCGCTTATCTGCAGATTCTCGGCAAGCTGACCGACGCTGCGCATAAGCCGGTCGCCGCGGCGGGAGGTTGATCATGGACAATGATTTTGTGGTCTGGTTTTCGAAGTCGTTCGGTCTGTTCTATCTGATCGCGCTCTCGATCGGCGTGCTGGTCTATGCGTTCTGGCCGTCGAACAAGAAGCGGTTCGACGACGCCGCGCAATCGATCCTCGACCATGAGGACAAGCCGCACAGGGATCAGCCATGGCGGTAGAAGAACGCGATCCATACACCGGCTATATGACCACCGGTCATGAGTGGAACGGCATCAAGGAATTGAACTCGCCGGTTCCGCGGCCGGTCTATTTCTTTTTGATCGTGACGGCGTTGTTCGCCGTTGGCTACTGGGTGCTGATGCCGGCATGGCCGCTCGGTGTGACCTACACCAAGGGCCTGCTCGGCATCGACCAGCGCAACATCGTGACCGAAAGCGTGAAGCAGGCCGCTCTCGAACGCGGCGTCTGGACCAAGCGCATCGAGGCTGAAAGCTTCAAGGAGATCCAGGCCGATCCCCGACTGATGGAACGGGTGCGGCAGACCGGCCGGACACTGTTCGGCGACAATTGCGCGCCGTGCCACGGATCGAATGCACGGGGCGGCCAGGGATTTCCGAACCTGACGACGGCGTCATGGCTTTGGGGCGGCGACCCCGAAAGCATCGCCGAAACCATCCGGGTCGGCATCAATTCGGCCCATCCGCAAACCAGGACGTCGCAGATGATGGCGTTCGGGCGCGATCAGATGCTCAAGAAGGACGAAGTCGAAAACGTCGTGAACTATGTGCGCAGTCTTTCCGATCCGGCGGTCACAAAGGACGTGCCCGCGGCGAAACTCGACGCCGGTAAGGCCGTCTTCGCTGCCAATTGCGTCGCTTGCCACGGTGACGACGCCAAGGGCAAGGCTGATCTCGGTGGACCTGATCTGACCGATCGACTTTGGATCTACGGCGGCGACGCGGAATCGATCTACACGACGGTGTGGAGCGGCCGGCAAGGCCAGATGCCAGGCTGGGAGGGAAGACTTTCGCCGCTCGACCGCAAGATTCTCACGCTTTATCTGTTCGATCTTCGTCGGGAGCAGTGATGAGCGACACCGGCGCAGCGACGGGGCAGTTCAGGACAAAGGCCGTTGTTTGGGCCGCGGTCGGTGCCGGGCTGCTATTGGTGCTGATCGCCAACTCGCACCTGGTCTATATGGCGGTCACATCGCAACCGGAGTGCGTTGCCCATGTCCGCCAGGGCGAAGGCAGCCCTGGGGACGGAAAATTCAGCGCTGCAAAATCGTCATGCACACCGCGGTGAGAATGCAGGGAGACCAGCGATGATTTCGATCCCGGACGTTGTTCCGCCGCTGCCGCAAGCGCAGACCTGGAAGCGCAACGTCGCCCCCGCAGCCGCTTTGGGCTGGCTCTCGGCCGGCTGGCGCGATTTCAAAATCAATCCGGCGGCCAGCATCAGTTACGGGGTGCTGGTATTTCTGGTGTCGGTCGTCACCGTCGTCGGCCTGTTTGCCCTGCGCCTCGACTATATCCTGCTTCCTGCGTTTGCGGGCTTCATGGTGGCTGGGCCGATCATTGGAATCGGACTTTACGAAAAGAGCCGGCGCATCGAGGAAGGCAGGCCCGTCAGCCTGTGGAACATGATCTTCGTCAGGCCGGATTCAGGCGGTCAGATTCTATTCGCAGGCGTGCTGCTTCTTGGGCTGACGCTATTGTGGATGCGCGCGGCGGTCATCCTTTATGCGCTGTTTTTCGGACTACGCCCGTTCCCCGGTCTCGACCACATTGTCCCGATGCTGTTCACGACCGCGATCGGCTGGGCGATGCTGGTAGTCGGCAGCGCGGTCGGCGGCCTGTTTGCAGCCTTCGCATTCGCCATCAGCGCCTTTTCGATCCCGATGCTGCTGAGCGAACGCACCGATGCGCTGACCGCCATGGGCACCAGTATGGCGCTGGTGTGGAGCAATCTTCCGGTCATGCTGACCTGGGCGGCGATCATGCTTGCGCTGATTTTTGTCGGCATCGTCACCGGCCTCTTAGGAATGATCGTCGTTTTCCCGGTGCTGGGACACGGAAGCTGGCACGCCTATCGCGCGATGCAGTCCCGAGCATAACGAGACAGTTGGAGTTCCTGCGATGGGTTGCTGCGCACCGGGAGCCGAACTGGCATTGCTTGCTCCGGATGCTCGCGGAACCGGGGAGGAAGTCCTGCTCGCCAGCCGCATCGTGGCCGACGGCGTGCGCCAGACCGATCTGTCGGTGCCCACGGTGCATTGCGGGGCATGCATCCGGACCATCGAGACGGCGCTCGGCGGGCTTGCCGGCGTGGAAAGCGCCCGCGTCAACCTTTCGACCAGGCGTGTGACCGTCAGATGGCGCTCCGAAAGCGCTCCGCCGCCTTTTCTCGAAACGCTCAAGCAGGCCGGTTTTGCGGCCCATTTGTTCGACATCGAGTCGGATGACGGGAACAGTGAACTGTCGGAATTGATACGCGCGCTTGCGGTCGCGGGATTCGCCGCCAGCAACATCATGTTGCTTTCCGTCTCGGTCTGGTCGGGCGCCGAATCCGAGACTCGCGACCTGTTCCACTGGCTGTCGGCCATCATCGCACTACCCGCGCTGGCATATTCCGGCCGGATATTTTTCCGTTCGGCATGGCGGGCCCTGCGGCATCGGCGCACCAATATGGATGTACCGATCTCCATCGGTGTACTGCTCGCCTTCGGCATGAGCCTTTACGACACCACGCAGCATGGGCCGTACGCCTATTTCGATGCGTCAATCTCGCTGCTGTTCTTCCTGCTGATCGGGCGCACGCTCGATCACATGATGCGCGAACGGGCCCGGCTGGCCGTGAAGGGACTGGCGCAACTCGCGGCACGCGGCGCGCGGGTGCTGCAAGCGGACGGCAAGCAGATCTATCTTCCGGTGAACGAAATCCAGACCGGTATGACCATCATGCTGGCGGCAGGCGAACGTGTGCCGGTCGACGCAACCGTTATCAAGGGGACGTCCGGACTGGATGCTTCGCTGATCTCCGGAGAGCAAACACCGGTGTCGGCGACCATCGGATCCCTGCTGCGGGCAGGCACTTTGAACCTGACAGGGCCGCTGACGATCGTCGCGACGGCGACGCCGGACAATTCGTTCCTGGGCGAGATGGTGCGGATGATGGAGGCTGCCGAACAGGGTCGCTCGGCCTATCGCCGCATCGCCGATCGTGCCGCCAGCCTGTACGCGCCGATCGTCCATCTCACGGCGTTGTTCGCGCTTGCCGGCTGGCTCCTCGCAACCGGCGATATCCACCGCGCGCTGACAATCGCCATTGCGGTTCTGATCATCACCTGTCCTTGTGCGCTTGGCCTCGCGGTACCAATGGTGCAGGTCGTCGCGGCCCGGCGGCTGTTCGAGAGCGGCATCATGGTGAAGGACGGCGGCGCGCTCGAGCGCCTTGCCGAAATTGACACGGTCGTGTTTGACAAGACTGGAACGCTGACGCTAGGCCGTCCGCGCCTGATCGGATCTGATAGCATGGACCGGGAGGCAATCGGGATTGCGGCTGCACTGGCCTCTCATTCCCGGCACCCTTATTCGCGCGCGCTGGTCGAAGCGGCCGCCGATCTTCCAACATCTCGCATCGTGTTCGATGAAGTCTCAGAGCACCCTGGGTTCGGTCTTGAGGCGCGCTCCGGCGTTGTCACTTACCGGCTCGGCCGGCCGGAATGGGCACTTGCGAGCCGGGCCAACGCCGGGCGGATGTCAGGCGATGAGTCCGTCGTACTTTCCAAAGGCGGACACCGTCTGGCCGAGTTTCGTTTCGAGGATTTTCTGCGCGCGAATGCATCGACGGCGGTGACCGAACTGGAGAACGCCGGCATCCTAGTCCAGGTGGTTTCCGGCGATCGTGAAGCCGCGGTAGCGCCAATTGCTCGACAACTCAATGTTCCCTGCTTCGCTGCGGTATTGCCCGCCGGAAAGATCGCGCACATCGCAGCGCTTGAAGCTTCGGGCCGGAAGGTTCTCATGGTGGGTGACGGCTTGAACGATGCGCCGGCGTTGGTGGCCGCGCATGCCTCGATGGCGCCGGCTACCGCGGCGGATATCGGACGTAACGCGGCCGATCTGGTGTTCTTGCGCGAGAGCCTGTCCGCAGTGCCTCAGGCGATTTCCGTCGCACGCAATGCCAGGCGGCTCGTTCGGCAAAACTTCGCCCTTGCGATCGCCTATAATCTGGTCGCGGTCCCCGTCGCCATCATGGGCTATGTGACGCCGCTGGTCGCAGCCGTGGCGATGTCTGCATCGTCGATGCTGGTCGTCGCCAACGCGCTGCGCCTCAGGAGCCCGCGAAGGATCGTGCCACGCGCTGTTGCGGAAGCGCAGCTTTCGGCCAAGGGCATGATGGAGGCCGCCGAATGAATGGCTATTTTTATCTGATACCGATTGCGCTCGGTCTCGGCATTACCGCACTTGCAGCCTTTATGTGGTCCCTCAAGAACGGACAATACGATGATCTCGAAGGTGCGGCGGAGCGGATTCTGCATGAGGAGACTGATGCTCCGATTCAAACACCTCGCGGAAACGTAAACAGCCCTAGACCGTTTCCTGGGCAAGACTCGGGCACCTTACTGGATCGCGGTGCCGAATTTGCGAAGTCTCTTGATGGCACTTTTCGGACCTGACGCATCTGATCGGCGATGTCCGCTGATCGAGGCAGAGCGGAAGTTCGCGGCGCGCTGTCAAAGTGACGCGATTGACCCAACTCGGACATCAGCCCTCAGGCACCCCGGCCAACCGCATGCCCTCAATCGCGCGGTCGCTCCACGCAAGGAAGGTCGGATTGTCGCTCCGTGCATACGTGGCATCACGAAAGCGACGAATGGTGAAGCTTGGATCGAGCGAAAGTCCCGCTTGCGCCGCGGCCCGCGCTTCGTCCAGCTCCCCGAGCCGCACCAGCACAGCCGCGAGAAGGAAATGCGCGGCGGAATAATTTCGGTTTGCGTCAAGGCCCCGGCGCAGCCAGACGACTGCTTCGGCATCGGCACCGAGCTGAGCCTTGGCGAGGCCGACCCATGCCATCCATCGATCGGCAAGGGTGTCGCGAGGAGAAAGGCGGAATGCCTCGTTGATGTGAGATTCGGTTTCTGCGCCTCGACCAAGTAAAAACTTGGCGATGCCGATGAGAACGTGAGCGCCGGCCAAATTGCGATCCAGTGCCAGTGCCCGCTCGCATTGAGCAATGCCTTGAGCCACGCGTTTCGTAAACATTTGCACGAGGCCCAGATACACGTGTGCGAAAGCGTGGTTCGGCGCGAGCGATAGCGCTTTGGTTAAAGTCGCCTCGGCCGAGGTGAACCGCGCTGAATAATCGTCGGTCATAAGGGCACCTCCGAGTACGGCATCGACCCGCGCCAAACCGACCATGACCTCGACATTTCCCGGATCGAGCACCATGGCCTGCTCGAAAAAGCCGCGCGCTTGTACCATGTGATCGGGGGTCAGCCCCTTGTTAAACCAAGCCCTACCTCGGAACACCAAGTCCATCGCGTCTGGATGCGGAGAACGCTCCGCTCGCCGGGCCTCGGCGGCAACGAGTTCGGCATTTAATGAGTTGGCGAGCCTCGATACGATTTCGTCCTGCATGACAAAGAGGTCGGCAACGGGCTTGTCAAAACGCTCCGCCCAGAGGTGGTTGCCGGTTTCGGCATCGACCAGCTGCACGTTGACCCGAAGGAGGTTGCCACCACGTTGCACCGACCCTTCGAGCACGTAGCGGACGTTCAACTCACGTCCGAGCCTCACTACGTCGACCGCCTTGCCTTTGAAGGTGAACGCGGTGTTGCGCGCAATCACGAACGCGCCATTGATCCGCGACAAGTCGGTGGTCAGGCTCTCGGTCACGCCATCGACGAAGTAGTCTTGCTCGGGATTGCCTCCGATGTTTGCGAACGGCAAAACAACGATGGACAACCGGGGAGTTGATGATGGCAGCGAAGCAGCTCGGTCGGTTTTCGCGTTCAGGCCAACGGCATAGGCCCGCACCGGGTCGTCGATGTTCTTGAGGTTCTGCTGACCCAGATCGGCGAACTCAAGGCCGACCTTGCCTCGGACTTGATCGTAGGCAGCAGACGAGATGCAGATGCCGCCCGGTTCTGCGATGCTTTCAAGCCGCGCAGCAATGTTAACTCCGTCGCCGAAGATGTCGTGGGGTTCAACGATTACGTCACCGATATTGACGCCCACGCGGAATACAATGCGTCTCTCTTCCACGTCACCGGTTGTAAGCTCGCTAACACGCGCTTGGAACTGCACCGCAGCCCGGATGGCTTCGACCGCGCTCGGAAACTCCGCCAAGAACCCGTCGCCGGTGTTCTTCACGACACGGCCGCCGTGTTCGGCAATTGCCGGGGCGACGGCGTCGGTTAGGAGGGCGGCCAGTTTGGCATGGGTCGCCTCCTCGTCATTGTGCATCAACCGCGAGTAGCCAGCTACGTCAGCGGCCAATATCGCCGACAACCTCCGCTCGACCCGGACTGGTCGCTCCTGCACCATGGCCCACGATCCAACCTAGATGCGATTGTACGACAGATCAGATGGGATGCCCACTAACGCTGATGTCGCATATTGGCACCTTTGAGACATGCCGACGACGGCAACGATGTCTGTTTATAGGGGTGGAGCGGAAGTGATCGGCGGCCGGCCAAAACGACGCGAATGACCCGAAGGTGACATTCGGCCTGATCGGGTCCTGAGGCCGTCCTGGGTCCAATTGTCGCCCACCAGCCTCATTGCTGTGCTAGATTTCCAAACGTTTCGCTCGGGAGGCGACATGCGACGTCGCGACTTTGTCACGGCTCTTGGCGGCGCAGTGACAGCTTGGCCGCTAATAGCGTTTGCCCAGCAGGCTATGGGCAGGATCGGGCGCATCGGTTACCTGGGGGCTGCATCTGCCGCAGACGGCCGCGGGGGGGGGAAGCCCTTGAAAACGGACTTCGGGAGCTTGGCCATGTGCCCGGAAGGTCTGTCCTCATCGAGTATCGCTGGGCGAGCGGAAAACTCGAACAGCTCGATGTGCTTGCCGGTGAGCTGGTGCGGCTACCGGTCGACGTTTTGGTCGCTCCGACGACGTCGGCGGCCTTAGCGGCCAAGCGTGTCACCTCGACCGTTCCCATTGTTTTTGCCACCGTCGCAACGCCTGTTGAACTCGGTTTGGTAAACAGCCTCGCGAGGCCAGGCGGAAACGTCACTGGGTTGAGTTACTACATTTCTCCAGAGATCGTGGGCAAGCAATTGCAGCTCCTTCAAAGTATCAGTCCCCGCATCTCCCGCGTGGCCATTCTCTGGGTTCCGGGCAATGCCGGACTTCCACCCATGTTGGAGGAAGCCACGAGAGCCGCAGAACAGCTGGGACTGCAACTTCGGCTGATCGAAACGCAGGAGCCCGCTGATTTCGAGGCTGCCTTCCGGTCGATGGTTGAACAGCGCGCCGACGCGCTCCTAGTGCTTCCCGATGCAAGGCTGTCTGAACACCGGATAGCATTGGGAATGCTAGCGCTGGAGAACAGGCTGCCGGCGATGTTTGGCTCGAGAGAGGACATGGCGGCAGGGAGTCTGATAGCCTATGGACCCGGGCGGCTCGACTTGGTCCGTCGCTCCGCAGGTTACGTCGACAAAATCCTTAAGGGCGCAAGGCCGGCCGACCTTCCGGTCGAGCAGCCGACCAAATTCGAGCTTCTAATCAACTTGAAAACCGCGAAGCAGCTTGGCATCACGGTGCCGTCAGCGCTGCTGGCGCAAGCCGACGAGGTGGTCGAATAGAGCTCTTTTGCTGCGGTGCATGGGTCCGTTCATGGCACTTTTCGGAAGTGCCAACCGGCACGGAGAGAGTCTGCTTATCGGGGTAGACTGGAAGTGGTCGGCCTAAATTTTTGGGTCGCTGATTTCACGACATGTTGGTCGACTTCTCTCCCGTAAAGGCGCACCGTTCCTGTGACGCTTGAACTGAAGCGTCCCAACGTTTGTGGAAACTTATCTAAACCACACTCAAGGCGGCCTAACATGCCCGCCCCAGACCCCGTCGTAACGTTTATTGTAGTTCTCGTAATCGGCCTTGCCGCTGGCTTTCTGTTCGACCGGCTTGCGGGGCCGTCATGGCTTGCTCGTCAATTCTCCGGATCAACCCGCGGCATCGTCACAAGCGCATTGGTGGGTACCGCTGGCGCGTTGATTGGCTATCACATCGCGGTGCTTCTCGCGCTCGGCGGCGGGATAGTGACGTCGGTAATTGCAGCGGCGCTCGGGGCGACTGTCGTGCTGTTCGCTTGGCGGATGGCGAAATAATAAAAATTTTTCTGCTCGTGGCACTTTCGAGACATGCCGACCGACGCGGAACGTCCTCGATATAGGCGCCGGTGCGTTGCGCGAGCAGCACCGCCGTTTCGAGCGTGGATTGCATGGTCGGGGTGTTTTGGGTTGGTACCAAAATCGTCTGCATCGTCAGCCCCGCTCGTTGCAAATGAGCGATAGTCCCACGCAGCCAAGACGGCACTGACTTTCGACAGGCTAAACCTTCGAGGCAAGACCGCCAAGACTTCGGCCTAAAGGTTCCGTCGGCGTTGCTTGTGACCCCAGCCGAGGTGATCGAATAAACGGGAGTGATGTCGCTTATTGGCCGACTCGAGCGCGCCGCACTGCAGCATTCCGCTCCCGCAAACCGACCGTCCCCTCGCGCCTTTTGATGATCAGGGCTATTCTTTCTCTCCGATCGTGGTTTCGGCGAAGCGCGTGAATGGCAAGAAATGAGCCGCACAGCTTTCGTTGGTGATCAAATGGCGCACAGCGGCCAAAAGGGCTTCGGCATGACCAAGCACGGCCGATCAGGGCACGCGACCCGATCGCCGCGTTTCCGCTTCCTGCAGAAGCTCGAAGCACAAAAGAACGATCGCAGGGACCGCTCTCGGATCAAGGACCCGAAACAGTCCGTCGAAGAGCTATTCCATCCCCGGAAGCCAACATGAACCTGACGAACAAGCTAAGTCCGGGTCTACGTCGGCTGCTGGAGGAAAAACGGGGAGCCATCGCGGGCGAGGACACTGCGCATAATCTCCGGCACAACCCTGCAGTCATCAATGCGTATCTTGGCGGCGGCGCCGACCAAGCGCCTGCGGTGTCATGATTCAGAATTGACTTTCTGAAACCCGTCCCGTTCTCCGATCGCTGCGGCAAATCGAATGCTGTCATGGCTCAGGAGTCTTGAGTGGCCAATAGGCTGCCGCTGGCGGCAAGCCTCGCGCGCATCTTAGACAGAACACGGCGCAGAACCTCCCGTTCTTTCAGGCTCACGTCCTGCAGCACCTCCACGCCGGCCTGTGCACGATGGCGAAGCAGCAGCTTGGACGCTTGCTTCCCTTCGGGTGTCACGCTGAGGCTCTGCGCGCGCCAATCGCGCGGATGGGCCTGACGCGTGATGAGCCCACGCGTCTCGAGCTCCTTTATCGTGCGCGCCACCTGCGCTTTGTCCCGCCCGGTCGACGTCGAGAGCGCCTGCTGCGAGCAGCCGGGGTAGCGGGCAATCAGGGACAGCGTTCGCGCCTGGAACGGGGCGAGGCGCAACTCGTCAAGCACGGCAAGCCCCTGCAACCGCACGTGAAAGGCGTTCGACACGGCACCGAAGAGATCAAGCAGCTCGTCATCCATGTCGACAATATATCTCCTCAGTTGACAATATCAATCGATAGTCTAGGTTGATGATATCAACTGACCAACCCTCCGAAGCCGCCATGCCACACAGTTACCGCGTCACCGTCCAGGAGCTCGGGCCCTCTGCCTTGTCCGGCGCCGGTGTGCTGACGTTTGACACCACCAACCACGACAATGTGCTGCAGGTCCTCACCCGCGTGCGCGAGCGGCACGCCGTGCCGGACGAAGAAGCGGCCGAGTTCACCATCGGTCTCAAGCTCTTTGCTGAAGTCATCATGCGGCATCGCCGTGAGCCGCTGTTCGCAGAGCTGTTCCCGCACTTCAATGTCTTCATGAAGAAATTAAAGAAACACAACGGAGCCCAAGACTGAGCCGCGGTGTGTACTCCGGACATCAATCCATGAACCCCAGACCCCTGATCGGCCTGGCCGGCGTTCTCGTCGCCGCCTTGAACGCCGAGTTCAACGAACTCGTCATGGCCACGGCCCTAGTCGACGTGCGCGGCGCGCTCGGCATCAGCCACGACCCCGGGCTCTGGATCGAGAGCATCTACGCGTCCGGTATCGCGCTCGGGATGGCCCTCGCACCCTGGCTCTCCGTCACGTTTACGCTGCGCCGCTTCACGTTGTTCGCCATTGGGCTCACCTGCAGCACGACGCTGCTCATCCCCTTCGCGCCCGATCTCTCGGTGATGCTGGGCCTGCGCCTGTTCCAGGGCCTTGGTGGGGGCTTCACCATTCCCCTGCTGATGACCACTGCTTTGCGGGTGCTCGCGCCGCCGATCCGCCTGTACGGCCTTGCCGTCTACGCGCTGACTGCCACGTTCTCGCCCGCCATCAGCACCTCCGTCGCGGCGTTCTGGACCGATGTCATCGACTGGCGCTTCGTGTTCTTCGAGGCGCTGCCGCTCGGCGCGATCGCGACCGTCCTCGTCTGGTACGGCCTGCCGCAGGATCCGCCGCGCTACGACCGTCTGCGGCAGTTCGACTGGCGGGGTGCTCTGCTCCTTGTCGTCGGCGCGGGCTCCCTGACCACGCTGATGTACCACGCCAACCACCAGGACTGGTTCAACTCGACGGAGGTCTGCGTGCTCGTTCTCATGTGTGCGGCTGCCTTTCCGCTGCTCGCTGTCAACGAGTGGTTCCACCCACTCCCACTGCTCAAGCTGCAGATGCTCAAGCGACGGAACTTCACCTACGGGGTGCTGGGGCTGTTCCTCTTCCTCGTCCTCAGCCTGTCCTCCTCTCTGGTGCCGCAAACATATCTGGCCCAGGTCCAGGGCTATCGTGCCCTGCAGGGGCACTGGATCACGCTCCTGATTGCGCTCGGGCAATTCCTGATGCTGCCGGCGGTGGCGTTCCTGCTCGACCGAAAGTGGGCCGATGCCCGCGCCGTGACGCTGTGCGGGCTGGCGCTCGTCGGCGCGGCCTGCCTCGGCAGTGCCGCGATCGACGCCTCCTGGAATCGCGAGCAGTTCTATCTCTGGCAAACGCTGCAGGCGGTCGGCCAGCCCATGGTCGTGCTGCCGCTGCTGATGATTGCCACGAACGCCGTGAAGGGCCCGGAGGAAGGTCCGTTCGCCTCGGCGCTTGTCAACACAACCCGTAGCCTGGCCGCACCGGTCGGGACCTGCATTCTGGAACTCATCGGGCGCTGGCGTGGTGCGCTCCATTCCGAGCGCCTCGTCGACCAGGTCGGCCAGAACCGCTTTCAGCCAATGCAGGCTCCCAACGGCTTGCTGCCCGGCGCGAGCGAGCAGGCGGCGCGGCTCGCCCATGCCGTCGAGATTCAGGCGAGCGTGCTCACGACCGCGGACACCTTCCTGGTGCTGGCCGCATTCGGTGTCGCCCTGGCGCTGCTCGTCCTCCTCCTGCCGGTTCGCACCTACCCGCCGCGCATCCTGTTCGCGAAGCACTGAGGATTCATGTCTACCCCTACAACAGCACCTCAGCCTTCGACTCCGACGGCTCCAGCGGCGCCGCCGAACATCGCCGAACCCACGTCCAGGACGGACGGGCTCGCGAGCCTCTGGCCCTGGGCCCTCGCGAGTCTCATTGTCCTCGGGTTCGTCGGGGTGGTGACCTTGCGCATCGTCGCGCCGAGACCAGACATCTGGACCGACAACGCATACGTGCGCGTGCACTACGCCGCCATCGCGCCGCGCGTCTCCGGCCAGGTCACCTCTGTCCACGTTCAGAACAACGACACGGTCAAGGCCGGGCAGGTGTTGGTCGAACTCGACGACCGCGACTACCGCGCGGCCGTTGCCTCAGCCGAGGCGACCCTAATCCGCGATCGAGCCATGGTCGAGAACGCGGCGGCGTCCGTTGTCCGGCAGGGGCCGGTTATGGAGCAGGCCAGGGCGCAGCAAAATATCGCGGAAGCCCAGCTCTCGTTCGCGGAAGCCGATGCCAAGCGCTACGAGTATCTCGCCACGACCGGGTCGGGCACGATCAAGACCCAGCAGCAGGCCGATAGCACCCTACGTCAGAGCAAGGCCGCCCTGGAGGGTGCGAAGGCCGCTGTGGAGGCTGCACAGGCGCAACTGAAGGTCCTGCAGACCCAGGAGGCGTCGGCCCGCGCGAGCGTGCGCGCCAGCGAAGCGCAGCTTGAGCAGGCGAAGCTCAATCTCTCCTACACGAAGATTCTGGCCCCCGTAGACGGCATGGTCGCTCAGCGCGGCGTGCAGGTGGGCAACTATGTCAACTCAGGCACCGGGCTGATGGCCGTCGTGCCTCTGTCCGAGGTCTACGTCGAAGCCAACTATCGCGAGGTCGAACTCAAGCACGTCCAGGCTGGCCAACGCGCCCGCATCCACGTGGATGCCTACGACATCGACCTGGAAGGAAGGGTGGTCGGCGTGCCGGCCGCGACAGGGGCCACGTTCGCGACGATTCAGCCGGACAACGCCACCGGCAACTTCACCAAAATCGTCCAGCGCCTGCCCGTGCAGATCGTGATTGCGCCCAACCAGCCGCTCGCCCGACTGCTGCGGGTCGGTCTATCGGTCGAGACGACCATCGAGACTCGGCTCGCCGACATCGTCGGCCAGTATCGTGACGTGGCACAACCGGCCATCGCGCCATCGCGCTGAGCAATAATGATCTCGTCTAATGATCGCGCAATCAACAGGCGTTTTCATGCTTGAAGCCGCGATGTTTGAGACGTTAATTTCGTTTTTCCGCTTCGCCGTTGACAGTTTTCGTTTCTCTCGTGCTTCCTTTGAGAAGCCGAGTGACATGTTCGGTCACTTCGGACGCGGCGCGGCGCTTTTCGGGATAGCGAGCGGGCGATATCAACCGATATCACTTCGCGCCGCAGAGTCAAATTGGGGGGCGATCGACAGATCGGGATCTAGGATGAGCCACATTTCGAAGCCGCAAGTTGAACGCGTCACCATTCCGATGCTGCAGCGGTGGAGGGAGGAAGGGCGGCGTATCGTGATGACCACGGCCTACGACTCGGTTGCGGCGCGAATCGCGGACTCCACCGTCGATGTCATCCTCGTCGGCGACAGCGTCGGCAACGTCTGCCTGGGGTTCGAGAACACCCTGCCGGTCAGCGTGGCGATGATAAACCATCATCTCGAGGCCGTTGCGCGCACGAAGCCCCGTGCATTGCTCGTCGCCGACATGCCCTTTCTCAGCTTTCACCTCGGCGTCAAGGAAACGATACAGAATGCCGGGGGATTCTTGCAACGTGGCGCCGCCGCGGTGAAGCTCGAGGGAGGTGCCAAGCGCATCGATATGGTCCGCGCCTTGGTCGATTGCGAAATTCCCGTGATGGGCCATTTGGGTCTCACCCCCCAGAGCGTCAACGTCATGGGTGGATTCAAGGTGCAAGGTCGAAAAGCCGATGAGGCCTTGCGTTTGCTCGACGACGCCTGCCGACTGCAGGAGGCCGGATGCTTCGCCCTGGTCTTGGAAGGCATTCCGGCCGAGCTTGCCGCTCGCGCGACCGAATCCCTGGCAATACCGACCATCGGAATCGGCGCGGGACGCGGCTGTTCGGGGCAGGTGCTAGTGTTTCACGATGTCCTGGGCCTGACCCAAGACCAACGCCCGAAGTTCGTTCGCACCTACGCGGAAGGTTTTCGGTTGCTGCAGGATGCGCTTTCGCGCTGGGCAGCGGACGTCCGCAGTGGAGCGTTTCCGGGACCGCAAGAATCCTATCGTCTTCCAGATGGCCTTGGCGATGCAATCGCAAGCTGGACGCCGAACAATCCAACCTGAGATCGAGCGATGCAAACGAGCTTCGTGGTGCGGTAGCGCTCGGTCGTCAAACGCATCGGCTTCGTGCCGATTTCCCCCAGGGCACCTAATGGCTTAAGTCCGATGGTCCCTTGCGTCTACTAGTTTCGCCACGTCCGCCTGTTTGATTTCCATAGCTTTCTCGTCCCAGGCCGGCAAATCTTTTCCAAGATGGTGGGAGTCTTCTCTTGGGTCGCTTCGCCTCGATAAGCTGACAACCGCACGCTATGGGTCGCTCACGCCTCATTAAGCGACCAGCTTGAGCTTTTGCCGCTTTCTTTCGGGTGGCTGCTCGTCCAACGCATTCTTGCGCGGCTTGATGAAGTCAGCCCACGCCTGCAGCGCCTCGCGACGTCGCTTGATCATCTCGCTGTCCCAATACGACAGTTCAGCCTCATCGCCGATACGGTGCGACAGGCAGAACTCAAGCACTTCGCGGCGAAAATTGTGCTCGTTGTTGTCAGCGCCCCAATTCCGGAAGCTCGTGCGGCAGCCATGCATGGTGGATTTGACGGCAGTGCGCTCGATGGCCCCAACAAGCGCGTTCGCCCGGAACGGCTGATGTTCCTCCGCGTGGTCGGAGGGGAACACGTACTTATCCGTGCGCGGCATCGATTGGATGATATCGATGGCCTGATCTGACAACGGAACGAGATGCGGCTTCGGCTCTAGCTCGCCCTTGATCTTCATCTTCTCAGCCGGAACCATCCACGTCCGTGCTTCGAAATCGAGCTCCGTCCACTCCATCAGCCGGATTTCTTGGCTCCGCGATACGGTGAGGATGCCGACTTCTGTGCAGCGCGCGGCGTTGCCGGGATCATAGCGCAGCCCAGTCATCATTCCCGGCATCTTCGTATATGGGGCGGACCGATGCCCCTTCTTGCGATTCAGCTTGCGGGGCGACGGCAGCAGGTGTTTGAGGTTGCCGCGCCATGCGGCCGGGTTCTCGCCCGTGCGCAGTCTCAACGCTTTGGCGGCGTCCATCAGCCGCTCGATCCGCTGGCGCGTCCGCGAAGCTGTGACCGGCTTCACGGTCCAGATCGCCTTGAGCGCCTCCAACACGTGCTCGGTAGTGATCTCCTGAAGCTTCTTGTCGTGCAGGCTCGGCACGTCCCGGATAGAGCGCTGCCACTGCTTCAACTCCTCTTCGGACAGCCCTTGGCACCAATCAGGATACTGCTCCTCGGCAAACTCCTTGAACGTCTTGCTGCCCTGAGCAGTGGCCCGCTTCTTGACGCGCGGATCGATGCCCTCGCGCTTCAACGCGACTTTATAGTCGCGCGCCTTCTCGCGCGCGCTGCTTAGGGTCAGAACGTCACCGCTTGCGCCGTCGCGGTCGCCAGCCCTGGCGAACTCCATCTGCGCCCGCTTGCCCTCGAGGTCGGTGAAGCGGAAGGCCCACACCCGATCACCGCTCTCGCGCACCACCAGATAAAGCCCCCCACCGTCCGCGTGAACGCCAGGTTGCAGGGATTTAACTTGGTTCGAATTAAGTGCCACTTTAACGTTCCCGTTCCGCTTACCACTTACCGTCACGGATGTTCGGTCGTGATGGTCAGTTGTTCCAAAATCGACCTGCTTTGGATGTATGACCGTCACGGATACTCTAGAAGGGAGAGGTGCGTCAACTTACCGTTTTTTCGCCAAAACCGGCCGGCGTTCGGCGATGTTCAGCGAAGTCAGACGACGGTAGACGCAGCTAATACATTGAAAATAAAATGAAATAAAACTGGTGTCGACGGTCAGTGATAGCAGACGCAGCGCTCAAATTGGATACATGATCCGTGACGGCATTCGGTAAACTGATCCGCACCACGGCGTTCCGCCTGACGCTGGTCTATCTGTTTTTGTTTGCGCTGTTTGCCGCCTCGCTGCTGGGCTATTTCGCCTGGAATACCCGCCGTTTGATCAACGAGCAGATCACCACGACCGTCAACGCCGAAATCGGCGAGATCGAGATCATCTACGCACGCCGCGGTCTGCAGGGCCTTGCCCTCACGCTCGGCCGCCGCACGCTGCGGCCCGGCGCCAACCTCTATCTCGTCACGACGCCGGCGGGAACGGCGTTCGGCGGCAATGTCGAATCGCTCTCTCCAGGCGTGATGGGCTCGATCGGCTGGTCCGAGACGGCGTACCGCCGGCTCGACGAGCAGGATACCGCCAATCATCGCGCGCTGGTGCGCGTCACCGAACTCAGCAACGGCTTTCGCCTGCTGGTCGGCCGCGATCTCGAGGAACGAAGGCGGATGTTCGGCATCGTCGCCAACGCCGCGCAATGGTCGCTGCTGGTCGTCATCGTGCTCGGCCTCGGCGGCGGCGTCTTCGTGGCGCGGCGGGTGCTGCGCCGGATCGACGCCATGACCGGCACCACCCGGCGCATCATGGCCGGCGATCTCTCCGGCCGGCTGCCGGTCGGACGCAGCGGCGACGAGCTCGATCGGCTCGCGGAAAATCTCAACGCCATGCTGGAGCGCATCGAGGCCCTGATGATGGGCCTCAAGGAAGTCTCCGACAACATCGCCCATGACCTGAAGACGCCGCTGACGCGGCTGCGCAACCGCGCCGAGGAGGCATTGGCGAGTTCCGGCAGCGAGAGCGAATACCGCGCCGCGCTGGAACGCACCATCGAGGAATCCGACGGCCTGATCCGCACCTTCAACGCGCTGTTGATGATCGCGCGCGCCGAGTCCGGGCAGGCGCGCGGCAACATGGACGATTTCGACGCCGCCGACGTCGCAAAAGGCATCCACGAACTCTACGAGCCGCTGGCCGAAGACGACGGCCTGACCTTGCGCGTCAGGGCCGCACCCGCAGCCCTGCACGGCAACCGCGAGCTGATCAGCCAGGCGCTGGCCAATCTGGTCGAGAACGCGATCAAATACGGCAAGCCGGACCCGGCGGTGCAGCCGCTGGACGCCGCCGTGGCGGCACGTTCCAAAGAGATCCTGATCGAGTCGCGGCGCGAGGGCGATTCCGTGCTGCTCAGCGTCACCGATCATGGCCCCGGCATTCCCGAAGGCGATCGCAAGCACGCGGTGGAACGGTTCGTGCGGCTGGAAGCCAGCCGGACGCTGCCAGGGTCCGGCCTCGGCCTCAGCCTGGCCTCGGCGGTGGCAACCCTGCATGGCGGCGAACTGCGGCTCGGCGATGCGCATCCGGGCCTGGTTGCGACGCTGGCCATTCCGGCGCGCGCGGCCTCCGGTGACAGGCTTGCGGCTCAAACGCAGGATGTGCCACAGAAGGTGGCATGAACTCATCCGCGCCGGGCAACGCGGAAGGACAGGGCCTCGCCGCGCGCTTCGTGGACGGGCCGCATGTCTCCGCTTCCAGCAATGCCGAACAGATATTCTCAGCCTGGCTCTCCGAACTGGAGCCGGCGCAGTCGGCTGCGCTCGAGGCCGTGCTGGCGCAGCCGTTCGCCAGGCGCATCCTGCTCGGGACAGCGGAATTCTCGCCCTATCTGTTCGATCTGATACGCGCCGACGCCGCGCGGCTGATCCGCCTCTTGGCGTGCGACCCGGAGTCGCACCTTTCGACGCTGATCGAGAAAACCACCAACGACGTATTCAATGCGGCCAGCGAAGCCGACGTGATGCATCTGCTTCGCCGCATGAAGGCGGAAGCCGCGCTGATGACCGCGCTGTGCGACATCGGCGGGGTCTGGCCTGTGATGCGGGTGACGGCGGCGCTGACCGATCTCGCGGTTGCTTCAGTGCAGGCGGCGCTGCGGTTCCTGCTCCGCCAGGAAGTCGTGCGCGGCCGGATGAATGCGGCCAACCACGATCGGCCGGAAGAAGGCTGCGGCCTGATCGTGCTCGCGATGGGCAAGATGGGCGCTGGCGAACTGAACTATTCCAGCGACATCGACCTGATCGTGTTTTTCGATCCCGCCGCGACGTCGTTGGTCGCCGACATCGAGCCGGCGCCGTTCTTCGTGCGCGTCACGCAGGCGCTCGCACGGATTTTGCAGCAGCGCAGCGGCGACGGCTATGTGTTCCGCGTCGATCTGCGCTTAAGGCCCGATCCCGCCTCGACTCAGGTCGCGATGTCGACCGACGCGGCGCTGCATTATTACGAGCGGGAAGGGCGCACCTGGGAACGCGCCGCGATGATCAAGGCGCGGCCCTGCGCCGGCGATCCCAAGGCGGGCGAGGCGCTGATTGCCGAACTGGCACCGTTTGTCTGGCGCAAGCATCTCGATTTTGCGGCGCTCGCCGACGTCCACGATATGAAGCGGCAGATGCAGACCTATCGCGGCCAGGGCGAGATCTCGGTCGAGGGGCACAACGTCAAGGTCGGCCGCGGCGGCATCCGCGAAATCGAATTTTTCGCCCAGACCCAGCAATTGATCGCGGGCGGCCGGCATCCGCATTTGCGGGTGCGGCCGACGCTGCAGGCGTTGCAGGTGCTGGCGACCAGCAACTGGATCACGTTTCAGGCGCTGGAAGAACTCACCATCGCCTATGAATATTTGCGCCGCGTCGAACACCGCTTGCAGATGATATCCGACGAGCAGACCCATGCGCTGCCCGAGGAGCCTGAAGCCGTGGAGCGTTTTGCAAACTTCTTCGGCTATGAAAGCCGCGCCGCCTTCGCAAAAGACCTGCTCGACCATCTCAACACCGTGCAGGGGCACTACAGCAAGCTGTTCGAGGGCGATCCGACCGGCACCGAGAAACTGCCAGATGTCAATTACGGCGCGGGACCCGAAGACCCGCGGCTGCTGGATCATCTGGCGACGCTCGGTTTCAAGAAGCCGATCATGGTCGCAGGCACCCTGCAGCAATGGATGGCGGGCGATTATCGCGCGCTGCGCAACGGGGCCACCAAGACCGCGTTCGTCGAGTTCATCCCCGGCCTGATCGACGGCCTCGCGCATGCCGAAGACCCCGACGATGCCGTGACCGCGTTCGACCGCTTCCTCGGCGCCTTGCAACGCGGCGGCCGGCTGATCTCGTTGCTCAGCCAGAACCGCGATCTCGTTGCACTGGTCGCGCTGATCCTCGGCGCCGCACCCCGGCTCGGCGACATGCTGGCGCGCCAGCCGCAAATCATGGACGGGCTGATCGACCCGCGCTTCTTCGGCGCGATGCCGGACCAGAAGGAATTGTCCGCACGCCTGGCGACGACATTGAAGGACGCGGATTCCTACGAGGACTTCCTCGACCGGCTGCGGTTGTTCGGCCAGGAAAGCCTGTTCCTGATCGGCACGCGCATTCTTTCAGGTACCGTATCGGCGCAGCAGGCCAGCGTCGCCTTTGCCGACGTCGCCGAAGGCATCGTGCACACCGTGCATGGCCTCGTCACCGACCAGTTCGCGACCCAATATGGCCGCATCAAAGGGCAGGAGACCGCGATCCTCGCGATGGGCCGGCTCGGCAGCCGCGAGATGACCGCGTCCTCCGATCTCGATCTGATCCTGCTCTATGATTTCGACGGGGAGCATCCGGATTCCGACGGCGAACGGTCGCTGCACGGCGCGCAATATTTTGCGCGGCTGACCCAGCGCCTGATCTCGGCCTTCACGACGCGGACCAATTACGGCGTGCTCTACGACGTCGACATGCGGTTGCGCCCGTCGGGCCGCGCCGGCCCGGTGGCGTCGCGGATTGATTCCTTTGCCGACTATCAGGAACGCGAAGCCTGGACCTGGGAGCACATGGCGCTGACGAGGGCGCGGGTGATTTCGGCGTCGCCTGCGTTCCGCAAGAAGATCGAGGACATCATCCGCGGCGTGCTGGTCCGCTCCCGCGATCCCGCCAGCACCGCTGGCGACGTCGCCGACATGCGCCGCGCCATCGCGCTGGAAAAGGGCGAGGACGACATCTGGGACCTGAAACTCGCCGCCGGCGGCCTCGTCGATATCGATTTCATCGCGCAATATCTGCAGCTCGCTTACGCGGCTCAGAAGCCCGAAATCCTCAGCGTCTCCACGCTGCAGGTGCTCGACAACGCCGCTCGGTCAGGCGTGCTGCCGCAAGCCGAAGCCGAAGTGCTGCGCTCCGCCACGCGGCTCTATCACGACCTGACCCAGATTTTGCGTTTGTGCGTGAACGGCAAGTTCAACCCGGAAACCGCAGGCGAAAACCTGCAGCGCGTGATGGCGCGCGCCGGCGACACCCCGGATTTCTCGACGCTGCAGGCAAGGGTAAGGGAGACCGAGGTGGAGGTGAGGCGGGTGTTTCTGGCGTTGGTGGGTGGCGGGTAATTCACAAAACGCGCGATGCGTCGTGGATTCGCTAAGCAGCAACCTTTGGCCATGGAAATTCCGCGCATCATTTGGCGGGAAGGCAGTACTAATACCGGGAAGCGCCAAACTGCCTGCGAGTGCCTTGTGTTCCCGCCACAGTAGGCGCAACACCTCTTGGGCAGGGGGAAGTCAAAAATGCGAAATCTCGGGATCGTGGTGCTTTGCACCGCGCTGGCTGGCTGTGCGTCGAGTTCATCTGATATCATGCCGGCCTACGTCTCGCCGGTCGCGTATCAGAGTTATACGTGTCAGCAACTGGCTCAGGAAGCACAGGCCGTTTCAACGCGGGCCGCTTCGCTATCGGGCGTTCAGGATCAAAAGCGAACCAACGACGGCCTGGCAACCGCTGCGGCCGTTGTCATCTTTTGGCCAGCCGCTTTTTTCGTCGGCGGCGACAAGCAGACCGCAGCCGAGCTTGCCCAAATGAAGGGGCAGATGGTTGCCATTGAACAAGCCGCAAACATCAAGAAGTGCGGCATCCAATTCCAGGGGCAACGGCCACCGGGGACATGAGCCGACCATGACCGGCGATGAATCAAGGAATCTCAAGGTCGGTAGTCGCATTCGCTGGGGTGCAGATGAAGGCGATCAGGCAACCGTCACGGAGAGGAACTGGTCGGGCGTATCCCTTAAATGGGATAATCGGGCCGAACAGTCCATTTTGCACAATGACATGAAATTGGCGTTTCTCATTTCAAGGAAATGATACTTGTATCGCCAAATCCACCCAGGCTGCGCTTTTCCCCGTACCACCGCCGCTTGTACAAATTCGCACAGGGTGAGCAATATTGATCAGCGTCTTGGGGCGGACAGCGTGCATATTGGCGGGATCACTACCCCGCCAAGAGGCCGCGAAATGAAAATCATGACGCAAAAAATCAGGGAGCATACGTGCTCGGCCTGCAAAGGAACGGGCTTCCCCGTGGTGAAGCAGCCTGTGCTGGCAACCCGCAGAATCTATCCGGCCAAGTGCGTGGCCTGTACCGGCAAGGGAAAAATTACCGACGCCGAGTGAGGCGGTCTTCCGCGATGCGCAATTGCCGATCGGGAATGAGATAAGAAAAAGTCGAGCGCAATCAACAAAATTGCCCGACGGGCAAATCGTTTCCGATTATCGGAAGTAATGTCAAGCCCCGAAACAAAAAATATTTCGCTTTTCCAGAAGGAAAATCAGTGACACAACTATCACCATCCCGTCCCACTCAGAGGGGCGTTGGCCATCGTCACAACGAGGGGCGGGTCGCGGTGGACGCCGATGTTGCGATTGACGCGCGCAACAAAGGCGTACGGTGAAGTCGTGTGGTCCTGACGCCCCGATGCTGGCGTCAAGTTCGTGAGAAGCTCACGCTTCCACGGGCGACGGTGACAACGAGCCCGGCCCGACCGGGGAGAGCACGAAGCAAGCCGTAAAGCCATTGCGCAGGGAATGTCGGATCGCCTCCGCTGCCCTGTATGCTCGTGTGCAGCTTTCTTTGCACTATTCGCACACGAGACCGCGGGTGCAGCGCGCATCCGGCATTCCCTGCGCCCTCTGAATTTCGAGGGCAAGGAAATTTCTGTCAAACCTCGGGCGCAATGCGTCGCGAGATTGCGAAACTATATCCACGTCGTCCCGGTGAAGGCCGGGACCCATACGCCGCGGCCCATCGGTAAGAGCGCCGGCGTTAGTGACCTTCCGCAACAACGAGCGTCACGGCGTATGGGTCCCGGCGAAGGCCCTAGGGCATGCACACATCTAGTTTATTGGGGATTCCCGAATCGGCATTTTGTGTGATTCATATTGTGACACTTC
>NZ_JAFCLR010000065.1:0-33564 GCF_018131065.1 Bradyrhizobium sp. AUGA SZCCT0431 | reverse complement strand
GACAGCCCGAAATTACCTTGCCATCGTCACTGTCGCCGCCATCGTCTTATGGATGCGATAAGTGTCCACGCCACCTAGGGCGAACGCCGGGACCCATACGCTGCGGCCCTCATTGTTTGCAGAAGGTGTCCAAGACCTGCGCTCTCGCCGATGGGCCGCGGCGTATGGGTCCCGGCTCAAGGCCGGGACGACGTGGATGGGTCATCGCAAACACGGGCTTGCGATCTCGCCGCATCATTCCGCCGGCGACTCCCGCGGCGCTTCGCGCGGCAAGATGATCTGGATTTTCGTTCCGGCACCGGGCTTGGTTTCCAGATGAATCCGGCCGCCCAGACGATTGGTCACGATGTTGTGCACGATGTGCAACCCGAGGCCGGTGTTGCCCTGGTCGCGCCGGGTCGTGAAAAACGGGTCGAACACCTGGCGCTTGACCTCCGGGCTCATGCCGCAGCCGTCGTCTGAAAACAGCACCTCGACATTGCCCTTGCCCGATGCCTGCACCGCAATATGGACCGATCCCCCGCCGCCGTCCGGGAAGGCGTGTGCCGCGGAATTGAGAACCAGATTGGTGAGCACCTGGCCGTAAGGTCCGGGATAGCTGTTCATGGCAAGATCGGGTTCGCATTCGACGGCGACCGTCAGATTTTGACCTCGCAGCCCGTACCGTAATCCCCTGACGACCTGCTCGGTCACCTCGCCGAGATCGAAGCGCCTGCGGTCCGAAACGTTGCGATCGGCGGCAACCTGCTTGAACGACTGGATCAGCTCGACCGCGTTGCCAAGATTGAACATGATCTGCGACGCCGCCTCGCGGCTGGCCGCAATGAACTCCGTCAGGGTCGAGCGGCGCACGTCGCCCTTGGCGACATCGGCTTCAAATCGTTTGGTCTTGTTGATCAATGCCGAGGCCACGGTGAGGCTGGTGCCGACGGGGGTATTGATCTCGTGCGCGACGCCCGCCACCAGCCGTCCCAGCGCAGCCAATTTCTCGGTCTGTACCAGACTGCCCTGCGCGGCGCGGAGATCGTCAAGCGATTGCGACAGCTGCCGGCTGCGTTCCTGCAACTCGGTGAACAGCCGCGTGTTCTCGATGGCGATGACCGCCTGCCCGGCAAAGGTTTTCAGCAGCTCAACCTGCGCCTTGGGGAATAATTGCGGCTCCAGCCGCATCACCGCGATCGCGCCGATCGCGACCTCGTCGCGCAGCATCGGCACGATCAGGATGCTGCGATAGCCCGATGTCTTCTGCAGTTCGCTGTAACCGCCGGAGACCAGCACATCCGGCTCATGCACGACGCGCCGCTCGCGGATCGCCACCGAGATCAGATTCTTGCTGGTGAGCGGAGCCGGATAGGCTTTGCGCACCGCCGCTACCGATGCCGCAGAAAACTGATCGTGCGCGACCAGGTGAACGTGGTCCCCGTCCCGGCGGTAGACGGCGCTCAGCACGCTCTGGCAGAGCCGCGCTGCGTTCCTGACGATCCGGTCGAACACCGGCGCAAGATCGGTCGGCGCGTCGGCAATAAGGCTCAGGACCTCGGATGTCGCGGCCTGGCGCTCTCTGGCTTGCTGAAGTTCGAGGGCAAGTTGTTCGACTTCGGTTTGCGCCGGATTTTCGACGTCCGTTTTCGCTGACCTTAAGACGCGCGCCAGCTTTGGCGCAACGCTCCGCTTTCGCGGCTTCGCCGTACGGCTTTGCGGCTTTTTCGATCCGCCGCCTGCTGCAGAACGTGGTGTCATTGCCTGCCCCGGGCCTTAAGATAAGCCATCGCATCGGCTTAGGCTAGTAACGGGAAATGGGGACGGTGGCTGCGCCGGATGAGACATCAACGCGACATGGCTGGACTTGCCGCTGCATTGCCTTGCCGTGAATGACCCGGCGAACTTGAGACGGCCGGCGCGGACCAGCTGGTGGATTCCCCCGCCGATCTCGCCGGTACGGTTCTTTCCATGGTCAATGAGAGGCAATCCCCGGGCTAGGGCCGCGCCCCTGTTCAATGCGCTAGCCTTTGTTCGGTGACCAGCCATAAGCCGTGGCGCAAGCACCGCCCATCACAATGGCCCACTCGGTGTAGCCAGCTACGAGCGTCCCGGTTTTCCAGTCAAGACTGCCTCGCTATCTCGGTCTCGCCGAAAATATCGCGCTCGTAACCGGCCGCATGGACTGGGCCTCAAGTTGCGAAACCGGCTGCTATGTCCCTGTTGGAGGCACGTCCTCGGCTGCGTGGGCGCCGGGGCCGGCGATCTTCAAACTAAAATCAAACAGCGGCGCGTTTGGAATGCCAATCTTTGCTTCAACATTGATCAAGTCCACGCCTTTCGGAAAGAGTATTATGTCCGACCTCACTTCTTTCGGTTCTTCCTTAAGAAGTACTTTGAGTATTCCTCCAATTGAGGTTTGGATGGCGGCTTGTATCGCCTTGATCTGTTGTTCGCTCAGCATGCTTTGGCTGCTTGTGTTGGCCGGACTCATCTGACTGACCTCCATGTATCTGGGAGCCCCCCGCAGGGTCCGAGACTATCACGACATCCATTGTTTTCGTCGGTGCCCGCACCGCCAATAAATTCACGGGCGTGTGAATGGGTTCATACACGCGCTGAAATTGCGAACGTAGTCGGCGGCCGGCGCCTGGAGTTTTGGATCGAGCCCTGAGCCACGACCACTTGCTCAGGTTCTGCCAGACATGGCCGGAGCGAACTCGATTGCCGCGAGCTAATTTTTCTTCGGTGACCAGCCATAAGCCTTGGCGCAGGCACCGCCCATCAGCATCGCCCGCTCGGTCTCGCTGAGGCGATCCGTCTTGAGGAAGGGCGTGACGGCCTGCTCGTAATTGACGACGGCGAAGGCGCGGGTCCAGTCGGTGCCCCACAGGCAGCGGTCGAAACCCCAGGCCTCAAACACGCGGGCCAGCGGATCCCAGATGTCGGGATACGGATACGGCTCGCGGGACAGCGTGCAGGCGCCGCTGACCTTGATCACGGCATTCTTGCGCCTGGCGAGCGCCAGCACCTTCGGCAGTTCGGCCCAGGGCTGCGGCGGCGCGGGCGGCACGCGCGGCTGCAGGATGCCGAGATGATCGACAATGAACCTGACGTCGGGATGGCGATCGATGACCGCAGTGCCGGCGTCGAGATTGTCCCAGCACAGGATGTTGACCGGAAAATCATGGCGGACGGCCGCGCGCAGGATACGGTCGAGTCCAGGGTCATCAGGCGCGCGCCCGGAATCCTTCCGCAGCATGATGCGGATTCCGACAGCGCCCGGTGTCTTCTTCCAGTCGGCGACGACATCGGCCACGTTGGGATCATCCGGATCGACCGGCTTGACGATGGCGAGCCGGCCAGGATGGGCGCGCGCCACCTCCACGGCATAGCTGGCGTCGTAGCGGTACATCGAAAAGGCCGAGATGAAGATCGCGCCATCGACGCCGACCTTGTCCATCGCCGCCACCATCTCGTCACCGGTGACGTGATCGGGCCAGTTCGGCACCGTGTCCCAGGGCCGCTTCGGTGTGTTCGCCTCATAGGCGTGAACCTGGGAATCGATAATCGCCATCGGGCAGTTCCTCCGTTTTGGCGATTTTGGACAGCGCAGCAGATGCGTGTCCAGTGGGCCAAAGCGCGGGGAAGCGTTGCGCGGATTGCAGGTGCTGTCAGTGCTCCCGCGCCACCGCCTGCCAGCCGATGTCGCGGCGGCAAAAGCCTTCCGGCCAGTTGATGCGATCGACGGCCGCATAGGCGCGCTGCTGCGCCTCGGTCACCGTCGTTCCCATGGCGCAGACGTTCAGCACGCGGCCGCCGCTGGCGAGAATTTTTCCGTCTTTCTCGATCGTCCCGGCGTGGAAGATTTCGACGCCCTCGACTTTTGCGGCGTCGTCGAGACCAGAGATCACCGAGCCCTTGCCATAGCGGCCGGGATAACCCCTGGTCGCCATGATCACGGTCAGCGCCACATCGTCGAACCAGCGCAGGCTGAAATGCTTCAATTGGCCGTCGGCGCTGGCGATCAGCGCCGGCAACAGATCCGACATCATCCGCATCATCAGCACCTGGGTTTCGGGATCACCGAAGCGGGCGTTGTATTCGACGAGTTTCGGGCCGTCCTTGGTCACCATCACGCCGGCAAAGAGCACGCCCTTGTAGGGCGATCCCATCGCCTTCATCGCGCGCAGCGTCGGATGGATCATCTCCTCCATGACGCGCGCGCACATCGCCTCCGTCATGACCGGCGCCGGCGAATAGGCGCCCATGCCGCCGGTGTTCGGCCCCTGGTCGCCGTCGAAGGCGCGCTTGTGGTCCTGCGCGGTCGCCAGCGGCAGCGCGTGCTCGCCATCGCACAGCGCAAAGAACGAGGCCTCCTCGCCCACCATGAATTCCTCGACCACGACCTCGGCGCCCGCCTCGCCGAAACCGCCGCCGAACATCATGTCGACGGCGTCAAGCGCCTCGGCTTCGCTCATCGCCACGACGACGCCCTTGCCGGCGGCCAGGCCGTCGGCCTTGATCACGATCGGCGCGCCCTGCTTGCGGATATAGGCCTTTGCGTTTTCGGCCTCGGTGAAATGCTCATAGGCCGCGGTCGGAATGTTGTTGTCGCGGCAGAGATTCTTGGTGAAGGTTTTCGAGCTCTCCAGCCTGCCCGCGGCCTGGGTGGGCCCGAACGCCTTGAAGCCGGCGGCGTTGAGATCGTCGACGATCCCGGCGGCGATCGGCGCATCAGGGCCGACCACGACGAAATCCACCTTGTTGTCCCTGCAGAAATCAACCACGGCCGGATGGTCGGTGATGTCGAGCGTGACGCATTCGGCATCCTTGGCGATGCCGGCATTGCCCGGCGCGCACCACAATGTGGTGAGCAGCGGGGACGCGGCGATCTTCCATGCCAGAGCGTGTTCGCGGCCGCCGGAACCGAGCAGGAGGATGTTCATGACTGGAGCCAGATGTGGGAACCGATGGCCAGTCGGTCGCACGAATCTCCCGCCGTCTGCAAGGGGGTATCAACAGCCCCTGTCATTCCCCGATGCGCAATTGCGCATCTGAGGTTCGCTCGCGTTGCGAGCGCCCCGGACGATCTTCACCTTCCCGACCCCGCGATGATTTCCTGCAGCATCGCGACATGGCGGGCGAAGGCGCCGCGGCCGGCGGCGGTCGCGGTCACCGTGGTCCGCGGCTTCTTGCCGACAAAGGCCTTGTCGACAGCGACATAGCCGGCCTTCGACAGCGTCTCGATATGGGCGCCGAGATTGCCGTCGGTGGCGCCGGTCAGCTTTTTCAGCTTGGCGAATTCGTGCCCGGTGGCCGGCGGCAGCGCGTTCAGGGCGGCCATGATTCGCAAGCGCAGCGGCTGGTGGATGATGTCGTCGAGCCCGGCCATCGCTATTCCCGGCGCATCCAGAGGCCGCCCAGGATGAGCCCGCCCCCGTTGACGACCGCCATCCACGGCTTGAACCAGTCGTCGATGAAGAAGAAATGACCTATCAGCGTGAGTGCAGTGATACCGAGGCCGATGACGACATAGGCGCGTCCAAACCACAGTCCGGCGATGGTGTAGAACAGCATGAAGTAGATCGGCCAAAACGTCCCGATCTGGCGCGGGGTGAACCGACCTAGCCAACAGCAGAATATACCGAATGCAAGGATCAGCAGGGAGGCAGCGAACATCCGCATGTCGAAGGCGCGAATTTTCGTGTTCGGGTAGCCGTAGGCGCTGATTGCGAACGAACCGGCAATGCCCAGCGCATCGACGGCGAGCCAGATATAGGCGCCACTGCGCGGCCACAGGAATGACGCCATGTTGGCGGCAAACACCAGCGCGCCCCACATGATCAGCATCTGACTGCTGAGGTTGTAGATGGTCGATTGACGGACGCGGCGCGCGATCTCGTTGATGTCGGCGAGCGCCTCGGAAGCTTGCTGGCTGTCGATCATGTCGCCTCCCCTCGGTCGCGGTTACGAGCCCGCCATGCCCCGCGTGGCGACGTCGTCGGCGATCACGGATATCGCCTTCGGCGCGCTGACGATCGCCATGTGATTGACGCCCTCGATCAGCTTGACATCGATCGACGGCTTAACGGCATGGATGGCTTCGGCATATTTGTCCGACAGCATCAATTCATCGTCGGCGCCGGAGAAGACGGTAATGGGCATCTTCGCCGCCGCCAGATCGCTGCGATAGGCTGACGTCGCAAAGTTGCGCAGCAGCCGGGCGGAATAGGTGGCGGTGAGGGATTTTTCCGAATTCGGCGGCACCGCGAAGGCGAGCACCGGCAGCGCGTCGCAGCAGGTAATGCCAATCTCGCGCAACACCCGCAAAGCGATGATGCGCGGCAGATCGGGGCTGGCCCAGCCGCCCGAATTCGGCCGGTTGGTCGGGGCGTCGTAGCCGAGATAGGGCGCAAGCAGGATGGTGCGCGAAAACAGGTTCTCGATCGGCGAAGCCGCGACCCGCAGCGCAAAGCCGCCGCCGGCGGAGTGGCCGATCAACGTCAACGGCGCCGATGGCGCTTTGGTGCGAACCTGGGTGACGAAATCGGCGAGATCGTCTTCGAGCTGACCGAGATAGCCGATATCGCCGCGCGTGCCCGAGGCGCCGTGGCCCCTGATATCGACCGCAAAGCTCTCGACCCCACGCGCCGCCAGCGCGTCCGCCAGGGCGTGAATGGCGACGCTGGAGCCGGAGGAGCCGTGGATCAGGATCGCGGCCCGTCCGGTCGAGGCCGCGCGGGCGGGATAGTGGCGGTACGCCAGCCCGGTGCCGTCGCGGGCTTGAAAAACCTCAATCCGGGGCAAGGTGCTGCGATCCACCGCGCGCGCGGTGTCGGAGATCGAGGCGAGATGCGGGGGGCGCTGCAGCGGCGTCGCGACCATGGCGGTCATCAGCAGCGCCGCCGCCCCGACCGCGCACAGGGCCCATTTCACGGCGCTGAAACCGCCACGCACCAGTCGTCCAAGCATGCTCGTTCTCCGCCAATTTCGATACTATAGAGAACTCTGTATTACAGAGTAAGAAGTTCCGCAAGACGCGAAATGGCGGGAACTTGACGGAGCCCCTGCGGGAGAACTTGGTGGAAGAACTTGGATTGGCGGGGATAAGCAAAAGTCCCTACCTTGCGCGAAAGCCCCAAAACCCCGAATCGATTGCCGATGCCGCCAGCGGAAAACCTGATCAACGCGCCCGAATTCACCGTCTCGGAACTCTCCTCCGCCCTGAAGCGAACGGTGGAGGACGCCTATGGCCATGTCCGGGTGCGCGGCGAAATCTCCGGCTTCCGCGGGCCGCATTCCTCCGGACACTGCTATTTCGCGCTCAAGGACGAGAGCGCCAAGATCGAGGCCGTGATCTGGAAGGGCGTGCATTCCCGAATGCGATTCAAGCCGCAGGAAGGCCTCGAGATCATCGCGACCGGCAAGCTCACGACCTATCCGGGCTCGTCGAAATACCAGATCGTGATCGAAGCCATCGAGCCCGCCGGCATCGGCGCGCTGATGGCACTGGTGGAAGAGCGCAAGAAGAAGCTCGCGGCCGAAGGCCTGTTCGACGAAGCGCGCAAGCAATTATTGCCATGGCTGCCGGAAGTGATCGGCATCGTGACCTCGCCGACCGGCGCCGTGATCCGCGACATCCTGCATCGATTGCAGGATCGGTTTCCGCGCCGCGTGCTGGTGTGGCCGGTGAAGGTCCAGGGCGAAGGCTCGGCCGAGCAGGTTGCGGCGGCGATCCGCGGCTTCAATGCGCTGCCCGAGGGTGGCAAAATTCCGCGACCGGATCTGCTGATCGTCGCGCGCGGCGGCGGCTCGCTGGAAGACCTCTGGTCGTTCAACGAGGAGATCGTGGTTCGCGCCGCGGCCGAAAGCATGATCCCGCTGATCTCGGCGGTCGGCCACGAGACCGACATCACGCTGATCGATTTCGCCGCCGACAAGCGCGCGCCGACGCCGACGGCGGCCGCCGAAATGGCCGTGCCGGTGCGCAGCGAATTGCTGGTCGAGGTCGCAGGGTTGGCGCGCCGCACCATGGTGTGCTGGCTGCGCGGCCAGGAAAGCCGCCGCAATGAATTGCGCGCCGCGGCCCGCGCCTTGCCCGCGGCCAGCGAATTATTGGCGATCCCGCGGCAGCGGCTGGACAGCGCAGGTAGCGCCCTGCCCCGCGGCTTGAAAGCCAACACCAACGCGCATCATCGCCGCTTCTCGCAGCTCAGCGCCGGCTTGACATTGAAGGTGCTGCGCGGACAGGTCGCTCACGCCAGGCAGCGCCTCATCGTCTCCGGCGAGCGCATCACGCTTTCCGCGCGCGCCCTCTTACGCAACCGGCGCGATCGCTTTGCCGGGCTTGAGGTCAGGCTGAAGGCGTCAAAACTGTCCAACGCCCAGGCACAGCGCAACGCGATCGCGCGCGACCGCGAACGCACGCTAAGATTAGCCGAGCGCGCGCGCCGCGCGCTGGTGACCGCGATGCAGCGGTGTGAGGCCCGCGTCGCCCATAGCGGCCAGTTGCTGTCGGCGCTGTCGTATCGCGGCGTGCTGGCGCGCGGGTTTGCCCTGGTCCGCGACGAACACGGCCACGCCGTGCATGCCGCCGCCTCGATCGGCCCCGGCGCGCCCCTGTCGATCGAGTTCGCCGACGGCCGCGTCGCGGCGACGGCGGATGCGGACCGGCCGGCGGCAACGTCAGCGCCGACCAGCCAGCCGACCCTTGCCCGGCGGGAAACCAAGACGCTTGCGCCCAAGCGCGCAGTCAAGCCGGTCGATCAGGGCAGTTTGTTTTAGTCGACAATTTCTCTCGCCGTCATGCCCGGGCTTGTCCCGGGCATCCACGACTTAGCGGAATTAAGAAAGAAGACGTGGATTGCCGGGACAAGCCCGGCCATGACGATGAATGTTGCCTGCCACCATCACCGCGCCAGCCATTCCGCCACGCGCTTTTGCGAATCGATGCGCGCCTCAGCGTCGGTGCCGATGTGGCCGCGTTCCGGCTGGCCGGCGTCGCCGCCGCCGAGCGCACGGAGCGGCAGGTTGGCGCGGTCGAAATCGTGCGGCGCGCCGGGGTAGATTTCGATCCGCGCCAGCGCGCTGCGGCCGCGGGCGCCCTCCACCATCTGGCGGCAGGCCGATGGCGAACTGACGTCGTCCTTGGCGCCGATCAGCAGCAGCGTCGGCACCCGCGCGCTCCAGCCGAGGCCGGCGGAAATCCGGCAATCCGGATAGAAGGCGACTGCCGAGCGGAAATCCGGCCCGTCATTGCGCCAGGCTTGCGGACGCACCGCCCACAACAGGGCGCTGGCCCCGTTCGCCCATCCCATCAGGCTGACGCGATCCTGCGCCACCCAGGCCTGCTGCGCCAGCCATCGCCGCGTCGCCACGATATCGGCCACCCGCTCGCGGCGCGCCAGCACGCGGCGCTCCTTGTCGCGGCATTGCGGGCCGAGTTCGCGCGAGCCGTAACTGTCCGGCAGCACGACCGCGTGTCCCGCCTTCAATAGCTGTTCGACCCAGTCGCGGTAGCGCGGCAATACCGGCTCGGAATGCCCACTCAGCCCGCCGCAGCCATGCAGCGCGATCACGGTGGGAAACGGCCCGTCACCGTCAGGCTTGTAGAGCTGGGCGTGCAAGTTGAGCTTTGGCGCGGGGATATCGACCTGCCTGGGAGCCGGTAATGGCGCGGCCGAAGCGGCAAGCGGCACGGTAGCGCAGGCCGCGGCAAACAGCGTCAGGAATAGCAGCGTCGCTGGGCGCATCTGATTTCGCCGGGTCAAAATGGCGCTCGGGGCAAAGCGAACATAATCAGGAGGTTATCACGCGCAATCGGCAAAAATTCATCACAATCAGGTGGTTTTTTGCAGGTGGCTTTTTGCGGGTGGGTTTCGGGAGCGGACAGCCCAACCTATCTGTGATAAATCGGATTTGGAAAATACACTTTAGTCGGCCCTGTGAATTGGCCGACCTGTCGGAGAGTTGACGGTGCTGAATAAATTCGGTCCCTCGGGACATGGCGAAGCGCAGGTGCAATATCTGGATGGCGATTTCCGCGTGGTCTCGCCGGGAACCTATGTGCGCTGCGCCATATCGGATGTGCGGATCCCGCTCGACGAGTTGAAATACTGGAGCGTCGATCTGCAGGAAGCCTATTCGGTGCCATCAGCCGTGCTGCAGCGGCATTTTCCCGGCGCGCTGAAGACGCAGGGTTGAATTTTTGGTCGTCCCGGCGAACGCCGGGACCCATACGCCGCAGCCCATCGGTGAGGCGCTGGCGTTAGATACCCTCTTCAATCACAACCGCCGCGGAGTATGGGTCCCGGGTCAAGCCCGGGACGACGCGGTGCGAATTTTTCTCTCGCGCGCCTTGAAAAGTTGATCGGTCACGAACCTCTTCAGCTTCGCGCGATCCTCAAACTCCAGCGTCACCGCGAACGGTACGATCGCTGTCGCCCAATCCGGCAATCCGCCGCCTACTCTCAGCCGCGCCAGATCCTTTTCCGTCGTCACCAGCGTCAGCGCGTCGCGGCCGGCCTCGGCGATCAGGCTGTCGATCTCGGCGCTGGAGAACGCGTGGTGATCGGCGAAGGCGTGCTGCCGGACCACGTCAACGCCGCTTGCCGTCAGCGTGCCGAAGAACCGCGCGGGATCGCCGATGCCGGCGAAGGCCAGCACGCGCTTGCCGCGCAGCGAAGCCACCGAATCCTGGTTCGGCACAAGGCGCGCGCGCAGCACCGGCTTGTCCTGCGCGGCGATATCGGCCGCGACGCCGTCCGCCGCCTTGCCGTTGCCGACGATGATGAGCGCATCAGTGCGCGCCATTTGCGGCGATAACGGCGCACGCAGGGGACCGGCGGGAAACACCTGTCCGTTGCCAAGGCCACGGCCGGCGTCGATCACGATCAGCGAGGCGTCCTTGGCGACAGCCGGGCTCTGGAAACCGTCATCCATCAGGATCACGGACGCCGCCAGCGAACGCGCCAGCGGAACGCCGTCGGCGCGCTGGCGCGAGACCACCACCGGCAGCGTCGCCGCCAGCATCAGCGGTTCGTCGCCGACATCGGCGGCGGCATGCCGCTCCGGATCGACCCGCACTGGCCCGCGCAATTTTCCGCCATAGCCGCGGCTGAGCACCACAGGCGTTTCACCGAGCTCGCGGAGCAGCTTCGCCAGCGCCAGCACGGTCGGCGTCTTGCCGGCGCCGCCGACGTGATAATTGCCGATACAAATAACGGGGACGCCGGCATCCAGCCCCTCGCGCTGCATCCGTTTCGCGGCGATGGCGCCGTAGAGGGCGGCGAGCGGTGTCAATAGATCGGATTTGAGGGAAGGCGGGCCGTGCCAGAAGCGCGGCTCACGCATTCGCGGCTCCCATTTCGAGCCGCAGCTGCAACAGATACGGCTCGAGGGCGATCATCGTGCGATCCAGAGCGCCGCCGAGCTGTTCGACCACGCGCTCGGAGGCTTTGAGCGATATTTCGCGCGCCCTGGGATCGGCGAGCAGCTGACCGAGTTGCTTGACCAGGGCCTCCTGGGTGTCGGCTTTTCGCGCGCCGCCGGCCTGATCGAGCGCCTCATAGACGTCGCCGAAATTGAAGACGTGCGGGCCATGGACGATCGAGGCGCCGAGCTTGACCGCCTCAATCGGATTTTGTCCGCCATGCTCGACCAGCGATCCGCCCATGAACACGATCGGCGACAATCGGTAGAACAACCCGAGTTCGCCCATGGTGTCGGCGACATAGATGTCGGTTGCTGCGGTCGGGAGTTCCTCGCGCGAACGCAACGACGCGTGCAGGCCCGACGCCTCGACCATGCGCGCGATCGCCTCGCCGCGGTCGGGATGCCGCGGCACGATCACGGTCAAAAGGTTCGGAAAGAATCCGGCGAGCGTCTTGTGCGCCTCCGCCAGCATCTCGTCCTCGCCGGGATGGGTGGAGGCGGCGATGACGACCGGACGGCCGCGCGTCATCGCCATCAGCCGCTCCAGCTTGGCTTGATCCGCCGGTGGTGCTGGAACGTCGAGCTTCAGATTGCCTGTCGTCACGACGTTGGGGCAGCCAAGCGTCGAAAACCTGTCGGCATCGGTTTCCGACTGCGCGAGGCACAGTTCGAACCGGCCGAGCAGCGCCGAGATGGTGCCGGAGACACGCCGCCAGCGCGGAAACGAGCGAGGCGACATGCGGCCGTTGATCAGCACCATCGGCACGCGGCGCGCCGCGCTCGACAGGATCAAATTCGGCCACAGGTCGGATTCGATGAACAGCGCCAGCGACGGACGCCAATGGTCGAGAAACCGCGCGACATAGCGCGGCGAGTCGTAGGGGACATATTGATGGATGACGTCGGGCGGAAACCGCTTGGCGACGACCGCCGCCGAGGTCACCGTGCCCGAGGTGAGGAGGATGCGCAGGTTCAGCGCCCGCAGCTGCTCGACCAGCGCTGCCGAGGCCAGCACCTCGCCGACGCTGGCGCCGTGAATCCACACCAGCGGCCCGACCGGGCGAACATCGGCGCTCACGCCGCGGCGCTCACTGACGCGCGCCGGATCTTCCTTGCCGAGCTTCAGCCGCCGGTTGATGAACGCAGGCGCCAGCGGCACCATCGCGGACGACAGGCTCCGGTAGACGCGCAACGTCATCGGCAGCGGCAGCGAATTAACCAAGGGCGGCCTCCGGACGACCGACAGCCGCATAGGCGCGACGGGTCGCTTCGTTCAGATAAGTCTCTACCTGTTGGCGCAGTTTTTCCATGGTCTCTGCGTCGGCGTCCGGCGGCACAAAAACCGCATCAATGCCTACCACGGCACCCCTGCCGAATGGCAAATTGATGGTGGAAGAGTCCCAATTTTTCAGCCGGATGAACCGGCTGGTCACCATCGCAAAGGGGAGAATCGGCCGCCCGGACTCCCGCGCCAGCATGATGAGGCCGAGGCCCACTACCCGCGCCCGCTTCGGCACGTCGGCGGTGGTCGCGACATTCCACCCCTGCTCCAGCGCCTGCACCATCTCGCGGAACGCGCCGACGCCACCCTTGCGGTGAAAGGCGCCGCCGTGGTCGCCGGAACCCCTGATGGTGCCGATGCCGAGCCGTTCGGCCGCAATGGCGTTGAATTCGCCGTCGCGATGCCGCGAGATCAGGACCTTGGCGCGATGGCTCTCCTTGGTCTTGATGAACGGCGTGATGAAATGCTGGCCGTGCCAGAACGCGAGGATCGCCGGCATGACGGGCTCGACCTGGTCGTAGACGTCAGCCGGTTCGTAGCTGAACTTGTTGGTCAGCCAGACCAGCCGCAGATATTCGGCCGCAAGAACACCGAGCGCGCGCTGAAGCCAGCTGCTGCGCAGCAAATCGCGAAGGAATCGTTTCAACGGGCAGGCTTCGCGTCTTGTTTGGTATCCTGCTTGGTATCTTGCTTAGTGTCTTGCCCCGGATCGAGCAGCCGGTGGAGGTGGACCACGAAATAGCGCATATGGGCGTTGTCCACGGTCTGCTGCGCCTTCGCCTTCCAGGCCGCATGGGCGGTGGCGTAATTGGGAAACACGCCGACGATCTCGACCTGGTCGAGATCCTTGAACGTCGTGTGTTCGAGATCGGTCAACTCGCCGCCGATGACGAGATGAAGCAGTTGCGGCGGGGCACTATCTGGCATGATGGTTGTTCCTAACGAGGTGCCCGGCAAGCAAGGTTGTTGAGGCGTATCGCATGATGAGTGGCGTGACGAACCGTGACGCAGATCCGGCGTGTTCAGGGCAGTGGACGGATTCGAAAATGCTCGACAATGCGCGCATGCCGATCACGTCCCGCAGCCACCAGCACCCCGTGCGTCACCTCCCGGCGATTATACTCAATCGTGTCCCCCGAGAGCGCCGTCATCCTACCATCGGCTTCCTGCACGATCAAATTCGCCGCCGCAAGGTCCCAATCGCGGCTCTGACCGCCCGCAAAAGCGGCGTCCAGGCTGCCGTCGGCGACCCGGCACAGCCGAAGCGCCAATGAACCGATTCGCGGAAACAGCGTGATCTCATCGGGTGACGGGCTCAGCCGCTGCACCAGCGGCTTGGGGCCGGCCATGCGGGGAAAATCCAGATCCGTGCCCGCGGTCGCGAACACGCGCCTGCCGTTGCGCGTGGCGCCCTGCCCACGCATCGCAAAGAAGAATTCGTCGGTCGCCGGCGCGAACACCGCCGCCAGCAGCGGCGTCGCATCGGCCACCAGCGCAATGCTCACGCACCAGTCTTCGCGGCCGGCCAGATAGGCGCGGGTGCCATCGATGGGATCGACGATCCAGACCAGTTTCTTGCCGAGGCGCGCCTCGTCGTCGACGCTTTCTTCCGACAGCCAGCCATAGTCCGGCGTTGCCGCGCGAAGCCGGCTTTCGACGAGATCGTTGACGGCGATGTCGGCTTCCGACACCGGCGACGAGGCGCCCTTGGTCCAGTTCTTCAATTCAGTGCGAAACAACGACAGCGCCAGCGCCCCCGCCTCTCGCACCGTCTCCGTCAGCAGCGCGGCGTCGCGCGCCTTTGTCGTGTCCAGCGTATCAGCGTCCGCCAAGCGTCAAACCCTCGATGCGCACCGTCGGCGCATTGACGCCATAGCGGAATTCCAGATCGTTGGCTGCAGTCAGCGACTTGAAGATCGGCAAGAGATGGCCCGCAATCGTCACCTCGCTGACGGGATAGGTGATCTCGCCGTTCTCGATCCAGAAGCCGGACGCGCCGCGGCTGTAATCGCCGGTGACGCCGTTGACGCCGGAGCCGATCAAATCGGTGACGTAAAAGCCCTGCTTGATATCCGCGATCAACTCGGCCGGCGTCGGCTCGCCGGCCTCCATGTGCAGATTGTACGATCCCGGCGACGGCGACGACGACACGCCGCGATGCGCATGGCCGGTCGTGACCAGTCCGAGTTCGCGCGCGGTCGCGGTGTCGAGGAGCCACGAGGTCAGCACGCCCTCGTCGATGATCGCGAGCTTCTTCACCGTGACGCCTTCGGCATCGAAGGTCTGCGAACGCAATCCGCGCACCCGCAGGGGATCGTCGATGATGCGGATGTTCTTGGCGAACAGTTGCTCGCCCATGCGGTCCTTCAGGAAACTGGTCTTGCGCGCGATCGAAGCGCCGTTGACGGCGCCGACGAGATGGCCGACCAGCGATCCGGAGACCCGCGGATCGAACACGACGGGCACTTTGCAGGTCTCGACCTTGCGCGGATTGGCGCGCGCCACCGTGCGCTCGCCCGCCTTGCGGCCGACGCTTTCGGGCGCGGCGAGATCGGAGGCATGCGGCGCCGACGTGTAGTCGTAGTCGCGCTCCATCCCGGTGCCCTCGCCCGATATCGCCGTCATCGAGATGCCCTGGCTCGATCGCAAATACGAGCCGTGGAACCCGGTCGAAGTCACCAGCACCATGCCGCCGATGCCGCTCGATGCCGACGCGCCGCCGGATCGCGTCACGCCCTTGACCGCAAGCGCCGCGGCCTCCGCTTCTACGGCGCGGCGTTCGAGTTCGGAGGTCGAGGGAACCGTGCGATCGAGCAGGTCGAGATCGGCGAACTCGCGTGCCAGGAGTGAAGGATCGGCGAGACCGACATATTTGTCGTCGGGCGCGACCTTCGCCATCGCGACCGCGCGCTCGGCCAGTTTCGAAATACCATCGCCGCTGATGTCGTTGGTCGAAACCACCGCCTGGCGCTGTCCGACCAGCACGCGCAATCCGACATCGTCGCCTTCCGAGCGCTCGGATTCCTCGACGCGGCCATCGCGCACTTCGACGCCTTGGCTGACGCCGCGCACCGCGACCGCATCAGCCGCATCGGCGCCGGCGCGCTTGGCGGCCTCGACCAGCCGCTGCGCCAGCGTCGAGAGCCCCGATTGGTCGAACAGGTCCGAGGTCGCGGAAGATGAAGGCTTGGATGGTGAAGAGTTCACAAACAAAATCCCTGACATTGAAGCGAGTTGGGACGCAAATCGGCCGACCCATCAGATGTGCCTGATTCACGGGGATTTCAAGCATTTTGACGCCTCAAAAGCCAATCATTTTCGGCTTCAAAGCAAGGACTCGTCAATCATGCGCGCCAAGGTCTTGTCAATCATGCGGGCAGAAGCGGCGCCGGTGACCATGGGTTAACCAGCCTTTTTAAGCCGAAACGGAAACCGCTCGGCTAAGGTCTCACACATCGACCGGGAACATAATTCCGGCGGGGAGACTAAAGCCGTGAGGCGTCAAACAGCAACAAGCGGGATCAATCCCGCCGGGTCGGGCCGCGCATTGCGGCTCGACCCTCTTTCCCTTCCGCTCCGCTTCGATGCGCAGGACACCCGCGCCGACGGCGGCGTGCGGCAGATCGAACTTCACCGCGAACGCGTCGTGCTGCGCCGTGCCGTCCACGGCATGCAGATGGCCGTCAATGTTCGCGTCAGCGATTTTCTCGGCGTGGCTTTGCGCGGTCTCGACGACGCGCAGATGCTGGTGCTGGTGCATCGCGATCCCTCGCTTAACATTCCGCTTGGCGTCAGTTCCGAGCCTGAGGAGATCACTTCCGCCTGGCAGATGTGGAGCGAGATTTTTGCGCTTCCGCAATTGCCGGAAGACAAGGCCTGCGAACCCGCTCGGCGCCGCCGCCGCCACAATGCGATCCGCGGCCGCCGGCCGAAATTTCTGGTGCGCCGCCGCGCCGGCGATTTGCTCAACCCCGCGAATATTCATCAGGGCGAGCACGAGATCATCGCAAGGGATTGAGCTTGTAGGGTGGGCAAAGCGAAGCGTGCCCACCATCTTCATTGATACTCGGAGATGCATGGTGGGCACGGCGCAAGAGCGCCTTTGCCCACCCTACGAATTAGCCCGCATCACCGCATCCACCAGCAGGCCCGCAAACAGCAACAGCCCCGCATCGCGGTTGGAATAAAATATCCGCTTGCACAGCGTGGGATCGCTGATGTCGAGCCGCCGGATCTGCCAGACGAGATGGGCGGCAAATGCGACCAGCCCGATCCATGCAGGCCATCGCGCCCCGCCCAGCACCAGCGCCACGCCGATCAGTACCACCGCCAGTGAATAGAACACGACCAGCGCGCGATGCGTCGCCGCGCCGAACAGACGCGCGGTTGATTTGACGCCGATCAGCGCGTCGTCCTCGGCGTCCTGATGCGCGTAGATGGTGTCGTAGCCGATCACCCAGGCGATCGAGCCGGCATAGAGCACGAGCGCGGTGACATCGATCCGGCCCAGCGTGACCGCAAATCCCATCAAGGCGCCCCATGAGAAGGCGAGGCCGAGCACGACCTGCGGCCACCAGGTGATGCGCTTCATGAAGGGATAGACCGCGACGATGATCAGCGACGCGATGCCGGTCATGATCGCGAAGCGGTTGAACTGCAGCAGCACCGCAAGCCCGATCAGCGCCTGCAGCACCAGCCACGCAAGTGCCTGCGGCACATTCACCTGCCCGGCCGGGATCGGCCGCGACCGCGTGCGCTCGACCTTGGCGTCGAGGTCGCGATCGGTGATGTCGTTCCAGGTGCACCCCGCCCCGCGCATCACGAAGGCGCCGATGAAGAACAGCACGATGACGAGCCACAATTGACTGGTGTCGCGCGCGATGCCGGCGGCCAGCGCCGCCGACCACCAGCACGGCATCAGCAATAGCCAGGAGCCGATCGGTCGGTCGAAACGGGCAAGGCGCAAATAGGGCCGCGACCAGGACGGCGCACGCGTATCGACCCAGTTGCCGGTGGCATCGGCAACGCGGGTCGTGACGTCGCTCATCGGGAGGCGGTCATCGCGTAAGAACGTTGCCGTTCAGCGTATCGAACGTGCTGCCGCCCTTCCGCACGGTTTGCGCCTCGGGCAGCGCCGCCGAAGAGCCGAGCGCTTCGCTCAGGCTCGGCGCGGCCGCTCGCTGCGCCTGCGCCCCCTGCTGCGCGACCGTGCAGACCTGGGTCTGCATTTTCTCGGTGTTCTTGTGGCCGTTCCTGAGCTGCTCGGCGATCTGCGGCGGAATTCCGCATTTCGCCGAATTGGTCTCGACATATTTGAGCATCTTCATTTCGGCAGCGCTGTAATTTCTGATCAGCTTGCAGGCCTCGTCCGGCGACGCCTTGCGATCGCTCGCGGCCTTGATCAGCTTGCCGCGCTTCTCGGCATCCTCGCGCAGGGGGACGAACCCCTTCATGCAGGCATCCGCCGCGCCGCCCGCTTGCGGCGGTGGCGGTCCACGGTCGAATGCCGAGCCCCCGCCCGCGCCCGCCACAGGGGCGGCCCCGGTCGCCGGGAACGGTGAAGGACCACCCACCGACGCCGCGGGGGCTGCGCCGTTCACCGGCGGGAACGGCGATGCGTTGCTTGCGGGGGCAGCCTGTCCGGGCAATGGCGCCGGAAATGCGCTCTGCGCAAAGGCCTGCCCCGCGTGAATGGTCACGACGGCAATCGTCAGGGGCACAATGAGACGGCGGATTATCAAAGGTGTTTCTCCGGCAAAGGTCCAGCAGGGCCCGGGCGACTTCCGATCGAAGCACAATTCCGACGGGGCTTTTTACGATTCCTGCCGGCCCTTAACAACCCGTGGATTTAGGCGGCAGCGCGGCGCTGGGCCGCACCGAATCATTAAATTGTCCCCGGATTCTAACCCTTTAGGCTAAAACCGGCACGAAACGGAACAATCACAGATGCCTGAACTCGATTTTCGTGCCCCTCGCCTGTTCGTCGATGCCCCCTTGAGCCCGGGCGAAAGGGTCATGCTGGAGCGCAATCAGAGCAATTATCTCGGCAATGTGCTGCGGCTTTCCGCCGGCGAATCGATATTGGTGTTCAACGGCCGCGACGGCGAATGGCAGGCGCAGATTATCGGGCGGAAGCGGCCCGACAGCCTTGAGATCCTCATCCAGAACCGGCCGCAGGATTGCCTGCCCGACATCGCCTACGTCTTTGCCCCGTTAAAACACGCCCGGCTCGACTACATGGTGCAGAAGGCGGTCGAGATGGGCGCCTCGAAGCTGCAGCCGGTGTTGACGCGTTTCACCCAGGTCTCGCGGGTCAATGGCGAGCGGATGCGCGCCAATGTCATCGAGGCCGCCGAGCAATGCGGCATCCTGAGTCTCGCCGATGTTGCCGAGCCGATGCCGCTCGATCGGTTTCTGAGCCAGCGCCAGCCGGAGCGTCTCCTGGTTTTCTGCGACGAGGCGGCGGAAACCGCCTCGCCGCTGCAGGCGCTGCAAAACGGGTTAACGGCTGACGGCATCGACATCCTGATCGGTCCCGAAGGCGGATTTGCCGCGGAAGAGCGCGCGCTGCTGCTGCGCCAGCCGCGAACGCTGCGGCTTTCGCTCGGCCCCCGAATTTTGCGCGCCGATACGGCCGGCGTCGCGGCGCTGGCACTGGTGCAGGCCGCGCTCGGCGACTGGGCCGGTCCGGGTCAGGCAGCCGAGGCCGTCAAGCCTCATTGAACCCCGCGTTAAGTGACGACACCAATCTCTGTCGAAACCCTGCCCCGGCCATGCTAAGGCCTCCGCCAACAAACGCTTGATACCTCTTGGAACCCGTTTTTCGGGATATTTGGACGCGAAATGACCGTAACCGCCGCCATCGATGGTGCCGCCGGGTCCGCCACATGGGCGGACGCGCTGCTTTTGTCGTTTGCGCAGGCGGGCTACGTCCAGGCCCAGCCCGATATCCTGCAGCCGGCCGACCCGTTCCTCGACCTCTCCGGCGAGGACATCCGCAAGAGCCTCTATCTGACCACCGACGCCAGTGGCGAGGAGCTCTGCCTTCGTCCCGATCTCACCATTCCGGTGGCGCGGGACTATCTGGCCTCGGGGCGTGCCGGCCAGCCCGCGGGCTTCAGCTATCTTGGGCCGGTGTTCCGTTATCGCGACGGCCAGCCGAGCCAATTCCTGCAGGCCGGCATCGAATCCTTCGGCCGGCAGGACCGCGCCGCGGCGGATGCGGAAATGCTGGCGCTGGCGCTGGAGGCGACTTCGGCGTTTGGCCTGAGCGATGTCGAAATCCGCACCGGCGACGTCGCGCTGTTCACCGCGCTGATCGATGCGCTCGAACTTTATCCGGTCTGGAAGCGGCGGCTGATCAAGGATTTCAACCGCAAGGTCAGCCTCACCCAGGACATCGAGCAACTGACACTGGCGACCGCCCCCGGCCGCAACGAATATGAAGGCGTGCTGGCAGCCCTTGCCGGCTCCGACCGCAAGGCCGCGCTGGCGCTGGTCACTGACCTGATGTCGATCGCCGGCACCACCAATGTCGGCGGCCGCACGGTCGCCGAAATCGCCGACCGCTTCCTCGAACAATCGACGCTCAAGAGCGGCGCGCTGCCGCGCGACGCGCTCACGACCATCAAGCGCTTTCTTGCCATCGCGGGCGACCCTGACGACGCGGTGGCGCAACTGCGCGCGCTGGCCGAGGACACAAGACTCAATTTGACGGCGGCGATCGATCAGCTCGAAAGCCGCGTCGGCTTCATGGCCGCGCGCGGCATCGACACCAGCCTGACGCGCTTTTCGACCGCCTTCGGACGCGGCCTCGACTACTACACCGGCTTCGAATTCGAACTGCACGGCACAACAAACATCTTGGGCAATGGCATCGAGCCGCTGGTGGCAGGCGGGCGCTATGACGGGCTGATGACCCAGCTCGGCTCGGCGGCGCCGATCCCGGCGGTCGGCTTCTCGGTCTGGATCGAAGCCCTGACGCAACTCCGCAAACCGGCCGGGAACGCATCATGACCGCGCCCTTCGTTCTCGCCGTTCCCTCCAAGGGCCGCCTGCAGGAAGAAGCCGAAGCGTTCTTCACGCGCGCCGGTCTCAGCCTAGCCAAGCCGCGCGGGGCGCGCGATTATCGCGGCACCATCTCCGGGCTCGACAATGTCGAGATCGCCTATCTCTCGGCGAGCGAGATTGCCTCGCAGCTCGCCCGCGGCATGGTGCATCTTGGTGTGACCGGCGAAGATCTCCTGCGCGAAAGCATCGTCGACGCCGACAAGCGCGTGCTGTTGATCGACAATCTCGGCTTCGGCAGCGCCAATGTCGTGGTCGCGGTACCGCAGGCCTGGATCGACGTCCGCACCATGGCCGATCTCGACGACGTCACGACGGGTTTCCGCGCGCAGCATAACCGGCGGATGCGGGTCGCGACCAAATACATCAACCTGACCCGAAACTTCTTTGCCACGCATGGCGTGGTCGATTACCGCATCGTCGAGAGCGCCGGCGCCACCGAAGGCGCGCCCGCGGTCGGCACCGCCGAGATGATCGTCGATATCACGACAACGGGTGCCACCCTCGTCGCCAACGGCCTCAAGGTGCTCGACGACGGCGTGATCCTGCGCAGCCAGGCCAACCTCGTCGCCTCAAAGGATGCCGACTGGTCGAGCGGGGCGCGCGAGACCGCGCGCGTCATCCTCGATCACATTGCCGCACGAGCCCGCGCCGCCAAATATCGCGAAGTCCGCACCCGCTTTGCCGGCTGCAACGACAGGCTGCTGACCGAGGCGCATAACCGCTTCGGTGTCGTCGCCCCGTTCGGCGGCCCGACCTCGTCGGGCATGCTGACGCTGCACTGCCCGCCGTCGAAGCTTTACGCGCTCGGCAGCTTCCTGCGCGAGCACGGCGCCGACACGGTTTCGGTGGCTTCCCTCGAATATGTGCTCGACCGGGAAAACCCGCTGTTCGCCAGGCTTGAGGCGTTCCTGCGACAATAAGGCGGCTGTGTTTTCAAGGCGGCTCTTGTTTTCGTTCATCGTAGCGACAGCTAGTGGCAAGTAACATATGCTGTTGGGAGCATGATCCGGAAAAGTGGGCACCGGTTTTCCGAAGAGATCATGCTCAAAACATATGGATGATTTGGAACCTGATCGATGACGCTTGGCTCTGACGTTTCCGGCCTGTCCACCACCGCGGCGAGCGCCGCGGCGCGGGGGCTGTCGATTGTCGTGCCTGTTTATAATGAGGCCGCCGGGCTCGCGTTGCTGCACGAGCGGCTGATCGGCCTCGCCAGGACATTGCGGCAGCGCTACGGCCTCGCCAGCGAAGTGGTCTATGTCGACGACGGCAGCGCCGATACCACGCTTAGCATCGCGCGCGGGCTGAAGGCCGACGCGCTCGACGTTCAGGTGGTGTCGCTGTCGCGCAATTTCGGCAAGGAAGCTGCCTTGATGGCGGGGCTCGACCATGCGCGGCGCGGCGCGGTGCTGTTCATGGACGGCGACGGCCAGCATCCGCCGACCCTGGTCGAGAAGCTGGTCGGCCACTGGATCGATGACGGCTACGACGTCGTCTATACGGCAAAAGCGCATCGCGACAATGAATCGTTTCTGCGGCGTCTTGCCGTGCACGGCTTCTACGCGCTGATCAATTACGGCGCACGGCAAAAAATTCCCGAGGATGCCGGCGACTTCCGCCTGCTGTCGCCGCGCGCCGCGGCAGCGCTCAAGCAGCTGCCCGAGCGCAATCGTTTCTTCAAGGGTCTGGCGAGCTGGATCGGTTTCCGCCAGATCCGCGTCGACTACGAGCCGGCGCCGCGCGCGCACGGCGTCACCACCTTCAGCGCCGGCCGGCTGGTGGGCCTGTCGATCGAGGGGCTGACCTCGTTCTCCGTGGCGCCGTTGCGCTTTGCCAGCCTGCTCGGCGTGCTGCTCGCCGTGGGCGCCTTTCTGTTCGGCCTGACTATTCTCTGGGAAGTCTTGACCACGGGCAAGCAGGTCCCCGGCTATCCCTCGCTCGTGATCGGCCTGATGACGATCGGCGGCGTGCAGCTGATCATGATCGGCATCGTCGGTGAATATATCGGCAAGATCCTGTCGGAGCTGAAAGCGCGTCCGATCTATTTCGTTGCCGAACACTCCGAGAAGCACGCGGACGAAACGACCGCCGCAAGCGTCAGCGAACGGACCGCCGCGGAATGAACGATGCCGCGCCGCCGCGCCGTATCTGGCTGTGCGCCGATGATTACGGGATCAGCGAGGGCGTCAATCGCGCCATTCGCGAGCTGATCGGCCAGGGCCGGCTCAATGCGACATCGGTGATGGTGGTCGGCCCGGCGATCGGCCGCGCCGAGGTCACGGCGCTGCAGGACGCCGCCGCCGGCAGCCCGCGCTGCGCGATCGGCCTGCATGCGACGCTGACCGCGCCATTCCGGCCGCTGACGATGCACTTCAGACCGACCGATGGGGGCATGTTTCTGCCGCTGCCGGCGATGCTGCGATCGGGCCTGTTGCGGCGGCTCGACCCTGAAATGATTCATGCCGAATTGATCGATCAGCTGGCGGCGTTCCAGGATCTGTTCGGCCGGCCGCCGGATTTCGTCGACGCCCATCAGCATGCGCAACTCTTCCCGCAGGTGCGCGATGCGTTTCTGCGCGCGGTGCAGCAGGCCGCGCCCGGAGCCTGGGTTCGCCAGGGCGGGCGCCTTCAACCGCTGGCGAAACGGCTCGCCGCGCCCAAGGCGCTGCTGCTCGATGTTCTCAGCTCACGGTTTCGCAAGCTCGCCACCCATGCCGGTATCCCGTTCAATCCGGCCTTTGCCGGCGCCTATGATTTTTCGAAGACGCCCGATTTCGGCGTCCTGATGGGACAATTCCTGGATGGCATGCCGGAGGGCGGGCTCGTGATGTGTCATCCGGGCTTCGTCGACGAAACCCTCATCAGCCTCGATCCCCTGACCACACAGCGCGAAAGCGAGCACGCGTTTCTCGCCGGCGCGCAATTGCCGCCGCTGCTGGCGCGGAACAATGTTACACTGGCTTGAGTTTGCTCAATAAACCGGCCGGTCGTTTTGTCGCATACAGAAATTTAATCTGCGCTCCCACTACTTGCGACACAAACCCCGCCCTACATCTGCCCCGCGCTTCGAGGCACTCGACGCGATGGAGAACGCCATGACACCGCAAGAACGCCAACTGATTGACGATCTTTTCGACCGCCTTGCCAAGCTGGAGAACACCCCGCGCGATCCCGAAGCCATGTCCGCGATCATGCAAGGCCTGCGTGGTGCACCCAATGCCGTCTATGCGCTGGTGCAGACGGCGCTGGTGCAGGACGAGGCGCTGAAGCGCGCCAACGACCGCATCCAGCAACTGGAAGCCGGACATGCGGGCGAACAGAATCAATCCGGCGGTTTCCTCGATTCAATGCGTGACACGATCTTCGGGCAGAGCCAGCCGCGCGGCTCGGTGACGCAAGGCTCTGTACCTCAAGGCTCTGTACCTAATGTCCGCTCGCCTGGCATGGGCGGCCGCCCGGTCTGGAACAGCGGCGAGGTGGTGCAACAGACGCAAGGACAACAAGGACCCGGACAATACGGCCAGCCCGGCTACGGGCAGCAGCCTGCCTATGGTCAGCCGCAGCAGCAACCGCCGTTCGGCGGCGGTGGTGGCGGCTCGTTCCTCGGAACGGCAGCGGCGGCGGCGGCCGGCGTGGTCGGCGGATCGATGCTGCTCGGCAGCATCCGCTCGATGATGGGCGGCGGCGGCAACCAGCAGTCGGCCTTCGGCGGCGATACCGGTGGTCATCGCGGCAGCGTTGAAGACCGGCGGCCGGGCGGCAGCGATCAATCCGGCGGCGACCTGGCGCGGGAGGCCGGCGCCAACGACATCGGCTCGTCCGGAAGTTCGCGCACCGGGCTGTTCGACGACACATCGAACGACGACAATTATGACGACATGGATCATGATTCCGACGGCTTCGACGGTGACGGCGGCGGCGACGACGATTAAGCCTGAACGACGTCACATCTGAAAAAGAAAACGGCCGCTCGATCGAGCGGCCGTTTGTTTTTGCCGGTTTGGTAGACTCTAATTTTGACGCGTTTTCTTTACGCGAACCGGCATCCCACTTCGCTCGAAAACGCTATGCTTAAATGACGACGACTTTGGCGCCGACGCCGACGCGGCCGTAGAGATCGATCACGTCTTCATTGCGCATCCGGATGCAGCCGGACGAAACGTTGGTGCCGATGGTCCAGGGCTCGTTGGAGCCGTGGATGCGGTAGAGCGTCGATCCCAGATACATCGCGCGCGCGCCGAGCGGATTTTGCGGACCGCCTTCCATGTGCCGCGGCAGATCGGGACGCCGCGCCAGCATTTCCGGCGGCGGGGTCCAGGCCGGCCATTCCTTCTTCGCCGAAATCGTCTTGATGCCGGACCAGGTGAAACCGGGGCGGCCGACGCCGATACCGTAGCGCAGCGCCTTGCCGTCGCCCTGCACCAGGAACAGGAACTTGTTGGGCGTATCGACGACGATGGTGCCGACACCTTCCTTGCCGTGATAGTCGACAACCTGCTTGTTATATTTCGGATCGACCGGGCGCTGCGCCGGTTCGATTGCCTCTTCCTGCTGCGGGCGCATCGACGCTTGCGGATCCATCGGCGGCAGGATGCCGCGCCGGCCGCCATAACCGTAACCCGGCTGCTGCTGGTAATCCGGCTGCTGCTGATAGACCGGCTGCTGCTGATAGCGGCCGCCCTGCGCCGGCCCATCGCCGAACAGAAATTCAATGAAGCCGCCGCCCATTTGCGAACGTTCGGCATAAGCGGTGCGTACCGGCGCAGGCTGCACGGGCTGATTGGCGTAGATCACGGTGGGCTCGGCGAACGGAGAGGCGTCGATCGCCAACGCAGAATCGGAGAAGCCAAGGCACGACACGCCCGCAAGGAGCGCGAGAGACATTTTTCTGAACATCGACGTACTCTGTACTGTTTCGTCACTGTTAGATCTTGGCGACGCCTGAGCGGCGCCGTTGCACGTGGTCAATAAAGGGTCAAAACCACATCGGTTTGGTAAACAGAAACGGCGTTTCGATTCACCACGTCGCCGATTGCGCGCTGATTTGCCCGGTAGCGTTTATTTTGAGTGAACGCCGCGCACGCATGGTTAATCCCTGGTGTGCGCCCCGCGGAAGACTACGCCGCGATGTGTTCCCCGCGTGAACCTCACGTTAAATCGCATCTGTCTAAAACAGGTCACGGAGTTAAGGGGTGGGAATACATCATGTCGGTTAGTCGCAAACGTTTTCGTATCGAACAGGCCATTTTGGGCGATGTGCCAATACCGGTGTCCGCGGCTGCCGAAGGCGGCGACATCGGCCCGATGCATCGCGAGATCATGAGCGAGCTGCGCTCGATCCGCGCCCAGATGGCCGCGGGCGGTCAAGGCCGCTCCGTCGTGACTGAATCGGCGGATGCGTCGGTGGCGCGCGAGGTCGCCGAAGCCCAGGCGCTGCTGGAAACCTATCGTGCCCAGATCGAGCAGTGCGAAAAGCTCAAGGTCGAACTCGACCTCATTCACGACGCCATCAACCGCACCAAGCGCGAAATCGCAACGCTGCACGGCAAGAGCTTTGACGGCGGCGAAATGGCCAAGGTCAATGGCGAACTCGGCGCCGTCGTCGGCGGTACCGAGCAGGCTACGCAGCAGATTCTGGAAGCCACCGAAGCGATCGACCAGGCGGCGACCGCGCTGTCCAAGACCACTTCGCCGGACCAGCAGAAGCTGCTCAGCGAGGAAATCCAGGAACGCGTCATCGCGATCTTCGAAGCCTGCAACTTCCAGGATCTCACCGGCCAGCGCATCAGCAAGGTGATGACCACGATGAAGTTCATCGAGAACCACATCAACGTCATGATGGACATCTGGGGTGGCGTCGACGCGCTGAAGGCGCACGCGACCCCGATCGTCGACACCCGTGAAGGCGACGCCAAGCTGCTCAACGGTCCGAAGCTCGACGGCGACGTCGGCCATGCCTCGCAGGACGACATCGACGCGCTGTTCGATTAAGCGTTCCGGCGCGCCGGGCGGCAACGCCCGGCGACGTCATGTCGAGAAAAAGAAAACGCCGGCGCGAAGCCGGCGTTTTTTATTGCGGATGAGGTTAAGGCTTTAATCCGCTCAGGCGCGCGGCGCGCAGCGGACATAGACCATGTTGCCGTAACGGACCCCGGCATCCTTGTCGACGAAGCGGGTCACCAGCACGCGGCCGTCGAACGAGACGACCTCTCGGTCCTGCTCGCCCGGGGTCGGTCCGGCCGGGCCGATATAATTCTTGCCGCTCGGAGAGCCCTTGAGGCGCAGTTCCTGCGGGGTCGCCTGGTCGGCCAGATGCATGACCACGCCCCCGGAGGTGCCGGCGGTGATCACATAAGGCTGCCTGCACTGATCGCGGGCCATCTTTTCAGTGCGGGCCCGGTCGTTCGGATTCTGGTACGAGGCGAGACCCCAGCGGCCGACGATCTCGTCGGAGCGGATGGTGGCCGGCATGTCGGGAGCCACGCCCGGCTCGGGCGGAGGCGCGGAACTTGATGACAGCGACGGCAGGCTCATGCTGCTGCACGCCCCCAGGAGTATCGTGAGCGCTGAAGCGATCGCCAGATTGGCAACCACGCGCGCATTACCAGACCCGATCATCGCATTCCCCCAAACAAGTTTTTGGCCGCACCCGTCCTGCAGCCAACCGTAAAACACGTGCCGGAGCAATGACGTCCATCAAATTACGCCGTCGCTCCGATTTGGTTTCTCAGGGAGCATCCTATATTGGCCTCACCAAGGCCTTAACCTTTTTTAGGCCTTAACCCCCCTTGCTTGACAGGATCGGCGCCAAGCCATATTCCCCGGGCCACACATTAGCACTCAAATGCGACGATTGCTAAGGCAAGGATTGCTAAGGAGTTTGGCCGTCCCGCCCGGGACGGTGTCGAATACCCGGCATTTGCAGCCATTTTGATGGCAATCAGACCTGAAACCAAGCCTTCCAAAGAGGAAACCTCATGGCCAAATCCAAATTCCGCCCACTGCATGACCGCGTCGTGGTCAAGCGTATCGACGCCGAAGAGAAGACCAAGGGCGGCATCATCATTCCCGACAGCGCCAAGGAAAAGCCCTCGCAGGGCGAAATCACGGCCGTCGGCCCGGGCGGCCGGGACGAAGCCGGCAAGCTGATCCCGATCGACCTCAAGGTCGGCGACCGCGTGCTGTTCGGCAAATGGTCGGGCACCGAGGTCAAGCTCGACGGTGAGGAACTCCTCATCATGAAGGAATCCGACATCATGGGCGTGCTGGTTTAAGCACGCCTAACTGCCGCCGCACCCGTCGGCGCGGTCACTTCCCTTCTCCCCTTGTGGGAGAAGGTGGCGCGCAAAGCGCGCCGGATGAGGGGTCTCCATCCGCGGAGACGGACCCCTCACCCGTCACGAACGCGCTTTCAGCGCGTCCGTGCCACCCTCTCCCACAAGGGGAGAGGGGAAGAAGACCCGGCGACGGCAGGCGGCAAGACCGTATCCAATCATTCAGGAGTTCATAAAATGGCTGCCAAAGACGTTAAATTCGCCGGAGACGCCCGCGAACGCATGCTGCGCGGCGTCGATATCCTCGCCAACGCCGTGAAGGTGACGCTCGGCCCGAAGGGCCGCAATGTCGTGATCGACAAGAGCTTCGGCGCCCCGCGCATCACCAAGGACGGCGTTACCGTCGCCAAGGAGATCGAACTCGAGGACAAGTTCGAGAACATGGGCGCGCAGATGCTGCGCGAAGTCGCCTCCAAGACCAACGACACCGCCGGTGACGGCACCACCACCGCGACCGTGCTCGCCCAGGCGATCGTGCGCGAAGGCGCCAAGTCGGTTGCCGCCGGCATGAACCCGATGGATCTGAAGCGCGGCATCGACATCGCGGTGTTGGCCGTGGTCAAGGACATCGAAAAGCGCGCCAAGCCGGTCGCCTCCTCCGCCGAAGTCGCCCAGGTCGGCACCATCTCGGCCAATGGCGATGCCGCCATCGGCAAGATGATCGCGCAGGCGATGCAGAAGGTCGGCAATGAAGGCGTCATTACCGTCGAGGAAAACAAGTCGCTCGAGACCGAAGTCGACATCGTCGAGGGCATGAAGTTCGACCGCGGCTATCTGTCGCCCTACTTCATCACCAACGCGGAAAAGATGACCGCCGAGCTCGAGGACGTCTACGTGCTGCTGCACGAGAAGAAGCTCTCCGGCCTGCAGGCGATGCTGCCGGTGCTGGAAGCCGTGGTGCAGTCCGGCCGTCCGCTCTTGATCATCGCGGAGGACGTCGAGGGCGAGGCGCTGGCGACGCTGGTGGTCAACCGCCTGCGCGGCGGACTGAAGGTCGCCGCCGTCAAGGCGCCGGGCTTCGGCGATCGCCGCAAGGCGATGCTGGAAGACATCGCGATCCTGACCGGCGGTCAGCTGATCTCCGATGAGCTCGGCATGAAGCTGGAAAGCGTCACCGTCAACATGCTCGGCCGCGCCAAGAAGGTGGTGATCGACAAGGAGAACACCACCATCGTCAACGGCGCCGGCAAGAAGCCGGCGATCGAAGCCCGCGTCAGCCAGATCAAGGCGCAGATCGAGGAAACCACCTCGGACTACGACCGCGAGAAGCTGCAGGAGCGCCTTGCCAAGCTCGCCGGCGGTGTCGCGGTGATCCGCGTCGGCGGTGCGACCGAGATCGAGGTCAAGGAGAAGAAGGATCGCGTCGAGGACGCGCTCAACGCAACCCGCGCGGCCGTGCAGGAAGGCATCGTGCCGGGCGGCGGCGTGGCGCTGCTGCGCGCCAAGAAGGCGGTCGGCCGCATCCAGAACGACAATTCCGACGTTCAGGCCGGCATCAACATCGTGCTGAAGGCGCTGGAAGCTCCGGTCCGCCAGATCTCGGAGAATGCCGGTGTCGAGGGCTCGATCGTGGTCGGCAAGATTCTCGAGAACAAGTCCGAGACCTTCGGCTTCGACGCCCAGACCGAGCAGTATGTCGACATGGTCGACAAGGGCATCATCGACCCGGCCAAGGTGGTGCGCACTGCCCTGCAGGACGCTTCCTCCGTCGCCGGCCTGCTGGTGACGACCGAAGCCATGGTCGCCGAACTGCCGAAGGAGCCGGCCCCGCCGATGCCCGGCGGCGGCGGCGGCATGGGTGGAATGGGCGGCATGGGCTTCTAAGCCCCGCCGACCAATGCCAGCAATCATAGCAGGCCGCCTCCGGGCGGCCTTCTTTTTTGGCGACATGATTGGGAGGTTTGCTACTTACGACGGACGCTGATTCTCTCCCTTGAGGAATTCCGATGCGCGCACTCCTGCTCTGCCTGTTCGGTCTGGTGACGGTCTCCTCGGACCTGGCTTTTGCCCAGATGAAACTTCCCTCCAAGGCAGCGCCAGCACCCGGCGGCAGCGAAGTCAGATATTTCACCTCGATCGACGGATTGATGAGCGGCAACGCCGACGTCGTCCTCAAGGAGATCCGCCAGGGCAAAACCGTCACCGCGGCCGTGCTCGACGTCTGCTACCCCGTCGAAAAAGGCTCCGACCGCAAGGACCGCTTCGTTGCCAACCTCACCGTCAGCGGCCAGAACCTGACCGGCTCGACGCAAAGCATCGGTGACAAGCTGCCCGTCACCGTGAACCTCGCGCGCAAGGCCAGCGCCGACGGCTTCGAATTCCGCGGCCGGATCACCATCGGTCAGGCGGTGACGGAAGTGGCCTCGACGGACAATTCCGATCTCAGCGAGAAGGAGTTTTTGGACAACCAGACCACCGATGACGGCATTACGCCGGTGCCAAAGGATTTCACCGAGGTGTCGCCGGAATCCATCGGCGTGCGGGTAAAGCTGGATGCGGCACTGGATTTCCTCAAGAGCCTGAAGGGCCAGGAGGTGGAGCTCGGCCTGAGCAGCCTCTCGATTTCCTGCGACGCGCTCCGCGCCGGCGAGCAGACCATCAATCTCACCGCCGATCCGGAACGGTCAGCGGCGCTGATCGCCAAGGCCAGGTCGACACAAGGCGTGGTCACCGCGGGATGGACCACCGGCATCGTCGAGATGGACCGCACCATCCGTTTTGCCGCCGCCGACTGGCGCGATGGCGACAAGATCAACAAGGACAAGATCGCCGCCGCAGTATCCACGGTGCTTTCGAAGACGCTCGCGGCCAAGGCGGCGGGTGCGGCGTGGAACGCCAACACAGGCAAGCTGACGCTGACCTTCAAGCGGCCGAGCGAGATCTACCCGGCGCTCGGCCTCACCGACAGTGTCGAGGTCACCGCGCTTGTCTCGCCCGACAAACCCGGCGCGTCGGACCGGCTGATGCTGTGGATCTCGAGCCCGGTGACGTCGACCATCGATGAAGGCGCAGGTCCCAAGCTGAACCTGTCCGAAGGCGCCGGCGGCGAGGAGGAAGGCGGCGAGCCTGAGGACGACAATGGTTCGGTCGAGGCACTCGCCAGGGAATTCAAGGGCCAGCGCTGGGACGTCGACAAAGCGGCCTGGAAATAGCGGTTTTCCGGCCGTTCTTTTCTCGATTGGCTCTGATCGGCTTCTGATCCTCTTCTAATCTTTGGGGCAGCTTCCCGCGCACCGCTCCATGCCGCCAGCGCATTTGACATGCCGAAGCCGAGCGGCAATGAACAACCCGTCCGTCATGGGTTTTCAGGATTCCAGGCTGAATGGCGCGTTATGATGTCGTAATTGTCGGCGCCGGCCTTGGCGGCCTCACGGCCGGAGCGATCCTGGCGCGCGCCGGCCGCAAGGTGCTGGTGGTCGAGCGCAGCAATTCCGTCGGCGGTGCGGCGTCGAGCTACAAATCCGGCGAGCTCTTTGTCGAGGGATCGCTGCACGAGACCAGCGACCCGCACGACCCGCGCGATCCCAAACATGACGTGCTGACGCGTGCCGGCGTGATCGACGCCGTCAAATGGATTCCGTCCGGCGCGTTTTACCAGGCGCGCGGCGGCCCGCTCGATCAGCCGTTCCTGATGCCCGACGATTTCGACGCCGCGCGGCGCGCGTTGACCGAGCGCTTCCCGGAGGCGCGCCGCGGCATCGAGCAGCTGCTCGGCGAGATGGCGCGGATCGCGTCCGCGATGGCCACGATCTCGCAAGGCAGGGAGGCGCTGAAAAATCCGCGGCAGGCGTTGCGCACGCTGTCCGGCCTGATCTCGATCGTGCGCGACTGGCCGTTGTCGCTTTCGAAAAAGCTCGACCGCGTATTCGGCGACAATGAAGCCGTCAAATGCGCCCTCGCCGCCAACCTGTCCTATTTCCACGACGACCCCACCACGCTGTGGTGGATCTATTTCGCGATGGCGCAGGGCAGCTATCTGCAAAGCGGCGGCCGCTACGTGCAGGGCGGCTCGCAGCGGCTCTCCAGCGCGCTCGCCCGCGCCATCAAGGTGGCCGGCGGCGAAGTGCTGGTGCGCCGTGTCGTCAGCTCGATCGCGCTCGGCGACGGCGCCAAGTCCATCACCCACACCGCCAAGGACGGCAGCGATCCCAGGACCGTGCAATGCGCACAGATCATCGGTAACGCCGCGCCCGCAGCGCTCGAACCCCTGATGCAGGCGGACGCCGCCGAACAGCTGAACCAAAGTTTCGCCCGGCAGGCACCCTCGACCTCGCTGTTCGCGCTGACGCTGGGCCTCAAAAAACCGCCGCGCGAATTCGGGATCGCCGCCTACTCCACGCAATTGCTGCCGCCCTGGATGAAGCGATTGACCGACTACGCGCAAGGCGCCGCGCTGATGGCGGAAGAGCCCGGCGAGCGCATGCCGCCGATGTCGGTGGTGGACTATGCCGCGATCGATTCCGGCGTGCCGGCGCCGCCCTATGTGCTGTCGATCCTCGGCCCCGATCTGTTGTCGAACTGGGACGCCTCCGACATGGACGCCTATCGCGAGAAGCGCGGGCGCTGGCAGGAGGCGATCGTACGCTATCTCGCCTCGATCTATCCGGGGCTTTCGGAAGCCGTCGTCGCGTCCTCGTTCAACAGCGCGCTGTCGGTGCGGCAGTATCTCAACGCGCCGGACGGCGCGGTTTACGGATTTGCGCCGACCCCGCCGCCGACGATCTGGAGCAACCCGTTCCGCTCGCCGCGCACGGCGGTATCAGGCCTTTATCTGGCATCCGCCTATGCCGGTTTCGGCGGCTACACCGGCGTCGTGCAATCGGCCGGCATCTGCGCCGACATGATTTTGCGCGAGACGTGAAACGCGCCAAGTCGTCATTGCGAGCCACTCGGTCGGCAAGCAGCGCCGCACCACACACAACTGTCATCCCCGCGCATGCGGGGATCCAGTACGCCGCGGCTTATCGGTTCTGTCATCGGCGTCTCTGGAATACTGGGTCACCCGCCTGCGCGGGTGACGACGGCTGAGGTTGGGAAACACGCGCTCGCGATCCCGCGACGCGATGCGCCCGAGTGGTTGATGCCGTTTCTCCCCAAAACAAGGGAGCAGGGAATGCCGGATGCGCGCTGCACCCGCGATCTCATGTGCAATTGTGCATAGAGAACACGCACATGAGCATACAGGGCAGCGGAGAACATCCGACACTCCCTGCGCAATGGCTTTACGGCTTATGACGCGCTCTCCCCGGTGAGACGGCCTCTATTGCCACCGTCGCCTCTGGTCAGCGTTAGCCTCCCAAAAGCTTGACGCCGTTACGGGCGCCAGGACCACGCGCTTTTGCCGTACGCTTCAACCGCACTCGTCAAGCACGATTGTCGCGTCCACTGATCTTCCCCCGAGAAAGTGGACGGGCTTAAGCGGCTTTTAGCTCCATCTCGATCGGAGCGATATATCCGATTGCG
>NZ_JAFCLR010000064.1:0-34237 GCF_018131065.1 Bradyrhizobium sp. AUGA SZCCT0431 | reverse complement strand
CGTGGACGTCCTTCCATATGACACCTCCTGGCTCTCGCAGCCTACTACAGGTGTCCACTCTTTCGGAGGAGGTTCACACCGCAGCCCACCCCACGCCCGTGACGATCGCGATACGCCCCTCGTAGAGGGATGAGACGGGCGAACCATACACCTGATTTTAATTCTGTAAAACCGAAATGTTTCTAATTCCAAGGCTTGACGCAATTTCTAAAAATCAGAAGTGATTTGCCCGTCGGGTCGATTTGTCGCGATCCGGTCTCGAGAGTGCTTGCGCGCGAGGCGACGCACTCCGCAGACAGGTCTTAGAGGCATAGACTTCAAGTGGCGACCACCAGGATTGTTAGCTTTGCCGAATGAATTGAGATTGCCATGACCCTAACCTTGATACGGCGCGCGTGGTAGGTTGACCTCCTGCACTTAAAAGAGCTGGAGCGTCACATGCATAATGTTGGCCTCTCGTCTCGTTGTCGGGTGCAATCCGCTTTTCTTGAAAACTTTCAGCATTGCAGTGTTCTCCGGCAAGACTTCGGCGATGAATTCCTTGAGCCCGGCATCCCGGGCGATCATGGCAAGATAACGCATCAATGCGGCGCCGATCCCTTGCCCTTGGTATTCGTCGATCAAGGCGAAGGCCACCTCAGCACGACCGGGGTCAAGGACGATGTAGCGGCCGGCACCTACGATGTGCGGTCCTCCGCCTTCTTGTGCGACGACGACCAAGGCGACCTGGCTGACAAAGTCGATGTCCGAGAAGAACTCCAATTCCTGTTCGGAAAACTGGCGTCTTACCGAAAAGAAACGGCGGCGGAGGGACTCGGCGCTGGCGCGGCTGACGGCTTGTTCAAGGCCGTCCCGATCCTCGTGCCTGAGCGCGCGGATTTCAACGCGGCGCCCATCGCGCAGTGTCTCAATCGCCGAAAATTCAGATGCTTCCGACATAGGTGAACGCCTTCACACGACACGCCGGGTGAGACGGCCGCGATGCAGCAACCGGACATCACAGCCTCCATTGCTCCCCGTGGGGAGCAGGCTGAAAGTACCAAGCCTATTCAATGAAGATCAAGCATAGCCCGACGTCGCCGGCTCCTGCTCTCCGGCTGCGACATACCCGAGAACGCAAGCGCTATCCATGCACTGTATCGGGCAGCGTCGGCATCACGATCGGAGCCTCGACGACCAAGCTGACCGGACAGATGCGCGTCGCCTTCGCAGTGCGATAGGGCCACAGACCTGACCCAACTGGCTGCCCCCGTTACGCTGACGTCGCATCAAGCTGCAGTGCGAAACTCCTTACAAATTGTCATGAGCGCAAATTGGGCTTAGCGTTTCAAAACTGGCTCGAGGGGTGACAACCCATGACGGGACGAGTCGACTCGTTACGCTGGCTGCCAGGGGTGCGCACGCTGCAGCAATACCGCGCAGCGTGGTTGCAGCAGGACATATTTGCCGGGCTTGTGCTGGCTTCGATGCTGGTGCCCGTTGGCATTGCCTACGCAGTGGCCTCCGGCTTGCCGGGAATATATGGGCTCTACGCAACGATCATACCGCTGCTTGCGTATGCTGTGTTCGGTCCCAGCCGCATCCTGGTGCTGGGACCGGACTCGGCGCTGGCTCCCATCATCCTCAGTGTCGTACTTCCCTTGTCCGGTGGAGACGCCGGACGTGCTGTGGTGTTGGCCGGCATGATGGCTATCGTTTCGGGGATCGTATGCATCCTGGCAGGTGTGGCGCGCCTCGGCTTCGTTACCGAACTTCTTTCGAAGCCCATACGATACGGCTACATGAACGGAATTGCGCTGACGGTATTGATCAGCCAACTCCCCAAGCTGTTCGGCTTTTCCATCGAGAGCGACGGGCCGATCAGAAGCATATGGGCCATCGCTCAGGCGATATTTGAGGGAAAAACGAACTGGACAGCGTTTCTGATAGGTGCGGGCACGCTGGCCGTGATCCTGCTTCTGAAGGGCAGCAAGCGCTTGCCGGGAATTCTGATTGCGGTCGTCGCGGCAACCGCCATCGTTGCTGCGCTGGACCTCGCTGCGCGCAGCGGCGTCGCGGTTCTGGGTCCCCTTCCGCAGGGGCTGCCGTCGTTCGCGATTCCTTTAATTGCCCAGACGGACATCGTCCCGGTGCTTATCGGAGGCTGCGCCGCAGCGCTGGTGTCGTTCGCCGACACCAGCGTGCTCTCGCGGGTTTACGCTGCACGAACTGGTTCCAAGGTCGATCCCAACCAGGAACTGATAGGACTCGGCGCCGCCAATTTGGCCTCCGGATTTTTTCAGGGCTTCGCGATCAGCAGCAGCAGTTCACGCACTCCTGTCGCCGAAGCCGCCGGTGCCCGCACGCAATTGACTTGTGTCGTCGGCGCACTGGCCATTACCCTCCTGCTCCTGGTGGCGCCTAACCTGCTTCAGCATTTGCCCACGACGGCATTGGCCGCCGTCGTGATAGCTGCGGCGATCGGATTGATCGAAACAGCCGATCTGGGCCGGATCTATCGCATCCAGCAATGGGAGTTCTGGCTCTCCGTCGTGTGTTTCGTCGGCGTGGCCGTGCTCGGCGTCATTCCAGGAATAGGTGTGGCCATCGCCGTCGCAATCATCGAGTTCCTGTGGGATGGCTGGCGCCCATACTCTGCAGTGTTAGGCCGGCCTCACGGTGTCGAGGGTTATCATGATGTCACGCGTTTTCCGGATGCGCGCCGGATTCCTGGCCTGGTTCTGTTTCGATGGGACGCGCCGCTGTTCTTCGCGAATGCCGAATTGTTCAAGGAGCGCGTCCTGGATGCGGTAGCGCAATCGTCTACGTCCGTGCACTGGTTTGTCGTGGCAGCAGAACCCGTAACCAGCGTAGATGTGACCTCTGCGGATGTGCTCGCCGAGCTGCATGAAACACTGCGCGACAAGGGTATAGAATTGGGTTTTGCCGAGCTCAAAGATCCAGTCAAGGACAAGCTGAAGCGGTTCGGGCTGTTCGCACGTCTTGGCGAACAGTCGTTCTTCCCGACCATTGAGGCAGCCGTCGCCCGCTACCGTGAAACGCATCAGGTGATTGACTGAAACTTGACGACGCAAGTCGCAATTTTCCGCCAAGTCTCCTCTTTAGGTCGCCATGAACCCCTTGCTTAAAGAGATCCGTCACAATCCCCTGCTCTGGCTGCTGGCCTTCGTGCCCGTGCTATTCGTCGCTCAGAAGCTGAAGCCGGAAGCGCACACGTTGCTTTTTGTGCTGTCCGTGCTGGCCATTGTGCCACTGGCGGCGCTGCTCAGTCACGCCACCGAGTCCGTGGCGGCCAAGACCGGCGATACCGTCGGCGGCTTGCTCAACGCCACGCTCGGAAACCTGACCGAACTTGTCATCGCGCTGACCGCACTGCACGCAGGGCAACATACCCTGGTAAAGGCCTCGATCGCCGGAGCGATCGTCACCAACACGTTGTTCATGCTGGGAGCGTCATTCTTCCTCGGCGGACTCAAGCACCACGCGCAGGAATACAACAGGGCCAGCGCCCGTCTGCAGGCAGGACTGCTTTTTCTGGCCACGATCGCGATCTTGATTCCGTCGGCAGTCACGCAAGCCGATTCCGTGGCAGCGGCGGCGTTCACCGGGATGTTGAGCGTGGGTCTGGCTGTGTTGCTCATCACCGTCTACGGACTGGGGCTGTTGTTTTCACTCAAGACCCATCGCGAATTCTTTAGCGGTGCCGAACACGCGGAGGCCGGCGAAGCGCCGTGGCCGCTGGGTCTCGCCCTGGCCACGCTGGCCGGCGTTACTGTTCTGGTGGCGCTGGTGAGCGAAGTATTCGTCGAGTCGGTGCAGGAGGCCGCAGTGGCATTCGGAATGACTCCCGCGTTCGTGGGGTTCATCGTGGTGGCGTTGGTGGGCGGCGCGGCGGAAATGGCTTCGGCGTTTTCCGCCGCGCGCAAGAACCGGCTGGACCTGAGCGTGGGCATCGCGCTCGGAAGCGCATCCCAAATCGCGCTCTTCGTCGCCCCGGTGCTGGTACTGCTCAGCTACGTCATCGGCCCGGCACCGATGAGCCTCCAGTTCTGGCCGGGCGCGGTCGTCATGATGCTCATCGCCACCATGACCGCCTCGCTCGTGACCAACAGCGGACGCTCGGCATGGTTCGTCGGCGTGCTGTTACTGATGGTGTACCTGATTTTCGCCATGACCCTTTACCTGTTGCCACCCAGATCAGCCAGCGAAGGCACCGCGCCGCACAAGACAACCGAACTCTCGATCGAGCGCGCGCATGATGAGGGCAAGTTCACGTCACTTGGCACCACCGCGCCGGAGCAATCCTTATGTTGCGCCAATTTCTCGTAAGTATTGCGGTCAGCGTTGGCAACATTGCGATTCACGCAGTTTTTATGGCCGCTGTCTTGCGCGCGTCGCGCGTCGCGGACGAGCGCGCCACGTCGCGCCAATCGCTTCGACTGGTCGCCGTCATGATTGCGACCGTATCGGTGTTTATGGCCGCGCATATCGCTGAAGTGGCGGTTTGGGCATTGGCCTACAGGATCGTCGGCGCGGCACCGCCCGGCACTGATTTCGTCTATTTTGCCTTTGTAAACTATACAACGCTCGGCTACGGCGACGTGATACCGGTCGAGCGCTGGCATTTGCTCGGGCCCATGACCGCGATGAACGGCGTACTGCTGTTCGGCTGGTCGACCGCCGTCATCTTTGCGGTCCTGCGGGTAGCGATGACGAACCAGACCGGACAAAGCATGCGCGACAAAGGTGTGCCTTCGGAGTAATTCCGAATACCGAACCGCCCGCACCTCTTCCCAGGAAATACAAATTTCTTTCGAAAGCGGTCTCAACCGAACAGCGGTCCGCCTCAGTTGGCGGCCTCCTCGAGCAAGCGCCGGAGCGAAAGTTCCAGCTTCGGCCCGGCTTGTTTCTATGGTACCATGGTTTATGGCAAAGACAGGTACGGTAGCAAAGAAAAAACGGGGGCCGCCGCCGAGTGGCAAGGGCGTTCAAGTTGGCGAGCGCTGGCACCCTTCCGAACTGGTCGCAATTGATGCCTGGATTGCATCGTCATCCGACAAAACGCTGACCCGAGCGCACGCCATCCGCCGCCTGGTGGCACTGGGTCTGAAGGCGAAGGCGAAATAGGAATCGACAACACTCCGAGGGCAACATGATTTCAGTTTTGATTGGGGTCTTAATTATCGTCGTCGTCGGCGCAATCTGCTTTTGGGCAATCGACAAGTTCGCTACCGACGGCCGACTGGCAAATCTGCTCAAGTTGCTCGTGGTGCTCGTTTGCCTCGGCGCGATTGTGCAACGCGTGCTGCCGCTGACATATTAGCGAATGCCCCGAAGCGTGTAGAGCTGGGGCTGAAGACCAAGAGGAAATGAATGCCAGCGCGACCCAGTCACATCCCGCACGCCACCGAACGCACCGCGTTACAAAAGATGAGCCCCACGCGCGGGCTCAAGCCGGAACAGATGCATCCAGCAGGAAAGCAAGTTATTGCGGGAATGTTCGCGAAAGGCTGGATTGAAAAACAACCAGACGGCCGAACGTACTGCATAACGCCGGCAGGCGACGAGGCTCTAAGAGCCATCATCCCTGGACCGTAGCAACCATTAAACGCTAAGGGCTAAGACGGCGGATTACGCTGTCGCTAATCCGTCCTGCGAGCTTCGCATTCATGGAGAGCAACGAAAGTACTCTGTCTTGAGTTCCGGCATTCCTGGGAAGAGACGGGTTATCTGGTTTTCATTGTCAATCTTGAGGCTGAACTGAACGGTGGCGAGCGCGACATCGGTCGAACAGCTGGCAATGAGGTGCAACACGTCACCGTCTTCTTTCTGTGTCTTGATCTGGCAAGTCGCGATTTTTCCTCGGAGCCTGCTTTTCTCATAGACGAATCCGCTGCCATACACATCCGCATCCTTGGCGAAGGCGAGTTTGCCGCCACTCCCTGTAAAGATCTTCTTGCACGCCCCAGCATCGGTCACCCAGGCCCCGGTCAGATCCCTTGACTGCGCCGCAGATGCTACAATTAGCGGCTCTATCAAAACGGCAAATATCCCGATCGCGAGACGGACACCGTGCGTTGGGCCAAAACATCTGCTTCGAACCGATTCAGACATGTCGGGTTCTCTCTGGTTGCTGTCGTTATGGGGTTGTCGTGCTGCCCCACTTCCAGGTCTGGTTGGGATCGTCATGCGAGGCCGCGTTCATCAATCTGCCGCCGGAACGATTCTCAGAGAGGCGCGAAGCGGCTTGCCGGGGGTAACCTTGCGCTTGGGCAATTTGACATCCCCTCGGGGCACTTTCTTGTAGGGAATATTCGAGAGCAGGTGCGAGATGATGTTGAGCCGCGCCTGCCTCTTGTTGTCGGATCGCGCGATAAACCATGGCGCCCACGCGGTATCGGTCGCCTCGAACATGGCGTCGCGACATCGCGTATAATCATCCCATCGCGTATAGGAATCCAAATCCATCTGGGACAGCTTCCAGATCTTTCGCTTGTCGTCGATCCGCGCGGCGAGCCGGCTGGTTTGCTCATCCGGACTGACCTCAAGCCAGTACTTGAAAAGTATAATTCCCGATTCGACCATGGCCTTTTCGACGTTAGGAACCACTCTCAGGAACCCCTTGGCCTGGTCCTCCGTGCAAAAGCCCATGACCCGTTCGACGCCGGCGCGATTGTACCAACTGCGGTCGAAAATCACGATCTCCCCCGCGGAAGGAAAATGCGGCACGTAGCGCTGAACATACATTTGCGACTTCTCGCGGTCCGTCGGGGCGCTCATGGCAACGACGCGGAACACGCGCGGGCTCACTCTTTCGGTGATGGCCTTGATGACACCACCCTTGCCGGCGCCATCTCGTCCCTCGAAGACCACGCACACCTTCTTGCCCTCACGCTTCACCCATTCCTGAAGCTTGACGAGCTCAACGTGCAGCTGGCGCAACTTCTCCTCATATTCCTTGCGCTTGAGCGGCGGAACGTTGGTCTCCTCGCTTTTGCGGTTCTTCTTGGCTACCTGGTTCATGGCTCAGTCCCCCAGCTGTCAGCGCTTCGCTTCGTCCCAGGTCAGAAAAAAGCCGATGTCTCCCGGCAGGCCCGCCGGCCAATCCACGATCATTGCCTTCAGGCCGTAACCTTGGGGCTGCAGGTGGTCACGCCAGAACTCGAAGGCTTGAAGAGGCCTCCCAAGCAAGGTGGTCGGCCATCCTTTTTCCAGATTGTTGAGCGCGCGCCCCTTGTCCGAGCACAACGCATTCGGGAAGCGCATGACCAGAACTTCCTTATTGCCCTTTACTGCAGCGTTTCTTAGTTGGCCGAGCACCCGCCGCTTTACCTCGGCAATCTTTTCAGGCGTGACTGCGACCGGCTCCATCAACGACTTGATAAGGTCCGCGCGCGCTTTGGCGGCCATATCGCCGACGTCTTTCGACGCCTTGGCCATCTCGGTCTGCATCACGTAGTTGCGTAACTCCGTGGCCGACATGAAGCTTTCGTCTCCGAGTTCTTGCGCGGAATCCGAGCTACCCTGTTGGATTGTTGACTGTGACATGTCGAACTCCTTTGGTTGAGGAGCAGGATGGTGTCCTGCATGCGCTACAATCGCTATCTCAGGCATTTCATCAGTGTGGAGGTGTCGGGGAATTCTTTGCGTGCCCCGTGGTACGTTCGCCAACCTCTTTGTGAAATCGAGCTTGGGCGCCTGTGGCTCACTCCATCGAACAATCGCGGGTTGACGGGCCACGTGGAGCTAAGTCCCAATCGATCATTCGGTCAATCGATGAAACCTGCTGCGGCGCAGCGTCAACCCCCTGGGATCAGCCTTGCGGCGTCTGACCAGGACGGCTCTCATGCTCGTTTGCCCGTTTTGGCACAGACAAGCCCCAAGGACCGGGCGGAGCCGAAGGCGTAATCCGCCATTTTTTCGTCGGTTCGGATGGCGGATTACGCTAACAAGAGCCAGCCATCAGGAGAGACGACAATGATCTCACGCCGTTTGTTCATCGCTGGCAGTGCGGCCGCGTTCACCGGCGCTGAACCGGCACGGGCGCAGTCGGGCTATCCCGACCACACCATGCGCATTCTCGTCGGCTATCCGGCCGGCGGCGGCGTCGATCTTGTGGCGCGGCTCGTGGTCGAACCGATGCGGGAGGTGCTTGGGCAGCCCGTGATCGTCGAGAACCGCGCTGGTGCAGCCGCCATGATCGCGGCGCAGGCCGTCGCCAAGGCGGGCACTGACGGCCACACGCTGCTGATGGCGGCTTCGGGCGAGGTCACGATCAACAAACATCTCTACAAGGAAAGGATGACCTATCAGCCCGAGACCGAGCTGGTGCCGATCGCGCTCGCCGGGATCGTGCCCTGTGTGGTCGTGGTGGCCGATGCGTCGCCGGTGCGGACGCCGGCGGACCTGATCGCCTACGCCAAGGCCAGCCGGGGCAAACTGAGCTATTCGTCCTCGGGCGTGGGAAATCCGCAGCATCTCGCCGGCGAGCTGATGAACAAGATGGCCGGCACCGATGTCCAGCACGTGCCCTATCGCGGCTCGGCGCCGGCGGTGACGGACGTTGCGGTCGGCGCCGTCACCATGAGCTTCAGCAGTCTCGCGGCGGCACTGCCGCTGATCCAGGCCGGCAAGATCCGCGCGGTCGCCGTCACCTCGCGCGAGCGCATGCCGCAACTGCCCGATGTCGCGCCGCTTGGCGACGCGCCGGGGCTGGCCGGCTACGAACTCCTCAACTGGTTCGCGATGTTCGCGCCCGCCAGCACGCCGCAGCCGATTCTCGCCCGTCTCGCCGAGGTGATGCCGAAAATCCTGCAGCGGCCCGACATCACGGAGAAGCTGGCAGTTCAGGGCATCGTATCGCGCAGCATGACCGACGCCGAATTGCGCGCCTTCGTCCGCTCGGAATCGGACAAGTTCGCCAGGATCATTCAGGACGCCAACATCACGCTCGCCAATTGAAGCGGCGTACACAGGTACATGTCGACATCGGCCGGCGCCTGCGGCGACATGATCTTGCGTGAGGATTGAATACCGACACGTCGTCACCACCTCCGCGCCACCGCTTCCCACCGCACGTTCACGACGATCATGATCCTCTTGTCGGGTGAGACGGGCAGATTCATGCTCCTGATTTGCCCTGCGGGGAAAGCGGGGTGATTTCCCGGCTCAGGCATTCGGTTGCAGGAACGTGCCGTATTGCTTGCTCGCAGCGACCGCGGCGGCGGCTTGTCCAATGACACGCATCGCCGCCATCATGGGCCACGGCCCAAGACTCACCCGCCGAACGCCGATGCGGGCAAGATCCGGGATTTCGGGAACAGCTCGCGTCACCATGATGTTGACCGGCAGAGGCGTGAGTTGAACGAACTTCTCGATGAGAGCGAGGTCGGTGAGGCCTGGTACGAAAATCCCATCGGCGCCGGCGTCACCATAAACCTTCGCACGCCTTGCCGCTTCATTCAGGCATTCATCCGGCGATCCGAATTTCAGCAGAAATGGATCAGTCCTCGCATTGATGAATAGATGAATTCCGAGTTTTTCCGCCGTGTCCCGCACGGCTCTGATCTTCGCTGCATGTTGTTCGGGGCTGACGAGTTGCCGCTTTCCCCTGGATAGCCCGTCTTCGATATTGATGCCGATGGCACCGGCTTCCAGAACCTTGGTCGCCGACTTCGCGGCGGCGTCTGGGGTGTCGCCATATCCTGCCTCCAGATCGACTGATACTGGGACCGACACCGAAGCTGATATCCGGGACACCAGACCTGTCACCATATCGAACGGGACATCTTCTCCGTCCGCGTAGCCGAGTGCGGACGCGACCGCCCCGCTACTGGTCGCGACCGTCGGAGAAGTCTTCGCAATGACTTTGGCGGTAGCCACGTCCCAGGCGTTAAACAGGACGAGCGGATCTCCCTTCCTATGGAGACCGTGAAATGTCTCGGCGTATTTCTGCTGTGTCTTGGCGTCCATCGCGCGCACTCCTGGTCAGAAAACTTGATTGAAGTTGTGGCCACGTCGTTCAGTCAGGCGCGTGCGTCTTGAACCAGTCCATGATCAGATCGGTGACCTCGACCTCACGCTCGAGGTGCGGGAAGTGCCCGACATCGGGCAGGACAATGCGCTTATGTGGCCCCTTGAAGAGAGGCTCCTCCTTCACCGAATACCTCGCTGTCGGATCGTTGCTGCCATATATCGTCAGCGTCGGCGTATGCATCTCGGTGATCGGCAGCCGGCCCGCAAATCCCGCATTGAACAGGCCTCCATAGTATTTAAGCGCCGCCGCCATCGTACCAGGCGAGCTGAGCGTCTCCTTGATCGAGCGCAGGTGCTCGTCGTTCTCAAATGTCGGCGACCACAGCTTCCAAAGATAATCAACGAAGGGAAGTCCCTCGACATTGACCGCTGAGTCGGCGCCGGGCAGTTGGAAGAAATAGAAATGGAAGATGGATCGAACGGCATCGGGATCCCTCCTGATGCTCGAAAATGTGATCGGGTGCGCGGTATTCATGACCACGGCGGCCTTGATCGCCGATGGCGCCGAGGCCAACGCCTGCAAGGTCGACGTGCCGCCCCAATCCATGCCGACGACGCGTGCTTGTCCGTCGTCGCTCAGCGCCGCGATGAGCGCTTCGAGATCCTTGCCCAGTGCGATGGGATCGAAAATTCCGTCCGCCGGGATCTCAGTCGGCGCATAGCCACGCAAGAACGGCGAGACCGCACGATACCCCGCATCCGCGAAGACCTGCAGCTGCTTTCGATACGACCAGGCATTGTCGGGAAAGCCATGCATGAACATGACAAGGGGGCCCTCCCCTTGTTCGAGGTAGGCGAACCGCACGCCGTTAGCCTGCACGTATTTCAGGGCGGGTTCATTGCCAGTGGCATTCGAAATGGTTGCTGCCGTGCTCCGGGCGTTCATCGCTCTTCTCCATGTGTCTTCGCGTTCAGGTGAGCGCGCGACAGCGACCGGCACGAATGCCGGGATGCCCCTGCAAAATTCGAGGTTGGTCTTCGCCGCCGCTCTTCCGGATAATATGTGCGCAGCGCACATATTTGGTCAAGTTGTTTTTTGTGCGCTACGCACATATTATTCATCGCATGGAAACCGGAATCGCGAATTTGCTGGGGGCGCTTTCGCTCGCCGTCATGGATCGGATCGAGCAAGGAGCGCGCGAGGTCGTGGGCCGTGGCGGCGAGACGCCAGCAGCCCTCGTCGTTATTGGCTATGGCCAGGGCATGACCAACGACAAGCTCCGGCGGATCCTTGGCCTATCGCATTCCGGAACGGTCCGGCTGGTGGACCGTCTGGTTTCGGATCAGCTGGTCGAACGCCGGCCGGGAAAGGACGGCCGGGAAGTCGCTTTGCACCTGACGGCCACGGGCGCTGCGAGCCGGAAAGCTCTGATGGCTTCCCGGATTTCAGCCGTTACGTCCCTTCTGGACGTGCTGTCGCCGACGGAGACGAAGCAACTTGGAACCCTGATACGTGAGATGCTGGCAAGGCAGGACACTTCCGAACTGGATCGCTTCACCATTTGCCGGATGTGCGACGACAGGGTCTGTACGAATTGCCCATTGCCCACAACCAAGAGCAAACGCGATCGTTAGCACGTGCTGCCTTCCCGACATGATTTTTTGCGAGAGAGCTAGCTCAACCGGCGTGACCCGGACGCGGAGCTGCGCTACCTTCCCCGGCAACAAGACCAACAACACGGGGAAATACCAAAGTGTATGACACGATCATCGTAGGCGGCGGTTCGGCTGGTTCGGTCATGGCGCATCGGCTGTCGGCCAAGAGCGCCAACAAGGTCCTGCTGTGCGAGGCCGGCCAGGACACCCCGCCGGGCAACGAGCCGGCCGAGATTCGGGACAGCTATCCGGGCACCGCCTATTTCGATCCGCGCTTCCACTGGACCGAACTCAAGGTCACGACGCAAATCGTCAGCCACAACAATCCCAACGAGGGGCGGCCTCCCTTACGCAAATACGAACAGGCGCGGGTGCTGGGCGGCGGGTCCTCGATCAACGGCCAGATGGCCAACCGTGGCGCACCGACCGACTACGATGAATGGGAAACGCGGGGTGCCACCGGCTGGAGCTGGAAGGACGTGCTGCCCTACTTCAAAAAGGTCGAGCGCGACCTTGATTTCGACGGACCGTACCATGGCAAGGACGGCCGCATCCCGGTGCGACGAATCCCCAGGGAGCATTGGACGAAGCATTCGCAGGCTTTCGCTGACGCCTTCCAGCAGGCCGGCCATCAATTCCTGCCGGACCAGAACGGCGAGTTCGTCGACGGCTATTTCCCGGTGACGCATTCCAACCAGGCCGAGCAACGCGTCTCGGCCGCGATGGGCTATCTCGACCGCGAAACGCGCAAGCGCGCCAATCTCACGATCTCCACCAACACGCAGGTCAGGGAATTGCTGTTCGAAGGCACGCAGTGCGTCGGCGTGAAGGCTCTTGTGGACGGCAAGGAGCAGGAATTCCGCGGCCGCGAGATCATTCTCTGCAGCGGCGCCATCCATTCGCCGGCGCATCTGCTGCGCGCCGGCATCGGCCCGGTCGGTCACCTCAAGGACATGGGCATTCCCGTGCTGATGGGACTTGAAGGCGTCGGCCAGCGCCTGATGGATCATCCCTCGATCTCGCTGTCGTCGTTTGTCCGCCGCGGCGCGCGCATGAACGGGCATACCAGGCGTCACATGCAGGTCGGCTTGCGTTATTCGTCCGGACTGCCCGGCGTGCCTGATGGCGACATGTTCGTCGTGGTGCTCAGCAAATCGGCCTGGCATGCGGTCGGCGAGCAAATCGGCTCGGCGCTGACGTTCGTCAACAAGACCTATTCCGAAACCGGACAGGTCAAACTCGCCTCGCGCGACCCGGCGGCTGAACCGGTCGTCGAGTTCAACCTGTTGTCCGACCGGCGCGACCTCGACCGCCTGATGAGCGGTTTCCGCAAGATGGCGGCGGTGCAAATGAGCGACGCCGTCAGGGCGGTCACCGACAAGCCCTTCCCTGCCTCCTATACCGACCGCGTGCGCAAGATCGGCGTGGTCAACAACAAGAACAGGATCCTCACCAAAATCGCCGCCACCCTGATGGACGGCCCGGCGGCGCTGCGCCATTACATGATCGACAATTTCGTGGTCGAAGGATTTTCGTTCGACGACGTGATCAACGACGACGAGGCGCTGGAGACCTTCGTGCGCAAGGGGACCATCGGCGTGTGGCACGCCTCGTGCTCGTGCCGGATGGGCCGGCCGGAGGACCCGATGTCCGTCGTCGACACCGAGGGCCGCGTCAAGGGCGTGCAGGGCCTGCGCGTGGTCGACGCCTCGATCTTCCCTGTCGTGCCCTGTGCCAACACCAATTTTCCGGTTTTGATGTCGGCGGAGAAGATTGCGGCCGCGATGCAGTGATGCGCGCGAGCAGCAATTCCCATGCATGCCCATTGATTGACTTGGCAGGCTGCGAACCTAAAGTTGGTTCCGCACCGAAAAGGAAATCGACCGCATGACTTTGCCGATGAACTGGAACGAATGGGCGCAGCACGACGGCGTGGCGCTGGCGGAGCGCGTCAGGAAAGGCGAACTGACGGCACAGGAATTGGCAAGCCAGGCAAAAGCGGCCATCGCGAAAGTCGATCCGGCGCTGTCTGCCGTGGTCGAATTGTTTGAGGACGCGATCGACGATCCCGGCAAGGCCGGCGCCGATCTCGCGGGACCCTTCGCCGGCCTCCCGTTCCTGATGAAGGATCTGGGCCCGACCATGCAGGGGCGCCTGCAGGAAATGGGGTCGCTGCTGATGCGCGGCAATCGCGCCACATCAGATACGTTCCTGACATCGAAGATGCGCCAGGCTGGACTCAATCTGATCGGACGGACGACGACGCCGGAGTTCGGCGTTTGCAGTTCGGCTGACAATCCAGCCGTCTACGTCACGCGCAACCCCTGGAATACCGACTACACCACCTGCGGATCGTCGGCCGGCAGCGCCGCGATGGTCGCGGCGGGCGCGGTGCCGATCGCGCATGCCACCGACGGCGGAGGTTCGATCCGCATCCCGGCCGGCGTCAACGGCAACATCGGTCTGAAGGTTTCACGCGGCGTGTTCTCGCTGGCGCCGCACCTTTCGGATTTGTCGGGGCTGGTGTCGATCCAGGGCTGCCAGTCGCGCACGGTGCGCGATACCGCCGCCTTCGTCGATGCCTGCCGCGGTCCCGCGCCCGGCGAATTGATGCCGTTCTGGACCGCGCCGGAGCCTTACCAGGACATGATCAAGCGCGATCCGGGGCGGCTCAAAATCGCGCTCTCGCACCAATGGGGCGACTATCAGGCGACACCGCAGATCGCGTCAGAGCTGAAAAAAGCCGGACAATTCCTCGAAGGCCTCGGCCATCACGTCGATTACGCGTTGCCCGCGGTCGACTATCGCGCCGCCTTTGACGCCCAGACCACCTGCTACATCAGCAATTTTGCGGTGGTCATCAGCAACATGCTCGCCGCCCGCGGGCTCGAAAAGCCGCCGGCGGATCTGATCGAACCGGTCAACATCCGGATCTGGGAAGCCGGCCGGCACACAACCTTCGCCGAGCGGGCGCGCATGCAGGCCGTCTTCAACACGACATCGCGCGGCTTCGGCACGTTCTTCGAGGATTGGGACATCATCCTGACGCCGATCACCGCGCTGCCGACGCCGAAGGTCGGCACCACGGAATATCTGACCATCTCGGACAATCCGTCGGTGCTGGACTGGTTCGGCAATCTGTGGCGCAACTTCGCCTTCACGCCGCTGGCCAATCTGTGCGGGATTCCCGCGATTTCGCTGCCGATGGCCCAGCATGAGCATGGCTTGCCGCTGGGCATTCAGGCCCAGGCCAGGCAGGCCAATGACGGGCTGCTGCTGCAGCTGGCGGCGCAGATCGAGCGGGCGCTCGGCGGCCAATGGAACTCGGGACGGAAGCCCGGAGTGCACGCGGCGAACGGCTGAGCCGTCTTTGGCTCACCCATCAATCTGGTCTAGAACGTCTGTATGTCCGAAGCATCCAAAGTCGACACGCCGCTGCCGTTTGACGAACTGGCCGACGCCATCAAGAGCCACCGCTCCGTCTATGGGCACATCAGTGGGCTTCAACTTGACCGCGCCGCCGCTGGCGAAGCCTGGTCGAGCCTGCCCTACCGCCCCGTTTTCGTCGGCGACACCGGGACCGGCGTGCTTCATGGCGGCGTCGTCACCGCGATGCTCGACGAGAGCTGCGGCATGGCGGTCCAGCTCGCGCTCGACGGGACGCGCGCGATCGCAACCCTTGACCTGCGCATCGACTATTTGAAGCCGGCAACGCCCGGCCTCGACATCCGGGCGCATGCAATCTGCTACCGCGTCACCCGCTCGATCGCCTTCGTGCGCGCGACCGCCTATCAGGAGACCGAGGACGATCCGGTCGCCACCGCAACGGCCTGCTTCATGGTCGGCGCCAACCGCACCAATATGCTCAAGGGCCGCTCGAGGGAGGATCTCGCGCTGCCGACGCTTGAAGCGCCGGAAGATCCGACCGGCCCGTTCGCCCAAAGCCCGTTCGCGCGCTGCCTCGGCATCCGCGTCAGCGAGGACGGCACGCTGGTGATGCCGTTCTCACAGAAGATCATCGGCAACCCGATCCTGCCCGCGATCCATGGCGGCATGACCGGCGCCTTCCTCGAAACCACCGCCATCGTCGGCGTGACGCGCGAACTCGGCGTGTCGCTGCCGAAGCCGATCGGGCTGACGATCAACTATTTGCGCTCCGGCCGGGCGCTGGACAGCTACGCCAACGTCTCGATCGTCAAGCAGGGCCGGCGCGTCGTCGCCTTCGAGGCGCAGGCCTGGCAGGACGACCGGACCAAACCGATCGCCTCGGCGTTCGGGCATTTCATGCTGAGGCAGGCGCCGGGCGCGGACGAGGAATAGGCGTATCCAGGCGTTAAGCTTACAAACCAGCCGGTCATCGACAAGCGGCTACCGCCGGGCTTAAATCTGTCAGGTGCTGACCGCGGCCACACGGGCATTAACGGGATGTTGATGCTCTCGCTGTTGTCTCGCCATGGTTGATGGTGGAACATTGGCGCATAGAGCGCACTGATTTTTGAGGGAACGGTATTGCTGGATCCAAAATGGGATGAGCGATTTATGCTCCTGGCGCATCATCTGGCGACCTGGAGCATCGAGAAAGGGCGCCGCGTCGGCGCCGTGATCGTCGGGCCCGACCATGAAATCCGCTCGACCGGCTTCAACGGGCTGCCGAGCGGTGTTCGCGATGATCTCGAGGAGCGCCATTCCCGCGTCACCGGCGCCAAATATATCTGGAGCTGCCACGCCGAACAGAATGCGATCTTCAATGCCGCCCGCGTTGGCGTCGCGCTCAAGGGCTGCACCATCTACGTTCCCTGGTTTCCCTGCGTGGAGTGCACCAAGGCCATCATCCAATGCGGCATCACGGCGCTCGTCGCCTACGCGCCCGACCGGCCGAACTCGAACTGGGCCGAGGATTTCTCCATCTCCGGTCAGATGCTGAACGAAGCCAACATCGAGGTTCGGCTGATTCCCCGGCTCGCCGAACTACCCGACGCCACCGAAGAGTGAGGCGCAACGAGCCCGCGCGGCTCGGCTACGTCGCGCCTTCGTCGGGAATATTCAGCACCACACCACACGCCTTGCAATGCACGGCATCGCCGTCATGGCGCTGCAGGCCGCAGGACGGACAGGGAAACCGCACCTTGCTCGGGGACAGCAGCGCGCGGGCGAGATTGAAGAACAGCGTGACGCCGAAGATCATGATCACGACCGTAATCATGCGGCCGACCGTTCCGCGCAGGGTGATGTCGCCAAAGCCGGTCGTCGTCAGCGCCGTGACGGTGAAATACAGCGCGTCGGCATAGTTCGTGATCTGCTCGTTGCGAAACTTCTGGGTCTCGTAGACGATCGCGGTCATCACGAAAATGAAGACCGCAAGATTGGTGACGGCAAAGATCACTTCCTCGTTGCGCCGGAAAAACGTGCTGTCGCCGCGCAGCCGGGTCAGCATCTGAACCTCGCGCAGCAGCCGCAAGGTGCGCAGGATGCGCAGAAAGCCGCCCGCTTCTCCCGCCAGCGGGGCCAGGAATGAGGCGATCGCGATCAGATCGGTCCAGGTCGAAATGCGGGTAAATGCCCGCAACCGGCGCCGGTTGATAAACAGGCGCGCCGCGAAATCGGCCAGGATCACCGCGCCGAACAGGACGTCGAGCGTTTCGACGATCTCGCTTGGGGGCAGGAACGACGTTACGACGATGAACAGCACCGTGACGATGTCGAACGCCAGCAGCGCGTAGCGAAAACGGACGCCGAGCGGCGTGTCGCTTTCGTAAAGCTGCCGGATATTGCTTTTCAGCGAGCCGAGGTTCATGGCGGCATGTTCACAGCTTTACCCGCATCATGGCAAGGCATGCAGGGCGCCGCGCCGAGGCATCACGCGGTGGCCGCCCGGGCGCGCATCTCCTCGCTGGGCTTGACGTCCTGCGAGCGGCTGTAGATCGCAACGGCCGACATCAGCACCACGGTGAGCACGCCGAACAAGGCGCGGTAGGCGGTCTCGGAGCGGCCGCCGTCGGCGAGAGGCTCGAACCCGCCGACGATGATGCCCGACAATGTCTGCATGCAGGCGACGCCCAGCATCACGGCGGTGTTGATGGCCGCAATACCGCGGCCGATCAGCCGGTCCGGGAAGATGCCGCGGCCATGCGTCATCACCATGGTGCTGGAGGCGCTGAAGAAACCGATGGCGACGATGGCGCCGACGGGCACCCAGACCGGCGGGCGGGAAGCGAGCGCCAGCGTCGCAAGCATGGATATGGTCACCATGGTGCCGCCGATGGCGATCCATTTGCGCGTGTCGAGCACGCGGTCCAAGGGGCCGAAGGCGACGATGCCAAGCTGGTAGGTGATCACGGCGGCCAGCAGCACGTTGCCGGCCTCGATCGGGCTCATGCCATGCACCTCGCGCAGGAACGAGCCGCCCCACAGGCCCTGAACGGTGAAGGTGCAGGCATAATTGCAGAAATTCATCGCCAGGATCGGCCTCAGGCGCGGGTTGCCCAGCACCTCGATCAGGCCTTGCAGCATCTGGCGTGGCGGCTCCGGGGTGCGGTCGAGAAAGGGGTGGCCGGGCGGCGCGTCGCGCACCACCAGCCACACGGCGATGGTGGCGAGTGCGATGAAGACGACGACCGCGCCGAACACGGCGCGCCAGCCGACGGCCTCCGAGGCCCATGCCAGCGGCGTGGTGGCGAAGAGATTGCCGAGCAGTCCGATCGACAGCACCATGGCGGTGAGCGTGGAAAAACGATCCGGTGGAAACCAGCGCGAGATCACCACCATGCTGCCGATCAGCATGACGCCGAAGCCGGCGCCCATCAGGACGCGGCCGGTGAGCAGAACCGGCCAGGTCGGCGCCAGCGTGAAGATCGCAGCGCCTGTCGTGGCGAGGATCAGCATGCAAGCCACGGTGCGCCGAGGTCCGAAATGGTCGAACAGAAGGCCGCAGGGGATCTGCATCGCGGCAAAGCCAAAGAAGAATGCGCCCGTCAGCGCGCCCAACGCTTCCGGTCCGATGGCGAGGTCGCGCATCAGGTCGAGGCCGATGGTGACGTTGGCGGCGCGGAAAAAATGACTGGCGACATAGGCCGTGGCCAAGGTCGCGACGATGATCAGGCCCCGGCGGTGGGCGAAAGGGCGCCGCAACGCGGAGCTCATCGACTGGGGGGTATCCCTCTTGTTGTTTGTTGCCTGGCAGGCGTTTCCAATCACCGAGCCTATGCGGCCTCGACTGCCAGTTCAAGGTTGGGGCTGACGGTTGGCGGTTTTCCAGGGGCTGCGCGAGGCGATGAATCGAACCTCTCTGCTGCAGTGCATGATTCCGTTTGCGGGCCAATCGAGCATTCGATGATGATCGTTGCGGCGCGCCGGGCTTGCGGTGAAATGAGGCCACCCATAAGAACGTGGATCGACATCGCTGAAGGGAGGCAATCTGGTGGTTAAGCTCTCACATCGTCGCAATGTCATGAATGCCGTCCTTGCATCAGCCATCGCGTTCGCAGGCCCGCTGGTGGCAAGCGCGGTCGTGCATGCGGCTGAGTTTCCAGCGCGCAGCATCACGCTCGTCGTCCCCTACCCGGCCGGCGGCGGCGTCGACGCCATGGCGCGCGTGGTGGCGCAAAAACTGTCCGATGCATTCCGCCAGACCGTGACCGTCGACAACCGCGGCGGCGGCGGAGGAACCATCGGCACCCGCGCCGTGGCGCGCGCCGCGCCTGATGGCTACACGCTGCTGCTGGGCCACACCGGGACGCTGTCGATCAACCCCAGCCTCTACACCAAGCTCGGCATGGACCCGCGCAAGGATTTTGCGCCGATCGGTCTCGTCGCATCCATGCCGGTGGCCCTGCTCGCGCATCCGTCGTTTGCCGCCAAGACGGTCACTGATGTGATCGCGCTCGCCAAGAAGGAGCCGGGCAAACTCAATATCGGCACTTCGCCGGTCGGCACCGGCGGCTACATGTGCGCGGAACTGTTCAAGGCCGAATCCGGTATCGATGCCGCTATCATTCCCTACAAGGGCACGGCGCCCGTGATGAACGACCTGCTCGGCGGCCATGTGCCGGTGGCGTTCGGCGTGCTGCCGCCGGCGCTCGGCAATATCGCGGCCGGCCAGTTGCGCGCCATCGCCGTCACCAGCAAGCAGCGCTTCTCGCTTTTGCCTGACGTGCCGACCTTCGACGAGTCCGGGATGCCCGGCTTCGAAGCCGTGCTGCATTACGGGCTGCTGGCGCCGTCAGGCACGCCGCCTGACATCGTCGAAATCCTCAGCGCCGAGCTGCGCAAACTTGTCGGCGATCCGGAGGTGCAGAAACGCATCCGTCTCGAAGGCGGCGATCCCCTGGCCTCGACGCCGGCCGAATACGCCGACGACATCGATCGGGAAGAAAAGAAGTGGAGCAAGCTCGTTCATCAGCTCGGGCTGAAGGTGGAGTAGCTGACGGGTGCGTGAGCATGATGAAATAGCGACCGCGAAGGGATTGCGCTCCCTCTCCCGCTTGCGGGGGAGGGCTGGGGTGGGGGTGTCTCCACGAGTCGTCGGGTGGAAAAAGCCCCCACCCGCAGCGCTTCGCGCGTCGACCTCCCCCGCAAGCGGGAGAGGTGCAGCGAGCCCGCCGCCGCTTCACCGCCCCACATCAAATATTCGGATTCCACATCACTGGAATCTCCCGGTAGCCGCTGCCGTGTTTCTCGACATGCGCGAGCGACGGGAACGGATAGTGGAAGCCCTGCACCCGCATCCTGTCGGCCGCCAGCATGTCGTAAACCTTGCGGCGGGTCGCTTCCGCCATCGCCGGGTCCTGATCGTAAAAGACGTGCCAGTCGGGATGCCGGACGAACAGGAACGGGACGTGGGTGACATCGGATTGCACGTAGACGGAATCCGAGCCTGAGGCGATCACGAACGAGCTATGGCCGGGCGAGTGCCCAGGCGTACCCTGCGCGGTGACGCCGGGAATCACTTCCTTGCCCCCCTCATAGGTTCTCACACGCTTCAGAGCCTCCGGCGTGAAGACCCGCCGCGCATTCTTGAAGACGCCCTCGATACGGCCTTTGGGGGCGCGGCTCATCTCGCCGTCGTCCATCCAGTACTGGTGCTCCCTGGCGGGCACGAGGATCTCGGCGTTCGGATAGGTCAGTGAATTGTCGTCCATCAAGAGGCCGTTCATGTGGTCGCCGTGATAATGCGAGATGATCACGACATCGACGGCGTTGCGGTCGATGCCAGCGGCGGCGAGGTTGGTCACGAACTGGCCGGCGGTGCCGTTGCTCTTCTTGTAATTGCTCTCGCCGGTGCCGGTATCGATGATCGCCAGCTTCGATCCGGTGTTGATGGCGATCGGGTTGTACGGCGTGGTCATCATGTCCTTTTCCATGAAGACCTCGGCGAGCGCGGCGTTCACCACATCCTTCTTGATGTTGGTGACGTGATCCTCCGCCATCTTGAACCGGTTGACGCCATCGGTGGCCACCGTCACCTCGATGCTGCCGATCTTGTAGCGGTACCAGCCGGCGGTCTGCTTGCCCGCTGGCGGCGTCGCGGCGTGGACGGGCTGAATGAACGGCAGGCTCGTGGCCGCTGCCGCGCCTGCGGCAGCCGACAACAGATCGCGGCGCGTGAAAGCCGTCATAGGCGTCTCCCCTCAAATTTTATCCCGGGATTTGGCTCCCGAATTGGCGTGAATACTCCCGATTTTTGGGACCTTTCGCAAGGCGGAAGCGAAGGCGACATCCAGCCTTTGGTTAGGCGCACCATCCGGCCGCCGCCCAATTGCCACCTCCGCAGCCTGTCACCTGGGGAACAGCGCTCCGGTTCGGTCTCAGGCATTCTCCAGATCACAGGAAAGGACGCGGTGGTCGCGCCCCACCTGCCAAATGGAGAACTGCCATGAACACCCACAATGCCCAGATCGATGCGCTGTCCGACAAAGAACTCGAGGCCGTCTCGGGTGGCAAGGACCGGGTTCAAGTGACCAAGGAACAGTATGAACAGATCCTCGAAGTTCGCATGATGTTCGCCAGCCTCAAGAAGTAAGGCCGGATGCCTTGAGCGGATCAGTAGTTCTCACGCCTTGGCCCATACGAGTACGGCGGATCAGCCCTCATGGCCGATCCGCCGTACTTGTTGAGTAGATGGCTCCCGCTGGCCGCGTCGGTTCACGCTTCAGTCGTTGGCGCCGTGGATGGAGGCAACGACCGCGGCCGTGACCTCGTCGGTCCTGGCCTTGCCGCCGAGGTCCGGCGTGTGAAAGCGGGGATCGGCCGTGACACGCTCGATCGCCTGCATCAACCGCGCCGCGGCTGCCGGCTCGCCGAGATGCTCCAGCATCATCACCGATGACCAGAACGTCCCGACGGGATTGGCGATGCCTTTGCCGATGATGTCGAAGGCCGAGCCATGTATAGGCTCGAACATCGATGGGTAGGTCCGCTCCGGATTGAGATTCGCGGTCGGCGCGATGCCGAGTGAGCCGGCGAGCGCGGCAGCGAGATCCGACAGCACGTCGGCATGCAAATTGGTGGCCACCACGGTATCGATGGTCTCCGGCTTCATGACCATGCGCATGGTCATCGCATCGACCAGCATCTTGTCCCAGGTCACGTCCTTGAACTCGGCCGCGATCTCGGTGGCGATCTCGTCCCACATCACCATGGCATGGCGCTGGGCGTTGGATTTGGTCACGACGGTGAGCAGCTTGCGGGGCCGCGACTGTGCGAGCTTGAAGGCGAAGCGCATGATGCGCTCGACGCCGGGACGGGTCAGGATCGAGACGTCGGTTGCGACTTCGAGCGGCAAGCCCTTGTGAACGCGGCCACCGACGCCGGCATATTCGCCTTCCGAATTTTCGCGGACGATCACCCAGTCGAGTTCCTTGCCGTGCACGTTGCGCAGCGGGCTGGTGATGCCGGGCAGGATCCGCGTCGGACGGACGTTGGCGTATTGATCGAACGGCTGGCAGATGGCGAGCCGCAGCCCCCACAGCGTGATATGATCAGGCACATCAGGCGCGCCGGCCGAGCCGAACAGGATAGCGTCGTGATTCTTGATCTGGTCGCGGCCATCCTCCGGCATCATGATGCCGTGCTTCTTGTAGTATTCAGACCCCCAGTCAAAATGATCGACCTTGAACGTGAAGTTGCCGTCGCGCTGGGCCAGCGCGTGCAGCACCTCGACACCTGCGGCAACGACTTCGGTGCCGATCCCGTCGCCCGGGATGGCGGCTATGGCGTACGTCTTCATCGATTGATCTCCGGATTGCGAATGTCGCGATGGGTGTTCGGCTGCTTGCGGCGGGGAGTTCAGTTTCCCTTGGCCCCTGCAGCCTTGATGACCGCGCCCCAGCGCGGCACTTCGGCTGTCAGATGCGCCTTGAGTGCCGCCGGCGTCGCCAGCTCCGTCTGGACCGGCTCGGTGCCGAGATTGGCAAACCGCTCGATCACTTTGGGGTCCTTCAGCGCCGCTTGAAGTGCGGCGACAAGCTTGTCGGTGGCCTCTTTCGGCAATCCCTTCGGAGCCCACATCGCATGCCAGGCCGAGACCTCAAATCCCTTGACGGCGCCGCCGTCGAGCGTCGGCAGGTCAGGCAATGACGAGACTTTGGCTTTGGTCGTGACCGCAAAGCCTTTGATCTTGCCTTCCTTGATCTGGTTGGTGGTGTTGGTGGTCTGGTCGCACATCACGTCGAACTGGCCACTGAGCAGGTCGTTCATCGCAGGCCCGGTGCCGCGATAGGGAATCCCGTTCATCTGCACGCCAAGCTCCTTCATCAGCATCAGCATGCAAAGATGCGAGGCGGAGCCGATTCCGGCATGCCCATAGACCGCCTTGTCGCCGCTTGCGCGAATCCACGCCACATACTCGGTCACATTGTTGGCAGCAAGTGTCGGCTTCGACACCAGGGTCATCGGCACGTCGGTGATGCGACCGAGGTGATCGAAATCGTCGACGACATGATACTTGAGGGAGTCGTAGAGCGCGGGCGCAGTCGCGTGCGCGATGTGCCAGATCGCGAGCGTGTAGCCGTCGGCGGCCGACTTCGACACGCGCGCCATGCCGAGCGTGCCACCGGCGCCGCCGACATTTTCGACCAGGATGGTCTGGCCGAGGCTTCGGCCCATCGATTCCGCGATGAGGCGGGCCACGGTGTCGGTCGGCCCTCCGGCCGCCGCCGGAACGATGATGGTGATCGGTTTTGTCGGAAAGGCGGTCTGCGCGAAGGCTGTGTGTGACGCCCATAGCGACGCGGCCGCGATGGCGCCGGAAAGGATCGTGCGACGATTGAACCGCATTGGGTCGCTCCCTGCAGAATTCGTTGATTGGCTGATTTCAGCACTTCCGGACAAGGTACGGCTAAAGGTCACGCGCCTTCAATCGGCATACGATTATACAAATATTTGATATAATCTGCCCGGGGGAGGACGAAATATGGAACTGCACCAGCTTCGCTGCTTCGTGGCGGCGGCCGAGGAATTGCATTTTGGGCGTGCGGCCCAACGGCTGGAAATGCTGCCCTCCGCGCTCGGGCGTTACATCCGCCTGCTCGAAGACGATCTCGGCACCCGGCTCATGACGCGAACGACGCGCAGCGTGACGCTGACCGATGACGGCGTCGTCCTGCTCAAGGAGGCCCGCGCCTTGCTGGCGCAGGCGGACAATCTGGCGGTCAAATTCCAGGCGCGGGGCCGCAAGCAGGGCGCGATCATCCGCGTCGGCGCGATCGACAGCGCAGCGGCGGGACTGCTGCCGATGCTGCTTTCCGATTTTCGCGAACAGAGACCGGATGTCACGGTGAAATTGACGGAAGACAAGACGATCCGGCTGTTGCCGGCCCTGATCTCCGGCCGGCTCGACATGGCCCTGGTGCGCCCACCAGAAAAGCCCGACAAGCGGCTCGAATTTCTGTTTCTCCTGAACGAGACGGCCGTTGTCGCCGTGCCGGACCATCATCCCCTCGCGTCGAGAAAACGGGTGACCGTCGCCGATCTTGCCGAACAGCCGCTGATCGTACCCGAGCGTCGGTCGCGCCCGCATAGCCACGATCTGACCATGAAACTGTTTGCTCAGGCTGGACTGCAGGCGCGCGTCATCCAGATTGCCAATGAGAAGCAGACCATCGTGAATCTCGTCGCGGCCGAACTCGGCGTTGCTATCGTGCCGCGATGGACATCGCGAATGGCGGCGCGGGGCGTTCGGTTTGTTCCGCTCGCGGGATCCGACATGAACCGCTTGCCGCTCGCAGCCGCCTGGACCCGCGGTACGCGCGATCTCATCAGGGACGAAATGCTCGAGATCCTCAAAGCGTCCCTTAAACGCTATGCACGGGAGGCCTGAAGCCAGGACGATCGCGAGGCGAGCCGCCGGCTGACTGCCTGAGTGACCTGGATCACAAACAAGTCGGGTCGGAGAAGGCAATGTCCCGTTCGTCGCAGCGCCGTGCTGCGCCTAACGAAGGAAAACAACCATGACCGATTTCACTCCCGTCAAAGCCGAAGCATTGACCTCCGATGAACTCGACCGCGTTGCCGGTGGCATCATCATCGTGAGCGGATTGCAGCGCCAGTTTTCCTCCAGGCTGGACTGGGTCGCGCTCAATCCGCAGCCGCTGCCGCCGAAGGTTTTCTTCTCATTCGGCCGCTGATCGCGGCCGCTGCCGCCGGCACGGCTCGCGCGGCTGGAGCCTTTGCCGTTCCGAATCAATCGGAATGGCAAAGGCTCCAGGTTCTAGATTTGACGCGTTTTCTTGACGCGAACCGGTATCCACCCTCGGATCAAGTCCGAGGGCATGCTTCGCTTGAAAACGCTTCAGTTCGTATTGAGCCGGAACCGCAGCGTTCTGGTGCCGATGAACGAGATCGCATCGCCCTGCCTCTTCCAGGTCGCGGCATCGGTCAGTGCGGCAATCAGTTCGTCGTCGGCCTGGGCGCGATTGGGCGGACAATTGCGGTTCTCCATCGCGCCTGCCACGAAGATCACGGTGTTGCCTGCCACCGAAAACTGGCCCTTGCCGCCTTTGCACCAGAGTTCGAGCACCACTTCGCCGGCGTCGCCAATCTCGAGATTCGGTATCCGCTTGGAGCCGGGCTGCGGCGGGACATCCATGGTCATTTCCATTCCGAACGGAAAGCCGTTGTCGGCCTGGGCATGACCGGCATGAGGGACGGAAACCAGCAGCACCGAAGCAACGCCTGCGAGCTTCACCATGCGCGCGAATGAAATCATGCAACCTCTCTCGAAAAATCCTCAACCCCGATATCGCGCCGTTCTATTGAACAAGTATGTCATTGGCTAGAGCGTTTTCCAGCGAAGCATGCCCTCGGACTTGATCCGGGGGTGGATACCGGTTCGCGCCGGGAAAACGCGTCAAATCAAGAATCTAAAGCAGTGTTCCGATTCAATCGCAACGCTGCGTTAGGCCCGCGCGGTTCGGAGCGGTCTTCTGTCCTGCGTCAGCTGGGGCGCAAAATGCCGCACCGAAGAAAACCCCGCGGGCTGCGCCGCGAGGATTTGGTTGATCGATTTGGGTCTTGCTTCGCAATCCGCTCAGTCGAATTTTGCCTGCGCCGTCTTTCCATCAGGACCGGTCAGTTGAACGACACCTTTTGGCTGAACCGGCAATGCGACGCGGGTTGTGCCGGAAAGCAGCGCGCTCCCGGCAGGCTCCAGCAGGAGCCGCTGGGATTTGCCGCCGACAACGAGGATGGCAATCGCCTTGAACCCCGTGGCCGGGATCGATTTCTGGTTCTCGTCGCTGACGAAGAGTTCGAGCTTGTCGGATTTCGAAACCAGTTCGACGTGATACGAACCGGCATGCGCGACCCACCGCCATTCGCTCCCTTCTCGTCGTGCGCCGAGGCACCAGTCGACCAGGCCAACACGGCCGCAACCATCAAAAATTTCGCATTCACCGTCTTTCTCCGAATGTTGATGTCAAAAAGCTTCGGCGGCTGAATTTGCCGGGGCCGTTCCCGCCTTGCCGTCGGCACCTCGCCGCAGCCGCTCCAGAGGAGCTTCGCCATAGCGAAGGAAGAGAACGGGCGTCAGCAACGTGTCGAGCAGGGTCGCGCTGAGGAGGCCGCCGAAAATCGTCACGGCCACCGGATGGAGAATTTCCTTGCCGGGATTTGCCGCGTCGATCAGCAGCGGCACCAGCGCCACGCCGGCCGACATCGCCGTCATCAAGACCGGCGTCAGCCGCTCGACACTGCCGCGGACCACGAGATCGTGGCCGAACGGCATTCCTTCTTTCAGCGCCAGGTTGATGTAGTGGCTGATTTTGAGGATGCCGTTGCGAACCGCGATGCCGGTCAGCGTGACAAATCCAACCATCGACGCCACCGAGAGCGGTTGTCCTGCCAGCCAAAGGGCTGCGACCGAGCCGATCAGCGCCAGCGGGACGTTGCCCATGATGATGAAGGCGAGCACGGTCGAGCGGTAGCGGCTGTAGAGAATGGCAAACACCAGCAATAGCGACAGCAACGAGAGTACGCCGATGGTCCGGCTTGCTTCCCCCTGGGCCTGGAACGTTCCCTCCAGGCGGAGGTAATAGCCCTCGGGAAGCTTTGCCGAAGCGGTCACTTTTCGGATCGCCTCGACAATGTCGGTCATGTCGGCGCCTCCTTTGGTGTTCGCGAACACCACCACACGGCGGCGGCTATTCTCGCGCAGGATCTGGTTGGGGCCTTCGGTCTCCTTGACGTCCGCGATCTGCCGGGCGGGTATCCAGCCGGCCGGCGTTTCGATCAAGAGGTCGCCCAGGGTTTGCGTGGTGCGAAGCCGATCCGGCAGCCGCATCGTGACGTCGAACCGCCGATAGCCATCCACCACCCGTGAAATAACCCGGCCATTCGAGAGCCGGCTGAGTTGCTCGATCACGGTGGCCGGCTGCACGCCGTAGAGCGCCGCACGGCGATAATCAACACGAATTTCCAGCTGCGGAATCAGCACCTGCTTTTCGACCTGAAGGTCGGTGAGACCCGGAATCTCCGCCAGCTTGCCGCGCAACATTTCAGCGATCGCGCGCAGGCTATTCAGGTCGTCGCCGAAGATTTTCAGCGCAATTTCGGCCCGAACGCCCGAAAGCATATGGTCGAGCCGGTGCGAAATCGGCTGGCCTACGTTGATCGAAGCCGGAAGCACGGCGAGCCGGCCCCGTATGTCAGCGACGATTTCGGCCTTTGGCCGTTTCGATGGCTTGAGATTGACCTCGAGGTCCGACGAATGGACGCCTTCGGCATGTTCGTCGAGCTCCGCCCGCCCGGTTCGCCGGCCCACGGTCTTGACCTCGGGCACTTCAAGGACGAGACGTTCCGCAATCAGCCCGACGCGATGGGACTCGGCGAGCGAAATTCCCGGATTGAAAAGCATGTTGATCGTGAACGTGCCTTCGTTGAAAGGCGGCAGGAATGCGCGGGGAAGATAGAATGCGGAAACCGCCGCAATGACAACCGCCGCGAGTGCGGCAGCCATCAAGGCGCGCTGATGGTGGAAAACCCGTTCGAGCAAGGCCGCGTTGGCGCGCTTGAGCATCGCCACCAGAGCGCTGTCGCCATGATCGAGGCGCTTGAGATGCGGAAGCATGTGATACGCCATCACCGGGGTCAGGGTGATGGAGACCGCAAGGCTGGCGAGAATGGAGATGATGTAGGCCTGACCAAGCGGCGCAAACAGCCGGCCTTCGATTCCCGACAGCGCAAACAGCGGCACGAACACCAGAACGATGATGGCGGTCGCATAGACGATACCGGAGCGCACTTCCTGGGATGCCGATACGACGACATCGAATGCCGGGCGGGGGTGCTCCAGGGCGCGATTTTCGCGCAAGCGCCGGAAGATGTTTTCGACGTCGACGACGGCGTCATCGACCAGCTCGCCGATGGCGATGGCAATGCCGCCAAGGGTCATCGTGTTGATCGACAGGCCGGCAAAATAGAACACGACCGCGGTCGTCAGGATCGACACCGGGATCGCAGCCAGCGAGATCGCCGTGGTCCGCCAGTTCATCAGGAACAGAAACAGCACAATGGCGACAACCGCGCCGGCCTCAAGCAGAACCCGCTCGACATTGCCGATCGAGGTTTCGATGAAATTGGCCTGACGGAAGATGATCTGGTCAGCCTTCATGCCCAACGGCAGCGAGGCCGTGATTTCCTTCAGGGCCTGTTCGATCTCGCGCGTGAGCCGGATGGTATCGACGTTCGGCTGCTTCTCGACCGAGACGACGACGGCGGGCTTGCCCATATAGCCAGCGTCGCCGCGCTTGACCTTGGGGGCGAACTCGACGGTGGCTACCTGCTTCAGATAGACCGGCCCGCCATTGACCTGCGCCACCACCACGTTGCGAAGGTCGTCCAGATTGGTGGTGCGCCCGATGTTGCGGATCAGATATTCGCGCGCATGTTGATCGGTAAATCCGCCGCCGGTGTTGACGCCGAACTGATTGAGGGCCAGCTCGACCTGCTCGTAGGTGACGCCGAGGCTGCGCAGCGCGGGCGGATTGGGGGAGATTCGATACTGCCGGACCTCGCCCCCCATCGGAATCACCTGCGCGACACCGGGGATCGTCAACAAGCGCGGCCGCACCACGAAGTCAGCGGTCTCGCGGACTTCCATCGCCGAGGCCCGGTCGCTGGTCACCGCGACCAGCAGCACCTGGCCCATGATGGAGTTGATCGGTCCCAGTTGCGGGACGGTATTGGGCGGCAACTGGGTTCGGATCAGATTGAGACGTTCGGCGATCTGCTGCCGGTTACGATAGATATCGGTGCCCCAGTCGAATTCGACATAAACGATCGAAAGGCCGATTCCGGAAATGGATCGGACCCGCGTCACGCCGGGAATACCGTTCATTTGCGTTTCGATCGGAAAACTGACGAGCTGCTCGACCTCGGGGGGCGCAAGCCCGTCGGACTCGGTCATGATCGTGACCGTCGGCTTGTTCAGGTCGGGAAACACGTCTACCGGCAACCGGCCGGCGCTGAAGATGCCGAGCAGGACCAGCACCAACGCAGCCGCCATGACCAGCAGGCTGTTGCGCAGCGACTGAGTGACGAGAAAGCGAAACATCGGCCCTGCTCCTCAGCGCACTTGGTCGAGGAGTTCGGCGCCCTGCACGACGAGGCGCTTGCCTCCGGCGAGGCCGGTGGCGATGAACACGCGGTCACCGTCGAGCGGCTCTACCCGTACCGGATGCTGTTCGAAACGTTCGGCCGTGAGGTGTTCGTAGACGACTTCCTGGCCGTTTATGTTGCGCACCAGACTGGCCCGCGGGACCGCAAGGCCGACCTTTTCCTCATTGGTGGTGGCAAGGACGGTGACGAACTGCCCGGCGCGAAGGCCGGAATGATCGCCCTGAATGGCAAACTGGACCGGAATCGATTGATTGCGGTCGGCAAAGCCGGAGCCCTGATAGACCAGCGTGACGATGCGATCGGTCCCGAGATTCGCCGTCGCGCTGCGAACGCCCGTCAGCGCGTCGAAGCTGCGGGCTTCAACCCACAGACGGGTCGGATCGATGATGTGGAAAATCACCGCATTGGACTGGGCGATCTGCCCGGCCACCGGCGTGCCTTCGGCGACGACCCCGTCGACCGGCGCCATCAGCGCTTCGGGCTCCCGGCGCGACCGGTCGAGCGATCCGCGCCGGTCTTTCAATCCCTGGAGCTCCGACCTCGTGTCTTCGAGCTGGGAGCGGGCAACGGCGCCGCTCGGCACCAGTGTTTCATAGCGGGCGAGCCGTCGCTCCACGATGGAAATTTGCTGGTCGAGTTCGCCCTGGCGCTGGCGCATATCCGACACGTCGATGGCCTGCAGCGGCGGGTCGACATAAGCAAGGATGTCGCCCTTCTTGACCGGCGTCCCGAGCTTCGGAAAACCACCCGGCGGCGCCGAGAGACGGCCGCCCACCGAAGCCTGCACGAATCCGCTGGCGTTCGGATCGGGGATGATTCGGCCCGGCAGCTCGATGGCGCGCGGATGCGCGCCGGATTCGGTCATCACGGTGCGGATTGCGAGAATGCGTTGCGTGCTCTTCGGCACGAACACACCGCCGTCAGGCAGGCGCTGCGCCTGGTCGCGAGCCGATTGCATCGGCGCGGCCGGAGCGGCGTGATCGTGACCGTCATGGGAGCGGGATGGGCTGTTGTACAGGATGATCGCGGCGGCGATGACCAAAGCGATGGCCGCCCTGCGACGCCGTCGCACCAACGCCATGACAACGGCCCCAGCGGCAAGTCCTCCCAGCATGGCGAAAAACAACGCCGGACCGTCGTGATTGAGATGGTGCCGGACTTCGCCTGCGATGGCTGAAGTCGAGAACCAGGACGTTGGTCCGGCCTTGTCGGCAGGAACATCCGGAATCACTATCCGGGCGGACAACACATCCACATCGCCATCTTTCGCGATCGTGAAGATCAGGTCGTAGGCACCCGGCTTGCTGGACCAGGGCGCATCGAGGCGATAGGGCTCGCCCGGCTTGGCTTCGGCCTTTCGCGGCCCGGCGGGCGTTTCGATTTCGATTCCCGCGCCGTCCACCGGTTCGTTGGTGGCGAAGCGGTCGAGATAGATGGCCAGCACGCCGTCGCGCACAATCGCAACCAGTTCGTGCGCTTCCGAGGCGGCCTCGGCACGCGGCGCGATACTGGAGATCGGCGCCGGAGCGGGCGCACCATGATCGTGACCGTCGTGCGCCATCACTGGCCCTGCCGCAAGCAGGATTAATACAGCCGCCACGCACCGCGCAGCACGGAACAAAGTAGACATCTGAATGACTCACCTGAGAAGAAGCGTGTTCTCGCTCGCGCGGCCGGCACATCATGCCGCCGCGATATCGTTGCTCAGGTGAACGCTCGGGGGGGTTTACGCAGGCTTGCGGGTTCTATGCCCGAAGCAAGCACGGCACCGGTGACATCAAGACGGTGCGAATGAACCGCAGGAGGCAAACATTGCGAGGCTGCAACCAAAGCGGCCCCGCCGCAGCACCCCATGCCCGCTCCGCAACAACCGTCCACGCATCCATCCGCATCGATCGGCGCTGCATCCGGCGCCCGACCTGCGGTCAGGAAAAGCTGGTGCGGGATAGAAGCGGTCGTTTCGGCAAAGACGTCGTTGGTGAACGCAGCCTTGGTGAGGTGATGCGCCACCGGCGCATGGGCGCCGTGAGGCACCGCGTGATGATGAACGTGGACATGTCCCTGCGTGCGGTGGGCCTGGTCGGCATGGGCGCGGGCCAAGGCAGGCGCGAATTGAACGGCGATCAGGACGATCACCGCACAAACAAACTGCCAAAGCTTTGGGTTCGCGTTCATCATGCTCACAATATCACAGGGCTCTCGGCACTGCATAGGTCAGGTTAAAGATGGCTAACGCGTGCTGCGAGCCATTCATCTTTCTGTCGTCTTCAGGCCAGCAACGGTTCACGAGGCTTTGATGAACGGGGTCGCCGGTCCAGACAGGGTGTATATTTACGCTCGAAACTGAATACTATTACGGTCGGCATCCCGTTCAGGACGCGCCCCGCAACCTCAGTTGAATTTGGCTTGCACGGTTTTGCCATCGGGTGAGGTCAGTTGCACCACCCCCTTCGGCTGTGCCGACAGCGCGTCGCTGGCGGTTCCGGAAAGCCGCGCGCTTCCGGCAGGTTCCATCGCAACGCGCTGGGCCTTGCCATTGACGACAAAGATGCCGATGGCCTTGAAGCCGGTTGCGGCGATCGGCTTCTGGTTCGCATCGCTGATGTACAGATCGACCTTTTCGGATTTCGAAACCAGCTCGACATGATACGAGCCGGCATCCTCGACCCTGCCGCCGTTCGTGCCCTGGTGATCGTGCGCCCAGGCGCTGGCGGACGAAGCCACGAGCGCAGCAACCATTAGAAACTTCTTCATTGTCATTCTCCAGATGTTCGGTTGCCGACAGGCGTCAGAGGTACGTGAGCAGAGTGGATCAACAGCGATCCAGCCGAGGTGGTAAAGCCGGCCGACACCGTCGGCCGGCTTGTTGTCGTTAGTGGTGGTGGTGACCGTGGTGGTGATGATGGCCGTGGTGATGGCCGTGGTGATGGTGATGGCCATGATGATGATGATGGCCATGGTGCCAGCGCCAATGCCAGTGATGGCCATGATGGTGATGACCATGATGATGATGGCCGTGGTGATGATGACCATGATGGTGATGCCAATGCCCCGCGCTGCTTGCGGAGACGCCGGCGACCAGGATGGCCGTTGCAGCGAACGCGGAGAGGATTGCTTTACGAAACGACATGGTAGCTCCTTGGGTTGTGGTAGCAGGGGATCTGCTCCGTAGTTCGAACCCTATGATCGTCGCCGGCGGCTGAACGTGAGCTGAAACACGCTGGTGCACTCGCCTCTTCTTGAAGCGTGGACCTGCAAGCGAATTCGCAAGGCAAATCAGGCACGAACTGAACATTCATCTCGGCATGCGCCACAATGACGCGCGTCGAAATTGCTTCGTCGTCGATCGTGTCAATGTGTCGAATCGTGTGCATGGCTGTTTGACGCGCGCGTCATTCACATCGTTCATGGAAAATTTCTGAACAGTTGTTCAGGTGTCCGCTCGGCGATGAAGGGAAAGACGATCGTCAGCACGTATTGAAGGTCGCGACCAGCGCCGCAACATGGTGGGACTTCTTGCTGCCCACTTGCGATGTCGGCCGCAGGGAAATTCGGGTTCGCCAAATCGTTTGGTTCGTCTCGATGAAGAACCAGGCAAAAGGGTGTTGTGATGGAAGCTGATTTGACCGCCTTGAAAGGCTGGTACAGTTGGGTGGGTTCGAACCACCGACCTCCTGTTCCACAGACAGGCGCTCTAACCAACTGAGCTACAACTGCATCCTGCGCGAAGCCCCTGGACGGATTTGCTTCGGCCATTCGTGACTACAGCAGGCATCATCGCTTGAATGTGAGCTGGCGCACACAGTGGATGGGCCGACGCAAACAGCCGTACCTACCAGCCGCACAAGATCATTTGGCCGCGACAAAACAACCCGACGCGCTGCTCACGCGCGCGTCATTGCGAGGAGCAACAGCGACGAAGCCCATGCCTCCGCAAGTGGTGCTATGGATTGCTTCGCGGAGCCTGTCATCGGGCGCGCATTCGCGCGACCCGTTGGCTCGCAATGACGAGGCTGGATCGTCATGGTGCGACAAAACGGCCCGACGGGCAAATCAGTTCTGATTATCGGAATTCATGTCAAGCCCCGAAACAAAAAATATTTCGCTTTTCCAGAAGGCAAATCAGGGGCACATATCTGCCCATCCCGTCCCACTCAGAGGGCGGCGGCCGTCGTCACGGACGTTGGACGGGTTGCGGTGGACGCTGATGTGCTGGCGACGAACGGCACTGAGGCGTACGGCGAAGTCGTGTGGTCCTGGCGCCCCGTTGCTGGCGTCAAGTTCCTGAGAAGCCAAACGCTGATCAGGGATGATGGTGGCAAGAAAGCCCGTTCACCAGGGAGAGCTCGATATAAGTCGTAAAGCCACTGCGCAGGGAAGGCCGGGTGTTCTCCGCTGCCCTGTATGCTCGTGTGCACTTTGTTTTGTGCAAACCGCACGCGAGACCGCGGGTGCAGCGCGCACCCGGTCTTCCCTGCGCCCTCTCATTTCGGGG
>NZ_JAFCLR010000063.1:0-37050 GCF_018131065.1 Bradyrhizobium sp. AUGA SZCCT0431 | reverse complement strand
GAAGTGTCACAATATGAATCACACAAAATGCCGATTCGGGAATCCCCAATAAACTAGATGTGTGCATGCCCTAGGGCCTTCGCCGGGACGATGGAAGAGAGAGCGCGACGACAAACCTACATCGTCGCGCCGATCACCCACGGCGCAAACTCAGCGCCGCCGAAATCAAAACTCTCGCTCTTGGTCGGCTGGCCCGATGCGGTCTTCAGCATCAGCTCGAAGATGCGCTGGCCGCATTCCTGCACCGTCTCCTGGCCGTCGAGGATGGTGCCGCAATTGACGTCCATGTCCTCTTCCATGCGGGTGTACATCGCCGTGTTGGTCGCAAGCTTGATCGAGGGCGCGGGCTTGCAGCCGAACACGCTGCCGCGGCCGGTGGTGAAGCAGACGAGATTGGCGCCGCCCGCCACCTGCCCGGTCGCCGCGACCGGGTCGTAGCCGGGCGTATCCATGAACACAAAACCCTTCTTGGTGACGGGCTCGGCATAGTTCAGCACGTCGACCAGATTGGTGGTACCGGCCTTGGCCATCGCGCCCAATGATTTCTCAAGAATCGTCGTAAGGCCGCCGGCCTTGTTGCCGGGGCTCGGATTGGCGTTCATCTCGGCGCCTTCCCGCGCCGTGTATTCATCCCACCAGCGCATCAGGCCGACGAGTTTCTCGCCAACCTCACGGCTGACCGCGCGGCGCGTCAACAGATGTTCGGCGCCGTAGGTCTCCGGCGTCTCCGACAGGATCACGGTGCCGCCATGGCGCACCAGAAGATCGCTCGCAGCTCCCAGCGCCGGATTGGCCGATACACCGGAATAGCCGTCGGAGCCACCACATTGCAGGGCCACCGTCAGTTCGCTGGCCGGCACCGGCTCGCGTTTGACCTTGTTGGCGTCGATCAACGCCTCGCGCACAAAGGCGACGCCAGCTTCCACGGTCTTGCGGGTGCCGCCGACTTCCTGGATGTCCATCGCGCGCAGACGGCCCGCGAGCTTCTGCTCCTGCATCAGCCCGCCGATCTGGTTGACCTCGCAGCCGAGGCCGAGCACGATCACGGCCGAAAAATTCGCATGCCGCGCGTAACCGCCGAGCGTCCGCCGCAGCAGCGCCAGCGGCTCGTCCTGCGTCATGCCGCAACCGGTCTTGTGCGTCAGCGCCACCACGCCGTCGACGTTTGGGAAATCCGCCAGCGGATTGTCGCCGGTGAACGGATTTTTCTTGAAGATGTCGGCGACCATGCCCGCGACATGCGCGCTGCAATTCACCGAGGTGAGAATGCCGATATAGTTGCGGGTCGCGACCCGCCCGTCGGAACGGCGAATGCCGTCGAAGGTCGCGGGCAGATCGAAATTCGGCGTCGGGGTGACGTCAACGCCGAACGCATAGTCCTTGGCGAAATCGCCCATGCCGCAATTCTGGGTGTGGACGTGCTGGCCCGGCGCGATGGGAATGGTCGCAAAGCCGATGATCTGGCCATAGCGCCGCACCGGCTCGCCGGCCGCGATCGGCTTGATCGCCACCTTGTGGCCGGCGGGAATCCGCTCGACCGTGGTGACGCCGTCGGCCACGACCATGCCCGCCGGCAGGCTGGAGCGTGCAATCAGCACGCCATCATCGGGGTGCAAGCGGATCACGGGGGCTCGGGCCATGACAGGTCTCCTGGCTATCTCAAAACGATCGTGCCCCGGATAATATTGATCCGGGGCCCATGTCTTACCACACAAATCAGTCCCGGCTCTGCGGTGCACCGCAAAGCAGCGCTGCACCGCGTCCGGAACACCAGAGCTTACGCCTTGCCGGCTGAATCCTTGCGGGTCTGGTTCACCTGCATCTTGGCGTAGGTCATCATCAGGCCGCTCTCGTTGGACAGCGTCACCAGCTTGAAGCCCATGTTGATCGCGCGCACGGCACCTTCGGCGCCCGAGCAGTGGATACCCGCGTGAAGACCGCGCTTGCCGCATTCCTTGATGATCTTCTCGTAGATCTTGAGGATTTCCGGCTCCTCGCGGTCGAGCTTCGGCACCAGGCCATAGGAGAACCCGAGATCCGAGGGTCCGATATAGACGCCGTTGATGCCCTCGACATCGAGGATCGCTTCCATGTTCTCGACCGCGGTCTTGGTCTCCATCATCGGCAGCAGCACGATTTCGTCATTGGCGGTCTGCTGATAGGTGCCGGCGGAACCGTACATGCCGGAGCGGATCGGGCCGTTCGAACGGGTGCCCTTCGGCGGATACTTCGCATACTGAACCAGGTTCTTCGCTTCCTCCGGCGTGTTGATCATCGGGCAGATCACGCCATAGGCGCCGCCGTCGAGCACCTTGCCGATGATGCCGGGCTCGTTCCAGGGAACGCGGACCATCGGCGTCACCGGGTGACCGTTCATCGCCTGGAAACACTGCACCATCGACAGATAGTCCTGCACACCGTGCTGCATATCCACGGTGACGCTGTCGAAGCCGCATTGCGCGATCACTTCGGCCGAAAACCCTGACGGGATGGCCAGCCAGGCGTTGACGACGGCCTTGCCCGAAGCCCAGACTTTCTTGACGTTGTTTGTAGTCATTGATCGCGTTTCCTTTTGTGATCGTTGCAATCGGTGGATTTCACTGAACAGCCTGGCTCACGGCCCGCTGGATACTGACCTCGCTGACACCGACCTCGCGGGCGGTATTGACGATCGCTGCCCAGGTATCGTCCGGCAGCGGCACACCGTTCCTGGTGCGGTCGGCACGCATTTTCTTCTCGGGATCGCCGGGAATCAGCACGGCGTCAACGCCTGAGATCGGCTTGGTGGCCCGGATGAAGTCGACATAGCGCGAGATTTCGCCGTCGAAGAAATTGCTGGTGTCGACCACCTTCGGATCGACATAGATCGCGAGCATGCCGTTGGCGAATTGCCGGTCCGCCGAAGTAGCACCAGTGCCAGTCAACGCGCCGCCGAGCAGTTCGCAGATGAAGGCGAGCCCTGATCCCTTGTGCTCGCCGAACGCGCGGATCGCGCCGGTGCCCTTGGTGTGATCGCGCGGGCCTTCCGCGCTGTGCGGCCCGTACAACACCGCCGGATCCTCGCTCAGCGTGCCGTCGGCATCGACCAGCGCTCCCTTTGGCAATTTCTTGCCGCCGCGGCTCGCGACCAGCACCTTGCCTTCGGCAACGACCGAGGTGGCAAAATCGAGCACGATCGGGTCCTGGTCCTTGCGCGGAATGCCGACGCAATAGGGCGCGGTCGACAACCGTTTCTCGACGCCGCCATAGGGCGCCACCAGCAGCGAGCCTGCGGCGTTGACGAAATGCACTGAGACCAGGCCTTCGGCCGCAGCCATCTCCGCCCAGTCGCCAACGCGGCCGATATGGCCGGCGTTGCGCAGGGCGATCGCGGCGAGCCCGGCCTTCTTGCATTTCTCGATGCCGATCCGCACCGCTTGCGGCGTCACGGTCTGTCCGTACCCGAACTTGCCGTCGACGACCGCAAGCGAAGGCGTATCAACCACGACTTCGACGGTCTGATCGGGAACCACCCTTCCCATTTTCTTCCAGCTGACATAGAGCGGCACCCGGATCACGCCGTGGCTGTCATGGCCGGTAAGATTGGCTGTGGTCAGGTAGCTCGCGATGCGCCTTGCTTCTTCGGCGGAGGATTCCGAACGGGAAAAGACCTCGGCAACGAAATCGATCAAATTGCTGACTTGGATCGTGACCATGTCTGGAGTTCAGCCTGTTCTTCGTCTTTCGGTCCAGCCGCATCATCCCGCGACGAAACCGCTAGCTCCCGCGCCGGTTTTCACGACCAGCTTGGCTGCACTTTGAGCGAAAAATGGCGTGCGTGTCTATGGCCTCAGTCGCACTCGGGCAATGATTGCAATCATTTGCCTGGCCGCTATGCGTGGCGCCGGTAGCATCATGCAAATTTGTGCTCACTCCTCGATCTCGCCGCTTTCCTCGCCTGCCACTTCCATGGCCACGAGGCTGCGTTCCAGCACGCCCAGCATGTCCTGCAGTTCGGCAAGCTTGCGGGCACCATATCGGCTGGTGATTTCGGCGTAGATCGCTTCCGAGGTCGGCGCCACCGCCTCGATCAGTTTCAATCCCTTGGCTGATATCGACACCACGGCGCGGCGCAGATCGGCCTTGGCCGTACGGCGCTCGATCAACTGGCGCGCTTCGAGATCGCGCAGGATGCGCGACAGGCTTGGTCCCAGCAGAAACGCAACACGCGCCAGCTCGGTTACTTCAATGGCATCCACGGTCGTGAGCGCGCGCAGGATCCGCCATTGCTGTTCGGTCAGGCCGTGATTGCGCAAGGAGGGGCGGAACTGGCGCATCACGGCTTCGCGGGCGCGCAGCAGCGACATCGGCAGCGAACGCGAGAAGTCGCGCATCGGCGCGCGCCGCGTCGTCTCGGCCGCTGCCGTGTTGGATTCCGTCTGCGATTTCTTCCGTGCCATCCGCCAATCGTCCGCCATCAGTAATGCTGATCAAAGGGAATAAAGTTTTGCGGTGCAGCAAGCGCTAATTCGGTTTGATCGATTTCACTTAACATGTTAATCATCTGCCGGCACCATCTTTTTGCTGAGAGCATATGGCCCTTTCCAACGACCAGATTCGCGTCGCCGCCGAGCGGCTGGACCATGCGGAAAAGACCCGCACGCAGATCCGGCAGATTTCGCTCGAGCACCCCGGCATCACGATCGGCGACGCCTACGCGATCCAGAAGGCGTGGGTCGACATGAAGATCGCGCAGGGCCGCATTGTCAAAGGCCACAAGATCGGCCTGACCTCGAAGGCGATGCAAAGCGCGCTCAATATCAACGAGCCGGATTCCGGCATCCTGCTCGACGACATGTTCTTTGCCGATGGCGGGCTTGTGCCATCGGACCGGTTCATCGCGACCCGCGTCGAGGCCGAACTTGCGTTCGTGATGAAGACGCGGCTTTCGGGCCCCGACTGCACCATGTTCGACGTGCTCAACGCCACCGATTTTGTGGTGCCGGCGCTGGAAATTCTCGACACCCGCGTTGAACGCGTCGATCCGCAAACCAAAGCGACACGAAAGATCTTCGACACCATCGCCGACAACGCCGCCAATGCCGGCATCGTGCTCGGCGGCCGGCCGATCCGCCCGATGGACGCAGATCTGCGCTGGATCGGCGCGCTGTGCTTTCGCAACGGCCAGCTGGAAGAGACCGGGCTTGCCGCGGGCGTGCTCAACCATCCCGCAACCTCCGTGGCCTGGCTCGCCAACAAGATCGCGCCCAATGGCCTGGCGCTGGAAGCGGGGCAAGTGGTGCTGGCAGGATCGTTCATTCGCCCTATCGAAACCCGCAAAGGCGACACGATCCAGGCCGACTATGGTCCCTATGGCTCGGTGAGCTGTTACTTCGCTTGATATTTCTGCGAGAAACGCTGGAGTACGAACATGCCGCATTTCACGATCGAATACTCCGCCAATCTCGATGCGCGCGTCGATATGGGTGCGGTAGTGGAACTGGTGCGCAAGGCCGCGGTTGAAACCGGCATCTTCCCGCTCGGCGGCATCCGGGTGCGAGCAATCAGATGCGAGCACTACGCGATCGCCGACGGCAGGCACAATTACGGCTTTCTCGACATGGTGCTGCGGCTCGGCGAAGGCCGCGATCTCGCCACCCGGAAGAAGGCCGGCGAGCACATCTTCAAAGCACTCTCGGCCCATCTCGATCCGGTATTCACCGAGACAAAATTCGCGTTGTCGTTCGACATGCAGATCAACGACAAGGAAACCAGCTGGAAGCGCAACAACATCCACGAAGCTTTGAAGGTGGAGACAGTCAATGGATAAGGTCACCCCGAAAGACGTGTTCCAGGCCAACCGCGACCGCGCAACTCCCCTGCTCGCCAAATTGAAGGCCGAAGGCATCGGGCACATGATCGATGGCAAGGTGGTGCCGTCGATCTCTGGGCAAACTTTCGAGACCAAATCGCCGGTCGATGGCGCGGTGCTGGCCTCCGTTGCGCGTGGCAAGCCTGATGATATCGACCGCGCCGCCACCGCAGCGGCGACCGCGTTCAAAACCTGGCGCGACATGCCGGCTGCGACGCGCAAGAAGCTGCTGCATCGCGTCGCCGACGCCATTGAAGATCGCGCCGACGATATCGCCGTGCTCGAATGCATCGATACCGGGCAGGCCCACCGTTTCATGGCCAAGGCCGCGATCCGCGCCGCGGAGAATTTCCGCTTCTTCGCCGATAAATGCGCGGAGGCCCGCGACGGGCTCAACACGCCGAGCGAGGAACACTGGAACATCTCGACGAGGGTGCCGATCGGTCCGGTCGGCGTGATCACGCCCTGGAACACGCCGTTCATGCTCTCGACCTGGAAAATCGCGCCCGCGCTCGCCGCCGGCTGCACGGTCGTGCACAAGCCCGCCGAATGGTCGCCGGTGACGGCCGATCTCCTTGCAAAGCTTGTAAAACAGGCCGGCGTGCCCGATGGCGTGCTCAACACCGTGCATGGCATCGGCGAAGAGGCCGGCAAGGCGCTGACCGAGCATCCCGCGATCAAAGCGATTGGGTTCGTCGGCGAGAGTTCGACGGGCTCGGCGATCATGGCGCAGGGCGCGCCGACCTTGAAGCGCGTGCATTTCGAGCTCGGCGGCAAGAACCCCGTGATCGTGTTCGACGATGCTGATCTGGACCGCGCGCTGGATGCGGTCGTGTTCATGATTTACTCGCTCAATGGCGAGCGCTGCACCTCGTCGAGCCGCCTCTTGGTCCAGCAGGGCATCGCGGAAAAATTCATCGAAAAACTCACGGCCCGGGTGAAGGCGCTGAAGGTCGGTCATCCCCTCGATCCCGTGACCGAAATAGGTCCACTGATCCACGAGCGGCATCTCGCAAAGGTCTGCAGCTATTTCGACGTCGCGCAGAAGGACGGCGCGACCATCGCGGTCGGCGGCAAGCCACATGACGGCCCCGGCGGCGGGCATTACGTGCAGCCGACGCTGGTCACCGGTGCGCACGCCAAAATGCGTGTCGCGCAGGAAGAGGTATTCGGCCCGTTCCTGACCGTGATTCCATTCAAGGACGAGAACGACGCGATCGAGATCGCCAACGGCGTGCAGTACGGCCTCACCGGTTATGTCTGGACCGGCGACATGGGCCGCGCGCTGCGCGTCGCCGATGCGCTGGAGGCCGGCATGATCTGGCTCAACTCCGAGAACGTCCGCCATCTGCCCACCCCATTCGGCGGCATGAAATCATCCGGCATCGGCCGCGACGGCGGCGATTACTCGTTCGACTTCTACATGGAAACCAAACACGTCTCGCTGGCGCGCGGGACGCACAAGATACAGAGACTGGGAATTTAACCACAGCCGTCATTCCGGGATGGTGCGCAAGCACCAGACCCGGAATCTCGAGATTCTCAGATGTGCAATTGCACATCATAAGTTCGCTTCGCGCCCCGGAATGACAGCCAATCAGGGAAACGCCACATGCCGGTACCAACACACGTCTTCGATCCGCCATTCAACATCATCCGCTCCAGCCACGCCGTGCTCGACGTGACGGACCTGAACGCCTCTAGCGACTTCTACGAAAAGACCGTCGGCCTCCATGTCGAGGACCGTGACGACAAGGCGGTCTATTTGCGCGGCGCCGAGGAGCATCAGCATCACTCGCTGGTGCTGCGCAAGGCGGCTACCGCAGCCTGCAACCGCCTCGGCTTCAAGGTCGGCAATGACGGCGATCTCGACAAGGCCGCCAGCTTCTTTTCCGAGAACGGCATCACCTATGCCTTCGCCGAGCAGCCGTTTCAGGGCCGCACGTTGCACTTCACCGATCCGTTCGGCTTCCAGATCGAGCTCTATGCGACGATGGAGAAGCGCCCGCATCTGCTGCGGCGCTACGACCTTTACAAGGGCTGCCATCCGCAGCGGCTCGATCATTTCAACGTCTTCGCCGCCGAGGTTCAGGGCACCGTCGATTTCTATGCAAGGCTTGGCTTTCGGCTGACCGAATATGGCGAGGAGGACGGTCCGAACGGACGCATCGCCGCAGCCTGGATGCACCGCAAGGGCAACGTGCACGATTTTGCCATTACCAACGGCAAGGGCCCTCGCCTGCACCATTTTGCTTACTGGGTGCCGACGGCCATGAACGTGCTGCATCTCTGCGACGTAATGGCTTCCAGCGGCTTCCTCAAAAATATCGAGCGCGGCCCCGGCCGCCACGGCATTTCGAACGCGTTCTTCCTCTATGTCCGCGATCCCGACGGCCATCGGCTCGAACTCTACACCAGCGACTATTTTACCGGCGATCACGACCACGAGCCGCTGCGCTGGTCGTTGAAGGACCCGCGCCGGCAAACGTTGTGGGGCGCACCGGCGCCGCGCTCCTGGTTCGAGCAGGGCTCGCCGTTCACGGGGCAAGCGGTGCGCGAACCGGCGTTCGTCGCCGACGTCACGATTGCGGATTAGGATTGCCGTGAATTACCGCCACCATATGCAGCTTGTCGCTCACCATGCGTCGTCCCGGCGGACGCCGGGACCCATACCCCGCGGCGGCAGTGTTGCAGAAGGTGTCAGCCACAGTGCCCTAGCGATAGGACACGGCGTATGGGTCCCGGCGTTCGCCGGGACGACACAGAGTATCGGATAACCAATGGCTCCTCCCCGCCTCGCCACCTACTCCATCAATGGCGCCACCAGATACGGCGCCGTCACCGATGCCGGCATCATCGACCTCTCGGCGCGCTTCGGACAAGAATATCCGACGCTGCGTGAAGCCATCGCCGCCGGCGCGCTGATGAAACTTTCCGAGGACGCCGCAAAGCGCTCGCCGGACCATGCGCTCGATGCCATCGCTTGGCAGCCGCCGATCCCGGCGCCGGAAAAGATCATCTGCATCGGCGTGAACTACCCGGACCGCAACGCCGAATACAAGGACGGCCAGGACGCGCCGAAATTTCCCAGCATGTTCATGCGCACGCCGCGATCTTTCGTCGGCCACAACGCGCCGCTGATCCGTCCGCGCGCGTCGCCGCAGCTCGATTACGAGGGCGAATTGGTGCTCGTGATCGGCAAGGCCGGCCGCCACATCAAGGAGAATGACGCGCTGGATTACATCGCCGCGGTGACGCTCTGCAACGAAGGCACCATCCGCGACTGGGTGCGGCATGCCAAGTTCAATGTCACTCAAGGCAAGAACTTTGATTCCACCGGCAGCCTTGGTCCGTGGCTGGTGCCCTACACCAGTGAAACACAGATCGCGGATATCCGCCTGACCACAAAGGTCAACGGCGAGACGCGACAGGACGACCGCACCTCGCGGCTGATCTTCGGCTTCCGTTATCTCCTCAACTACATCTCGACCTTCACCACGCTGGTGCCCGGCGACGTCATCGTGACGGGAACACCGACGGGGGCCGGCGCGCGGTTCGATCCGCCGCGCTATCTCAAACCCGGCGACGTCATCGAGGTAGAAGCCGAAGGCGTCGGTGTGCTTCGCAATGGTGTGGCCGACGAAGCCTGATCAATCCTTGCAATGATGGAACAGTGACATGACTTCAACTTCCGGCGGCGAAGCGATCGTCAACGGCCTCGTCGCGCACGGCGTCGATACCGTGTTCGGCCTGCCCGGCGCGCAGGTCTACGGGCTGTTCGACGCCTTCCATCAGGCACAGTTGAAAGTGATCGGCGCGCGGCACGAGCAGGCCTGCGGCTACATGGCCTTTGGCTATGCGCGCGCGAGCGGCAAGCCTGGCGTGTTCAGCGTGGTGCCTGGTCCCGGCGTGCTCAACGCCAGCGCCGCGCTGCTGACGGCGTTCGGTTGTAACGAGCCGGTGCTGTGCCTGACCGGCCAGGTGCCGACGGCGTTTCTCGGCAAGGGCCGCGGCCACCTGCACGAGATGCCGGACCAGCTCGCAACGCTGCGCACTTTCGTGAAATGGGCGGATAGAATCGAATATCCCGACGACGCCCCGGCGAAGGTCTCGCGCGCGTTCCAGGAAATGCAGTCGGGACGCCGCGGCCCGGTGTCGCTGGAAATGCCGTGGGACGTGTTCACGCAGCGCGCGCAGGTCGCAAGCTCGATCCCGTTCGATACCTTCCCGGCCCCACAGCCTGATCCTGATCGTATCAAAGCGGCGGCGGCGCTGGTATCCGGCAGCAAGCGGCCGATGATCTTTGTCGGCAGCGGCGCGATCCACGCGCGCGAGGAAATCCTTGAGCTTGCCGAGATGATCGATGCGCCCGTGGTGGCGTTCCGCAGCGGCCGCGGCATCGTCTCCAACGCGCACGAACTCGGGCTGACAATGGCGGCGGCCTACAAGCTGTGGCCGCAGACCGATTTGATGATCGGAATCGGGACGCGTATGGAATTGCCGGCTTCGGGATTCCGATGGCCGTTCCAGCCGGCCGGCCTGAAGTCGATCCGTATCGATATCGATCCGTCGGAGATGCGGCGGCTGACGCCGGACGCCGCCGTGGTCGCCGATGCCAAGGCCGGCACCGCCGATCTGGTCGCCGCGGTGAAGAAGGCCGGTTACAGCAGGACCAGCGGACGGCGATCCGCGATCCGCGAAGCCACCGCCGCGGCGCATGAGGAAATCCAGAAGGTTCAGCCGCAGATGGCATATCTGAACATCCTGCGCGAGGTGCTGCCGGCGAACGCCATCGTCACCGACGAACTCTCGCAGGTCGGCTTCGCCTCCTGGTACGGCTTTCCGATCTACGAGCCGCGTACCTTCATCACGTCAGGCTATCAGGGCACACTCGGTTCGGGGTTCCCGACCGCGCTCGGCGCCAAGGTCGCGCATCCGGACCGGCCGGTGGTCGCGATCACGGGCGACGGCGGCTTCATGTTCGGGGTGCAGGAACTTTCGACCGCCGTACAATTCAAGATCGGCGTGGTGACGCTGATCTTCAACAACAACGCCTATGGCAATGTGCGCCGCGACCAGCGCGAACGCTTCGATGGCCGCGTGGTAGCGTCCGATCTGGTCAATCCGGATTTCGTCAAGCTCGCGGAATCCTTCGGCGTCGGCGCGGCGCGCGTCACCTCGCCGGATCACTTCCGCCCCGCGCTGGAAAAGGCGCTGGCCGATGGCGGGCCGTATGTGATTTCGGTGGAGGTGCCGACGGATTCGGAAGTAAGCCCGTGGACGTTCATCCATCCGGCGAAGCCGTAACTGTCGTCATTCCGGGGCGGCGCGAAGCGACGAACCCGGAATCTCGAGATTCCCCGATGCGAAATTGCGCATCTGAGGTCTGGTCCTTCGGACCATCCCGGAATGACGGCTAGACTTTCTCCGCCATCGCGCCGCGCTGCAATCGCGACGCCGCGATCACCAACAGGCCCGCCCCCGCGACCGCCCAGCAGGCAACCGGCGCCCAGTGCAACAGCGGCGCGTATTCCGGCAGCTTTTGCAGGCCGGCGGCGACCGCCGCCATCCGCGCAAAGGTCGCCAGTGCCAGCGCTGAAAACATCAGCCCGATCACCTTGCCCTCGGCGCCGGTGTCCCCGATCGCCAGCGCCGCCGATACCGCGCTCATCAGCATGCAACCCCATGCCGCGCCCGCCACGAACTGCGCGACAATAAGGATGTTGAGGCTGCCTGACAGCTCGGCGGCGAGCACCGCCAGCGCGCCGAACAGGCCGGCCGCGCCCATCACGATCAACCCGCCGCGGTGCTTGACCACGACGCTCGCCGGAAACATCGCGATGTTAAAGCCGATCCAGAACACCGGCAGCAGCCACTGCAACTGATCCTGCGTCGTGAACCGCAGGAAGAACGACGAACTGTTGAGGCTGAAGTGCAGTTGATAGCCGAGCGACAGGATCACCATCGACGCAATGAAGAACATCGGGATCGTGCTGAGCGCTTTGGCTGGGACAGCCATCTCGCCCGGGGCAGGCGCTTGCGCCGCAGCGTCGCGCTCGACCTTCGACAGCGCGAGCGTGGTGAGCAGCAGGACGACGCCCGAAATCAGGAACGGAAGCCGCGGATCCTCGTTGCGCAGCACCGTGCCGAGATAGGGCGAGACCGCGCCGGCCAGGCCGTAACCCAGTATCGCCAGCGCCGCCAGCAACGGCACCTGTGACCGCGCGCGATGCTTGCCGAGCAGCGTCAGCGGCGGTGCACGCAACGCCGACGACGTCACGACCCAGATCACGGTCAGCACGATGAACCAGGCTTGCGCGCCCGGACCCGTGCCGGCCACGAACGGCAACGCCACGAACGCCGCGCAGGAGATCGCGGTCAGGATTCCGACGAAGACACCGAGCCGGCCGATAAAGGGGGCGATCTTGTCGGCCGCAATTCCCATCGCGGTGTCGGTGACGGTGAAGATCGCCTGATCGAGCATCAGGATGAAGATCACCATGCCAGGTGCGATCCCGACCTGGGCTGCGAGCTTCGGCAGGTAGATGACGTAAGTGGTCCAGCCCAGCGTGAAGATCAGTTGCAGCACCGCCAGATAGATGCCGGTGCGGCTGCCGCCCGCGCCGCTGTCGGCCTTCGCGTCTATGCTGGTCATGTCTCGCTCCCCGCCCGGGGAGAGCATAGACCAGACGAAACTTCGATGGGAAGCCGCCGTTCTTCCCTCTCCCCTTGTGGGAGAGGGTGCCGGAGCGAAGCGGAGGCGGGTGAGGGGTCTGTCTCCGCGGATAGAGACCCCTCATCCGATCCTCGCTTCGCGAGGATCACCTTCTCCCACAAGGGGAGAAGGGAAGAAGTCGGCGTCAGCGCGCTTTTCGAAAAGTCAGATTGATGCGCTGGCGGCCCATGGCGGCGTGTTCGCCGTCGGCCAGCGGTGCCACGCCGTGGAAGAACAGCCGCGACGGCCCGCCCCAGACCACGACATCACCATGCACCAGCCGAAACCGGGCCGGCTTGTCGCTGCGTTTCAATCCGCCGAACAGGAAGGTCGCCGGTATCCCGAGCGACACCGAGACGATCGGCGCGGCAAAATCCTGCTCGTCCTTGTCTTGATGCAGGGACATGCGGGCGCCCGGCTCGTAGCGGTTGATCAGACAGGCATCCGGCGAAAAGTTTTCGAAGCCGCCCTCGGTCGCCGCTTCGGCGGCCAGTTCGCGAAACACCGCGGGCATCTTGGGCCACGGCTGGCCGGACTCGGGATCGACGCCGTCATAGCGATAACCGGTGCGATCGGTAACCCATCCGGCATTGCCGCAATTGGTCATCGCCACCGACATCTGATGGCCGCCCGGTGTCGACATATGGCGGAACGGCGCTTGCGCCACGATCTCGCGCAGTGCCGGAATCAGATCGGTTTCAAAGCGCAACGCGAAGCCGCGCAGCAGCACCGCGCCGTCAGCCATCGCTTCCCGCGACGGCTGCACATCGGCGATGGCGTCGAACAAATCAGCAGTCAATTCGCTTCACACTCGCGTGGTGAACTACTTGGCGTCGTGAAAGATCACGCCGACGGTATGACGGTGGCCGGACCGGATCTGGCTGACGCCATGGCGCAGATTAACGCGATAGAACCCGCGCGTCCCCTGTACCGGGCGGTGATGCACAGCAAATGCCACCGCGTCGCCTTGTGTGAGCGGCACCACCTCGGGCCGCGACTGCATCCGCGGCCGCTGCTCGGTCAGGACGAATTCACCGCCGGTGAAATCGCGGCCGGGTTCCGAGAGCAGGATCGCGACCTGCAGCGGGAACACATGCTCGCCATAGAGATCCTGATGCAGGCAATTGTAGTCGCCGGGCCCATATTGCAGCAGCAGCGGCGTCGGCCGCACCTGGCCCGCATCATGGCAGCGCTTCAGAAACGCCTGATGCGCCAGGGGATAGCGGATATCGATGGCCATCGTCTGGTTCCAGCGATTGGCGATGCCGCACAGCCGTGCATACAGGGCCGGGCGCATTTCCGCGATCAGGTCGGGCAACGGATAGGAAAAATATTTGTATTCGCCGCGCCCGAAGCCGTGACGCCCCATCACGATGCGGCTGCGGAACTTGGTGTCATCCGGATACAGCGCGGCGATCGCCCGGCATTCGTCCGGCGACAGCAATCCCCTCAGCACGGCGCAGCCCTGCCCGTCGAGATCGGCCGTCACCTGCGTCCAGTCGATGGCATCGACCCGGGCGGCGATGTCGGGGGACGGGCGATGGTCGGCGGTTTTTGCGGTTGCTTTCATGGCGGGCAGTTTCGCAAGTCGCGCCGTATCACGCCACCCGATTTCCGTTAAGCGTCGTCCCGGCGAACGCCGGGACCCATAGCCACCGGCGGGAATGTTGCGAAAGGTCTCTGCCGTCGTGCCCTATCGACAGATCACGCGGTATGGGTCCCGGCGTTCGCCGGGACGACATATCAGCCCAGCACCGGCAACGCGATCACATCATAGCCGTGGCCGATCTTTCGCTTCAGCACCGGATCCTCCAGTTCGAACTCGAAGCGATCAGCCGGGCGGATGCCGCCTTTGGCCGCGAAAGTGCCGCCGAACATCGCGCAACCATCCGGCAGACCTTTGCCGCCAAAGCCGCGCGCGATCAGGTCGTTCACCGGCAGCATGCCGTCGAGCGTGCCCTCCTGATACAGCACCTTCTTGCCGTCGATGACGGCCCAGGAGCGCAGGATCATCTGGTCCCAGTGACCGATCACGTCCTCCAGCTCCCACAGCACGGACGCCATCGGCTTGTCGCACATCTGTTTTGAAACCGTGACGCTGTAGGCTTCCACCTTGCGATCGGTATGGTCGGAACCGCAGCCGACAAGGATGCGACCCTGCCAGCCGATCAGCACGAACTCGACCTCGCCGCTGGAATCGCCGCCGCTGACTTCAATGCTGTCAGTGGTGGTGATCCGGCACGCGGAGACACGGTAATAGATCGGCGTCGAGGCCGGCCGCGCGATGCCGATCGCTTCCAACTCGGCAATGTGCTTGTCGCGCGCCACCGGATCGCGCCCGGTCCAGCCGGCAATCACGGCCTGATCGATCGCAAGCGTCAGCGGCGTCGGCGCGCCCTTGTCTTGAACAGTAAAGGTAAGATCAACCACGGATGACATTCTCCATTCCGGCCGCAAGTTCAAAAATGCAGCGATCTCTTCCGCCGGCGCCCGCCAGCATCAAGCCGACCGGCACCTCGCCTTCGCGATGCGCAGGCAGCGAGATCGCGCAGCCGTCGAGCATGTTGATCAGCGTGCAATTGCGTAAGCTCCGCAGGTTTTGCGTCGCGAACGCCTTGTCGTCGGCGAGGTCGGCGATCTTTGGCGGAGTGTTGGCCGTGGTCGGCATGACAATCGCGTCATACGGCGCGATGCGTGCCTCGGTGTGCGCGATGAACGATTTTCGCGCGCCGAGCAGATCGATATAGTCGGCCGCGCTCATGCCTTCGCCGCGCAGGATGCGGACGTGCACGCGCGGATCGTAGACGTCGCCCTTGCTCACGATCAGATAGCGGTGCCAGGCATAGCTTTCCGACGCCGCAAAGCCGCCCTTGGCGTTCATCGCGCCGACATCGAGGAATTCCGGCACCTCGATGCGTTCGATCAGCGCGCCCTGCCGCGACAGCGTTTCCAATGCGCGCTCGAACGTCTTGGCGACCTCGTCATCGAGATCATCGAGCGCGACGGTGGTCGGCACCGCGAGCCGCATGCCCCTGACGGGGCGCGGCTGCAATACCGGCAGCTCAGGCTCGTCGGCCAGCACGGCGTCCATCGTCGCGCAGCACTGCACCGTGCGCGCCAGCGGTCCAAAACTGTCGAGCGAGAAAGACAGCGGTACGCCGCCGTCGAGCGGCACGCGGCGTTGCGTCGGCTTGAATCCGACGATGCCGTTGAAGGCCGCCGGAATCCGGCAGGAGCCGCCGGTGTCGGTGCCGAGCGCGCCATGGGCCATGCCGTCCGCGACCGAGACCGCCGCACCGGAGGACGAGCCACCGGGCACGTGGCCGACGCTGCGGTTCCAGGTGCTTTTCGGCGTACCGTAATGCGGATTGATGCCGATGCCGGAATAGGCGAACTCGGTCATGTTGGTGCGGCCGATCACGATGAACCCGGCCCGCCGTAGCCGCGCCACTACGGGCGCATCGGCCTCCGCCGGCGTGCAGTCTTCCTCGAGCGCCCGCGAGCCGGCGCGGGTCACCTGCCCCTTGATGTCGAACAAATCCTTGATCGAGACCGGGATGCCGGCAAACGGCGACGGAGCCGCATGCGCCTTGCGCAGGCGGTCCATCGCGTCTGCAGCACCGATGGCGGCTTCCTTGTCGACATGGATGAAGGCGCGCGCGCCTTCACCTGAGGAGTCGGCGATCTTGGCGAGACATTCCTCGACCAGCTTGCGGGCGGAGGTCGCCCCGCTGTCGAGATCGGCGGCGAGTGAGGCAAGTGTTATGTTCGGCATGAATTTCTCTCGCTGCTTCTCTTCGCTTCGCTACTTGTCATCCGATCCTGGCTCAATGTCGAGATCGAGCAGTGCGGAGCTCAACGATTTTCCGTGGGCATCCAGCGCCAGCGAACGGGTGACGCCGCCGCCGAGCGCCTGCGTCATCACGAAATTCAAGGCCGACAGATTGGGCAGTTCGTAGCGAACCACTTCGCCCTCAACGATCCCGGCGAAATGCGCCTTCACCCGTTCGCTGGTCACTTGATCACGCAACAGCGGATAATGCTTCGCATCATAAGCGATGACGGAAATGTTCGACGTGTTGCCCTTGTCGCCGGTGCGGGAATGGGCGATCTCGCGCAGTTTCACCTTACGCCCCCACGAAACGAACTTGCGGCTTTGCCAGTTCGCGCGGCAACAGCACCGACGCCACCGCGACCACATCACGCGCCGATTTCCAGGCGCCGCCCCCGGCAGCCGGGCCGTTTGTATAGAGCGTTTCGACCTCGTTGCCGATCCTGACCGCCTCGCGCAGATTTTCCGTGCGCCCCGCGACCCGAACGCGTACTTCATAGGGCTCGTTCGCGCGGGCCGAGACTTCCGCGCCGTGCAGGGAATCGACGCCGACCAGTTCGAACCGCAGCTCGCTGGATTCCACGCCCGTCAACTTCAGCCGTTCGCGCACGATCTCCAGCGCGAGCCGGCCGCGCGCCAGCGCACCGGGTCCGGCGTAGGAAATCTGCCCTTCACCGATATAGCTGTCGACATAGCCGACCGAGACTTTCAGCGTCTCGGTTCGCTTGTGGCCGCGCCCGCCGCTGACGCGCACACGATCGGGCCCGATCTCTTCGACGGTCACTTCCGAAAAATCCGCCACCACGTCCGGCTGGAAATACTGCCGGGGATCGTGCACCTCGTAGAGCAACTGCTCCTTGCAGGTCCGCGCCGTTACCGCGCCACCGGAACCCGCAACCTTGGTGATGACAAGGCTGCCGTCCTCGCCGACTTCACCGATCGGAAAACCGAGCCGCGCCAGGTCCGGAACATCCTTGTAACCGGGATCGGCAAAATAGCCGCCAGTGATCTGGCCCGCACATTCCAGCAAATGCCCGGCGACGGTGCCCTGCCCGAGCAGATTCCAGTCGTCCATCGCCCAGCCAAAGGCATGGATCATCGGCGCCAGAAACAGCGCCGGATCGGAAGCCCGCCCGGTGATGACGATATCCGCGCCTGATTTCAGCGCCTCTGCCATCGGCTCGGCGCCGAGATAGGCATTCGCCGACAGCAAGCGGTTACCTAGCTGCTTGATGGTGCCGTCGAATTCCATGATCGGCAGATCGCCCTCCTTACAGGCATCGAGCACGTCGTCACCGACGACGGCGGCAATCTTCAGCGAGGACAGCCCAAGCGCCTTCGCGATTTCGGCGGTCCTGCGTGCGGCGGCTTCCGGATTGGCCGCGCCCATATTGGTGACAATCTTGATACCTTTGGCGGCACAAAGCGGCAGCACGGCGCGCATCCGCTCTTCGAGCAGCGGATCGTAGCCGCCTTCCGGGTTTTTCATGCGCGCCTGCTGCGCCAATGCTACCGTGCGCTCGCCGAGGCACTCGAACACCAGGTACTGGATGTCGCCCTTTTCGGCGAGTTCGACCGCGGGCTCGATGCGATCGCCCGAATAGCCGGCACCGGATCCTATTCGAATCGTTCGCACATCGTCTCCGTCATCGCGCGCATTCCGTGCGGCGCAATCAGCAGCACCCTAGCGCGGGAAATCACTGGCATACAAGCGCCCTTCACGCTCCCTTGGCTTGGGGGAATGCGGCCATGCAACGGCATCGCTGGACCGTTGACGGGGAATGGTCAAATGTCGCATCAAGATTGAAACAGGCGGGCTCGTGCCCGACCCAGGGAGGAATGCCTGATATGGCAGAGCCAGCACGCGCCAAACCGAAGCCGACCCCGGAAACCCAGCATTTTTGGGACGGTACTGCGGCCGGCGAATTGCGCCTGCAGCGCTGCGACGCCTGCGCCAACGTCTATTTCCCGCCGCGCCCGTTCTGCCCATCCTGCGCCTCGCGCAAGGTCAGCGTGTTCAAGGCGAGCGGCAAGGCCAAGCTTTACAGCTATGTCATCAACCATCGCCCCGCCGCGCCCGGCTTTACGCCGCCTTACGCGATCGCCGTCGTCGAACTCGACGAAGGTCCGCGCATGATGAGCAACATCATCGATTGTCCGCAGACGCCCGAAGCGCTCGAACTCGACATGAAGCTCGAGGTCGCGTTCGAGAAGCTCGACGACAAGATCACCCTTCCCCAGTTCCGTCCGGCGAAGGGCTAACACCATGCGCAGAAACCAGGTCGCCGTCGTCGGCGCCGCCGAGACCACCGAACTCGGCGTCATCCCGAACATGTCGCAGATCCAGCTGCACGCGGATGCGGCGCTCAACGCCATCGCCGACGCCGGACTGAAACTATCCGACATCGACGGCATCGCCACCGCGGTGGAAACCCCGCAGCAGATCGCCCATTACCTCGGCATCAAGCCGACCTGGGTCGACGGCACCTCGGTCGGCGGCTGTTCGTTCATGCTGCATGTCCGCCACGCCGCCGCCGCGATCGAGGCAGGCCTCTGCAAGACAGTACTCATCACACACGCCGAGAGCGGCAAGTCGATGATCGGCAAACTGCCGCGCTCGACGCCGCCGGACAGCCTCAACGGCCAGTTCGAGTCGCCGTTCGGCGTGTTCGGCCCGCCCAGCATGTTTCCGATTCCCGTGCTGCGCTACATGAAGACCTACGGCATCACCCATGAGCAGATCGCCATGGTTGCAGTCGTGCAGCGCGAATGGGCCGCGAAGAATCCGCGCGCCACCATGAAGGCGCCGATCACGGTCGAGGACGTGCTGAACTCGAAAATGATCGCCTATCCGTTCCGCATCCTGCAATGCTGCCTCGTCACCGACGGCGGCGGCGCGCTGATCCTCACTTCGGCCGACCGCGCCAAGGATTTCCCGAACAAGCCGGTCTATGTCCTCGGCACCGGCGAGAGCGTGGAAACGCCGATGGTGAGCCAGATGGAGACCTTCAACTCCTCGCGCGCCTTCACGACCGCGGGACCGCTCGCGTTCAAGGAGGCCGGCATCGCCCACAAGGACGTCGATCACCTCATGATCTACGACGCCTTCGCGCATCTACCGCTGTTCGGTCTCGGCGATCTCGGCTTCATGCCGCATGAAGAGACCGGCAAGTTCATCGCCGAGGGCAACACGCGGCCCGGCGGCAAGCTGCCGCTCAACACCAATGGCGGGGGCTTGAGCTACATGCATTCGGGCATGTACGGCATGTACGCGCTGCAGGAGAGCGTGCGGCAAATGCGCGGCATCGCGCCGGCCCAGGTCAAGGACGCCAGGATATCGGTGTGCCACGGCGTCGGCGGCATGTTCGCGGCGTCAGGCACGATCATTTTTACGAACGAGAAGTAATCACGTCGGTCATTCCGGGATGGTGCGCAGCACCAGACCCGGAATCTCGAGATTCTCAGATGCGCAATTGCGCATCATAGTTCCCGCTTCGCGGGCCCCGGAATGACTGACTACAAAGGAGAACCACCATGACCAAATCACTGCAAGACAAAGTCATCATCGTCACCGGCGCGGGCCGCGGCATCGGCAGGGAGATCGCCCTGCTCTGCGCCGCCGAAGGGGCAAAAGTCGTGGTCAACGATCCCGGCGTTGCCGCCGACGGCGCGGGCAACAGCGCCGCTCCGGCCGAGGAAGTGGTGGAAGAAATCAAGAAGCGCGGCGGCACGGCGGTCGCCAATTTCGAGTCGGTGGCGGAAGCGATCCCCGCGAGCAAGATCGTGAAGACGGCGACCGATCATTTCGGCCGGCTCGACGGCGTCGTCAACAATGCCGGCATCCTGCGCGACATGATCTTCCACAAGATGAGCGTGGAAGCGTTCGAGGCCGTCATCAAGGTGCATCTGATGGGCTCGTTCTATGTCAGCCACGCCGCCGCGCGGCTGTTCCGCGAACAGGAGAGCGGCTCCTTCGTGCACTTCACCTCGACCTCGGGCTTGATCGGCAATTTCGGCCAGGCCAACTACGCCGCCGCCAAGCTCGGTATCGTCGGCCTTTCGAAGTCGATCGCGCTCGACATGGGCCGCTTCAACGTGCGCTCGAACTGCGTCTCGCCATTCGCCTGGACCCGCATGATCGGCACCATCCCGACCGAGACCGAGGCCGAGAAGGCGCGCGTCGCAAAAATCCAGCAGATGGGACCGGAGAAGATCGCGCCGGTCTGCGCCCATCTGCTCAGCGACGCCGCCAAGGACGTCACCGGACAGATTTTTGGCGTGCGCATGAACGAGATTTTCCTCTTCGGCCAGCACCGTCCGGTGCGCTCGGTTCACCGCAGCGAAGGCTGGACGCCACAGACCATCGCCGAGCACGGCATGCCGGCGCTGAAGGGATCGTTCTCCAAGCTCGACCGCTCTGCGGACGTCTTCACCTGGGATCCGATCTAAGCCGCGACAACGTAGGGTGGGCACGCTTCGCTTTGCCCACCCTACGAAGCTGGCCCGGCTCCAGCCATAAGGATGCCTACTTCCGCGTCATCCCAGGGTTGTTCGACGAAACTCGCCCGCTTTACGCCCAATTGCGGGCACATGATTTCCTTCCAACGAAAAACTGGGAGGAAAAAATGACAACTCCGCTACCCCATGTACCTCACTCCACTGACGCCAGGACGCACGGACTGAATCGCCGCGCGCTCTTGCGCGGTGCAACCGTGCTGGCCACCACGGCCGTAACCATGACAGCGGCCTCTGCGGCGAGCGTAGCCCCCTTAGGCCAAACGGGGGTCCCAACCCCGTCAACCGGTCCGCTGCCCCTGGGTCCGCTACCCGGGGCCCGCTATCCGGATGCCCGCCTTGAGTCGCTGAAAAAGAAGGGGGTTTCGTTCGGGCCTACCGGTTTCCCGGCCTTTGCCGGCACCATGGCCGTCGAGCGCGTCGCAACCGGGTTCCGCTGGGCCGAGGGGCCGGTTTACTTCCCGGCTGGCCGCTACGTGCTGTTCTCTGACATTCCCAACAACCGCATCATGCGCTTCTCGGAGGATGACGGCCACGTCAGCGTATACCGCCAGCCATCGATGAATTCGAACGGCAACACCATCGATCGGGAAGGACGCCTGATCACCTGCGAACATAGCGGCCGACGCGTGACCCGGACCGAACTCGACGGCTCGATCACCATCATCGCCGACAAGTACAATGGCAAGAAGCTGAACTCGCCGAACGACGCGGTCGTCGCGGCCGATGGTTCGATCTGGTTCTGCGATCCGGCCTACGGTATCGGCGGCTTTTATGAGGGCATCAAAGCCGATGCCGAGCAGGACAAGAAGAACGTCTACCGGGTCGATCCGAAATCCGGCGACATCAAGATGGTCGTCGATGACTTCGTGCAGCCGAACGGCCTTTGCTTCTCGCCCGACGAGAAGAAGCTCTATATCTGCGACACCGGCTTCACGGACGGGCCGGACAACCCGTCGCATATCCGCGTGTTCGATGTGGATCTCGCGGGCGGAAAACTCTCGAACAGCAAGGTCTTTGCGGAGATGCCCAAGCCCAGCATTACCGACGGGCTGCGCTGCGACACCGCCGGGCGTCTTTGGTGCTCCGTGGGTTGGGGCGATCCGAACGAGGACGGCGTGCGCTGCTACATGCCTGACGGCGATCTGCTCGGCAAGATCCACATCCCGGAGACGGTTGCAAACTTGTGCTTCGGCGGCATGCAGCGTAACCGGCTCTACATCTGCGGCTCGTCATCGCTCTACGCCGTCTACACCAGTGTGCAAGGTGCCATGAAGCCGTGATGGGCTGAGGAGCGAGGAATGTAGCCCGGGTGGAGCGCAGCGAAACCCGGGAATTCCCCGCACGACTGCCCCGGATTGCGCTTCGCTCCATCCGGGCTACGGTAGTCTCTTAGCGTCATTGCCTGCGACAAACGCGAAGCGTTTGCGCAAGGGAGCACTTGCGACGAAGCAATCCATCTTCTGATGCATGGATTGCTTCGCGGAGCCTGTCATCGGGCGCGCATTCGCGCGACCCGGTGGCTGGCAATGACGGCGAGACGAGTCCGCTACCCGCTGTTCCGCAGCCCCGCCGAAACACCGTTGATGGTGATCTGGATGCCGCGCAGCACCTGCTCGTCGGGGTTTTGCGCGCGGTGTTCCTTCAGCAGTTCGACCTGCACGTGGTTCAGCGGGTCGAGATAGGGAAAGCGGTTGCGGATCGAGCGCTCGAGCAGCGGGTTACTCTGCAGCAATCGCTCCTGCTGCATGATCTTCAGCAACAAACCGATGCAGCTGTGCCATTCCTCGCGGATGCGCCCGAAAATCTTCTCGCGCAGCGCCACGTCAGGCACCAGTTCGGCATAGCGCGAGGCGATCGCGATCGAGCTCTTGGCCAGCACCATGTCCATGTTCGACAGCAGCATCCGGAAGAACGGCCATTCGCGATAGAGCTCCTGCAGGAACGGCATGCCCTGCTCGGGATGTTCCGCGATCCAGGTCTCCACCGCGCTGGCAAAGCCGTACCAGCCCGGCAGCATCAGGCGGCATTGCGCCCAGCTGAACACCCAGGGGATTGCGCGCAGATCCTCGATCTCACGGGTTTTCTTGCGTGAGGCCGGACGGCTGCCGATGTTGAGCGTGGCGATCTCGTTGATGACGGTGGAGCCCCAGAAGTAGTCGGCGAAGCCCTCGGTCTCATAGACCAGCCCGCGATAAGCCCTGAAGGCCAGCGCGGACAATTCCTCCATCGCCTTCAGATATTCCGGACGCGGCGCGCTGTGCTTCGGCTGCAGCAGGCTCGCCTCCAGCGTCGCCGCCGTCAGAATTTCGAGATTGTTGCGGCCGACCTCGGCGTTGGAATATTTGCTGGAGATGATCTCGCCCTGCTCGGTGATGCGAATCTGGCCGTTCACGGCGCCGCCGGGCTGCGCAATGATCGCGTCATAGCTCGGCCCGCCGCCGCGGCCGACCGATCCGCCGCGGCCGTGGAACAGCCGCAGGCGGACGTGATGGCGTTCGAACACCTCGATCAGGCCGATTTCAGCCTTGTAGAGTTCCCAGCCCGAGGTGACGAAGCCGCCGTCCTTGTTGCTGTCGGAATAGCCGAGCATCACTTCCTGAATCGCTCCGCGACTATCGACCAGTTTGCGGTAATCGTGCAGCGACAATATGCGGTCCATGATGCCGCTGGAGCCCTGAAGGTCCTCGATGGTCTCGAACAGCGGCACGATGTTGATCGCGCAACGGCCCGAGGGGCGAACGAGACCGGCTTCCTTGAGAAGTAGCGCGACCTCCAGCATGTCGGACACCCCCTTGCACATGGAGATGATGCACTGGGGGATAGCGGCGGAACCATAACGGGCATGCGCGTCGGCGGCCGCATGGAAAAGCGCGAGTTCGCCGATCGTCTCCTCGCTGTATTTCACAAAAGCCGACGTCAGCGGACGCGCATTGCCGAGCTCCTTGACGAGCAAGGCGATCCGCGCCTCCTCATTCAACGCCAGATAGGACATGCCGGGCATCGCCGCGTCGATCAACTCCGCGACGGTGCGTTCGTGCACGGCCGAATTTTGCCTGATATCGAGGCTCGCGAGGTGGAAACCGAAGCAATCCACGGCCCGGCGCAACACGCGCAGCCGCCCGCGCGCGATCACGCCGGAATTATTCGAAATCAGCGAGCGATAGAGGATGTCGAGATCGGCCTTGAATTCCGCAACATCGGCGTAAGGCGCGGCCTCGCCGACCGCCGGGCGTCTGGTCTCCACGTCCAGCCGCGTCGCGGTCGCGGTGAGGCGCGCGTAGATGCCGGATACCGCAAGACGATAGGGCTCGCCGCTTCGGTGCGGCGACTTATCCGGCGAACGCTCCGCAAGGAGACGCAAATCCTTGGAAACATCGGCCAGATGCGCCGCCATCGACAATTCGGCGCCGAGGAGATGCAATTCCTCCAGATAAAAACGCAGCACCCGGCTGGACTGCAATTTCAGCGTCCCGCGCACCACGTCGGCGGTCACGAACGGATTGCCGTCGCGATCGCCGCCGATCCAGCTTCCCATCTTGAGAAACGAAGCCAGTTCGCCCCTGCTGCTGTCGCCCTCGTTCAGCCGGTCCTCCAGCGCGCAATGCAGCCGCGGCACCTCATGCAGGAACGTGTAGTCGTAGAACGACAGGCCATTGGCGACCTCGTCGAGCACCGTGAGCTTGGTCCGGCGCAAGAGGTTGGTCTTCCACAACGTCAGCACCGCGCGGCGCAACTGCTCGTCGCTCGCCTCGACCTCTTCGGGCGTCAGTTGCACCCGCTCCTTGCGGTCGAGCAGCGCGGCGATCTCCATCTCGCGGTCGATCGTGCTCTTGCGGCGGACTTCGGTGGGGTGGGCCGTGAGGACCGGACTGACCTGGGCGCTTTCGAAAAACTTGCGCAGATCGGCGGCGCTGATGCCGGCCGTGCGCGCGTGCGCCAGGGTTTGGGCCAGCATGCTGGCGCGCGGCGCCCCGCCGGGCCCGGTCCGCGCCCGCATCTGGCGGATGTTGTTCTGGTCCTCGGCAATGTTGGCCAGATGCGAGAAATAGCTGAAGGCGCGCACGATCCGCACGGTCTGGCTGATCGACATGCTGTCGAGGATCTGTTCGAGCTCGCGCCGCGCTGGCTTGTCGTCGTCGCGGTGGAACCGGATCGAGGTCTGCCGGATGCGCTCGACCAGGTCGAAGACGTCGGAGCCTTCCTGGTCACGCACGGTATCGCCGAGAATGCGCCCGAGCAGCCTGATATCGTTCCTCAGCCGGGCGTCCTCCGCGTCTTCGACGCGATTGGCACGGACCTCAGGATCGGAAGGCATGGTCTGGCGTGACATGGCTTGCTACTCCAGAGGGCTTGCCCGGCAAGTTCTGGAGTGTGCAAGTTTTCTGCCGCAGTGCAAGATAAAGATGGAGGCGGTCGTTGTTGTCGTCCCGGCGAAGGCCGGGACCCATAACCACCGGCGCGGACGGTTATGGGAAGTCGTCGAACACCGTTCTCCAATCGATGAGCCGCGGCGTATGGGTCCCCCGATGCGCAATTGCGCATCTGAGCCTGCGCCGGGACGACGCCATACTAATACAGCCCGCGCCCCCTAAATCCGCCGCCCCGCCCGCTCCCAATAGGGATCGCGCAGCCGGCGCTTGAAGATCTTGCCGGAATCTTCCCGCGGCAGGTTGGCCTGGATTTCGACGTGCTTGGGCACCTTGTAATCGGCCAGCGAGGTCTTCAGCTGGGCGCGGACCGCGGCGACATCAAGCGTCACGCCCGGTTGCGGCTCCACGACAGCCATCAACGCTTCGCCGAACTCCTCGTCGGGAATGCCGAACACCGCGCAATCATGCACGCCGGGCACGGCGTGCAGTGCGGCTTCGATTTCCGCCGGGTAGATGTTGACGCCACCCGAAATCACCATGTCGCGCTTGCGGTCGCAGATGAAGACGTAGCCGTCCTGATCGATATAGCCGACATCGCCGGAGGTGATGAAACCATCGCGGTCGATCTCGGAACGCTTCTCCGGCTTGCTGTGGTAGGTGAAATCCGGATTGCCCGATATCCGCGAATAGATTTCGCCGATCTCGCCCGGCGGCAGCACGCGCCCGTCATCGCCGATGAAGCGCAACTCCGCGCCCGGCGATATCTTGCCGACGGTACCGGGCTTCTTCAGCGCGTCCTCGGAATTGGCAAAGGTGACAGCACCGGATTCGGTCGAGCCATAGAATTCGTAGATCACCGGTCCCCACCATTCGATCATCGCGCGCTTGACGTCGGCCGGACAGGGTGCGGCGGCGTGAATGATATGCCGCAGGGACGACACGTCGTACTTCCTGCGCACTTCCTCCGGCAGCTTCATCAGCCGGATGAACATGGTCGGCACCATGAATATCGTGTCGACCCGCTCGGTTTCGATCAGCCGCAGGAATTCCTCCGGCTCGAAGCGCGGCATCAATATCAGCGCGCCACCAAGCCGTCCGGCGCGCAGGCCGAACGAGTTCGGCGCAGAGTGATACAGCGGTCCCGGCAGGATCGTGCGCGCGCCGGGCTTGAGGCCGTAAATCATCGCCCGCATGGCTTCGGCGTTGGCAGACTGCGCGGGCGTCGGCGCAAAGCGGCGCACGCCTTTCGGGTGCCCCGTGGTGCCCGAAGTGTAGATCATGTTCTGCGGCTGCGGCACGACAGGACCGTCATAGCGCGATTGTTGCCGGAGCCAGGATTCGAAATCGATCGCGAAATCCGGCGTCGAGAGATGATCGGGGTTGATCTTGTAGTTCGCCAGGATCTCCGGCGGCGTCGGCACGCTGAGCGCGGTGACGCCTGATGGAATCGCATCCCGCAGCTGATGCAGCATGTCGGCATGCCCGATCAGCACCGAGGTGCCGGAGTCCTTCAGCACGTAATTGATCTCTTCCGGCTTGAAGTGCCAGTTGACGGGAACGCCGTAAGCGCCAAGCCGCATCGCGGCATAAGCGGCCTCGATGAAGGCGATGTCATTGCGCATCAGCATGCATACACTGTCGCCCGGCTTGACGCCGAGCTTGTGCAATCCGCTGGCGATGCGGTCGGTGCGCTCGGCGACCTCGGCGTGCTCGCGCCGGCGCTGGCCGCTGATGATGCCGAGGAAGGGCGTTGATGTTGTCATTGTCTTGTCCGATCTCTCGCCGGGTTAGGAAGCCTTCGTCATTCCGGGGCACGCGAGGCGTGAACTTCGATGTGCAATTGCACATCGGAGAATCTCGAGATTCCGGGTCTGGTGCTAACGCACCATCCCGGAATGACGGAGAAAATTATCCGACGTCCGCAAACTTCGGTGCCCGCTTCTCCAGATTGGCGCGCACGGCTTCCTGCTGGTTGGGACCACCCATCAGCTTCATCTGCTCGACGGATTCGGCGAGCAATGCCGGGCCGGGATCGACGGACAAATTGTTGAGCATGCGCTTGGCGGCGCGGATCGCGTCGGGGCTCTTGCCGGCGATCTCACGCGCAACCTCGAAGGCCGCGGCGCGGGGGTCGTCGCAGATCCGCGTTGCAAGGCCATAGCTCATCGCTTCCTGCGCCGAGAAGATGCGCCCGGTGTAGGTGAGATCGCGCAGGATATCGTCGCGTACGAGACTGGCGAGGATCGGCGTGCCTGCCATATCAGGCACCAGGCCCCACTTGATTTCCATGATCGACATCCGTGCATCAGGGGTGAGGAAGCGCATGTCGGCGCCGAGCGCGAGCTGGAACCCACCGCCGAACGCGACGCCCTGGATTGCCGCAATCACCGGCACCGGAAGTTGCCGCCAGCCCCACACCGCCTGCTGTGGAAAATTGGCGAGGCCATGAGTGCGCGCGGAAAGGTCGCGCTTCTCACCGCCGGCGATCCCGTTACCGCCCTGCTCCTTCATCGCGGCGAAACGTCCCATATCGAGCCCCGCGCAGAACGACCGGCCCTCGCCGGACAATACTACCGCCCGGACTCCTTTCTCATGCGCAAGTCGTTCAGTTGCAGCGACAATCGCCTCGAACATCGCGGCATCGAGCGCATTCATCTTGTCCGCTCGCACCAGTCGGACGTCGGCAATGCCGTCCGAAATGGATATCGAAACGCGCTGCTCCATGAGAATTCTCCTCCACTGCTATTCGTTGTTATCGCTTTACAGAACGGCGTTGTCCGGATTTAGTCAATCGACCAATTAACAGCAATTCCTTTCGGGTGGAAACGATGTTCAACGATCAGCTTCTCGCCGGGCGACGCATTCTCGTGACCGGGGGCGGTACCGGCCTCGGCAAATCCATGGCAGCGCGATTCCTTGAGCTTGGCGCCGAGGTCCATATCTGCGGCCGTCGCAAGAGCGTGTGCGACGAGACCGCGACCGAATTGATGGATCTGCACGGCGGACGTGTGGTCAGCCACGGCGTCGATATCCGCAACGCGCTTGCGGTCGACGAGATGATCGAACAGATCTGGACCGGCGGTCCGCTCACCGATCTCATCAACAACGCCGCCGGTAATTTCGTCTCGCGCACCCAGGACCTGACGCCACGCGGCTTCGACGCGATTGCCAATATCGTGATGCACGGCACGTTCTATGTCACCCACGCTATCGGCCGCCGCTGGATTGCCGAGAAGCAGCGCGGCAACGTCGTGTCGATCACCGTGACCTGGGTCCGCAACGGTTCGCCCTATGTGGTGCCGTCGGCGATGAGCAAATCGGCGATCCACGCCATGACCATGTCGCTGGCAATGGAATGGGGCAAATACGGCATTCGGCTCAACACCATCGCGCCCGGCGAAATTCCGACCGAAGGCATGAGCAAGCGTCTCAACCCGGGCGATGAACCCGGCGCACGCACCATCGCCAGGAATCCGATGGGCCGCGTCGGCAAGATGGAAGAGTTGCAGAACCTTGCCGTGTTCCTGATCTCGGGCGGCTGCGACTGGATCAACGGTGAGACCATTGCGATGGACGGCGCGCAGGCGCTGGCAACCGGCGGAAACTTCTACGAGCTGCGCGAGTGGTCCGATGCCGACTGGGAGCGTGCGCGGGATTCGATCAAGGCGCAGAACGAAAAGGACCGGGCTTCGCGGGGCTGAACTCTTCTCGTTGTCGTCCCGGCGCAGGCCGGGACCCATAACCACGAATGCTGATTTTGTGAAGGCAATTAACTCCATCGCGCAACCGATAAGCCGCGGCGTATGGGTCCCGGCGTTCGCCGGGACGACGTTGCCGTATTGTTTTTCGCGCGCGATACCGTCACACTCCAAGCAACGAAAATAAGACACGACGGGAGAAACATGTCCGCCACACAAGCGCCGGCAAACCTTGCCGAGATGGTGCGCGAGCGCGCCAAGAGCCGCGGCAATGCGCTGGTCTATGAATTCGAGGGACGTCAGACCAGCTTCGCCGAATTCGACATCAAGACCAACCGCGTCGCCAACGCGCTGATCGCGCTGGGCGTCAAGCCGCGCGAGCGCATCACCTATCTCGGCAAGAACAGCGACATCTATTTCGAACTGCTGATGGGCGCGATGAAGGCCAATGTGGTGATGGCGCCGGTGAACTGGCGGCTCGCCGGCCCCGAGGTCGCCTTCATCGTCGCGGATTGCCGGGCGCCGGTGCTGTTCGTCGGACCGGAGTTCATCACGCAAGCCCGCAACATCAAGCCGCAGCTGCCTGACCTCCGCACCATCATCACCACCGAAGGCGGCGCGCCGGAATGGCCGGATTTTACGGCCTGGCGCGATGCGCAGAGCGGCGATGACCCCAAGGTGCCGATCAGCCCCAAGGACGTCGCGATCCAGCTCTATACGTCGGGCACGACAGGCAAGCCGAAGGGCGCGATGCTGTCGCACGCCAATTTCCTCAACCTGGTACAGACCGGCAGCGAGGCCGAGAAGCCCGACTGGAACAAATGGTCGACCGACGACGTCTCGCTGGTGGCGATGCCGATCTTTCACATCGGCGGCTCCGGCTGGGGTGTGATGGGGCTCTATCACGGCGCCAAGGGCGTCATCGCGCGCGAGTTCGATCCGACCAAGGTGCTGGATTTCTTCGAGCAGTCCGGCATCACCAAATTGTTCATGGTGCCGGCCGCGATGCAGTTCGTGGTGCGGCAGCCGCGGGCGCGGCAGGTGGATTTCTCGCGGCTGAAATACATGCTCTACGGTGCCTCGCCGATCCCGGCAGCGCTGCTGAAGGAATGCATCGAAGTCTTCAAATGCGGCTTTGTGCAGATGTACGGCATGACGGAAACTACAGGCACCATCGTAGCGCTGCCGCCGGAGGACCACATCGAGGGCCTCGACCGAATGCGCTCGGCCGGCAAGGCCCTGCCCGGCATTGAACTTGCGATCCTCGACGCCGACGGCACGCGCTTGCCGGTCGGCGAAGTCGGCGAGATCGCGACCCGTTCGGGCTCCAACATGGTGGGCTACTGGAACCTGCCGGAAGCCACCGCCAGGACGCTCGACCGCGACGGCTGGCTGCGCACCGGCGATGCCGGCTACATGGACAAGGATGGCTACCTCTACATCCACGACCGCATCAAGGACATGATCATCTCCGGCGGCGAGAACATCTATCCCGCCGAGGTCGAGAGCGCGATCTGCGATCATCCTGACGTCGCCGAAGCCGCCGTGATCGGCATCCCCGACGACAAATGGGGCGAAGCGGTCAAGGCGATCGTGGTGATGAAGCCCGGCAAGGCCGCAACCTCCGCCGACATCATCAATTTTACCCGCGAACGCATCGCCGGCTTCAAGACGCCGAAGTCGGTGGATTTTCTTGAAGCGCTGCCGCGCAATCCGTCGGGCAAGATTTTGCGGCGGAATTTGCGCGATCCGTATTGGGCGGGGAAGGATCGGCAGGTGAATTGAGGCTCGTTGCGCGGCACACTCTCCGCGTCGTCCCGGCCTAGTGCGCAATTGCGCACGGGCGCCGGGACCCATACGCCGCGCTGTCAGTGAGTGCGGGAAGTATTCGTTGCCTCCGTCTTAACTAGCTTGCCCCACACTGCGCCCTGTGGTTATGGGTCCCGGCCTTCGCCGGGACGACGTGTTGATGGAGTTGCGTGCGTCCACTAATGTTTCCCTGCTCCCATATACCCAAACAGGAATCCCGCCACTTTCCGCTTCTGGATTTCCTCGCTGCCTTCGGTGATGCGGTAGCGGCGGTGGTGGCGGTAGATGTGTTCGAACGGCTTGTGGCGCGAATAACCCATGCCGCCATGGACCTGCATGGCGCGGTCGGCGGCCTCGCAGCAGAGGCGATTTGCCCAGAAATTGCACATCGAGACCCTGTCGGAGAGCGTGTGCTCGACCTCCGCCTGGGTCAGCTTGTCCATCTCCCACGCGGTCTTGCGGATCAACAGCCGCAGCATCTCGGCTTGCGTGGCGAGCTCCACCAGCGGCCACTGGATCGCCTGGTTCTCGGCCAGCGCCTTGCCGAACGGCTTTCGCTCGCGCGCATATTTGACGCTTTCGTTGATGCAATAGACGGCGGCGCCGAGCGAACTCGCCGCCTGCCGGATGCGGTTCTCGTGCACGAAGCATTGCGCCAGCGACAGGCCGCGGCCGACCTCGCCGAACAACGCATCATCAGGCACGAAAACGTCGGTGAAGCTGACGCGCGGATGATCGGTCGGCATGTTGAAGGTCCACATATATTCCTCGACCTTCACGCCTTCAGCTTTGGCCGGCACCAAGAGACAGGTGATGCCGCGGGCGTCGCCGTCATTGCCTGATGTACGGGCGAACAGCGCGCAATGCGTCGCCACATGCATGCCCGTGGTCCACATCTTCTGGCCGTTGACGATCCAGCCCTTGACGTTGTCGCGCGTCGCCGGCACCGCCCGGGTTTCCATATGCGTGGCGTCGGAGCCGTGCTCGGGCTCGGTGAGGCCAAAGGTGATGCGGTACTTTCCGGTGATCGAACCGTCGATCATCGCCTTCTGTTCGTCGGTACCGTAGCGGTCGAGCATGGTCACGATCGGCAGGTTGCCGACAATCGAATGCTCGTTCTGCAGGTCGTTGTGCAGGCCCAATCCCTGCGACGCGAAATGCTCCCGGATCACGGCCATCCAGAGGTTGGAGCCGTCCTTGCCGCCGTAGCGTTTCGGGATTGCGAAGCGCAGGTGGCCGGCGGCGTCGGCGAGGTTTTTGGCCTTGCGCAGCAGCGCTTCCCATTCATGCCGCGGCAAACCGCCCTTGTCGAAATCCGTGCGGGCCCATTCGCGGCGATGGTCGAAGAAGCGGATGTTGTCGTCGGCCTCTTCCAGCGGCTTGATCTCGCGCGCGATGAAGCGGTCGAGTTCGTCGAGATAGGCGACGAGGTCGGCGGGCAATGCAAAATCCACGGCGGTCTCTCCCGGAATGTCGTTTATTGTGTTTAGTGGCTAGCCGGACCAGGCGGCGCATTTCGATTAAGGTTGGAAGCGATTAAGGTTGGAAGAGCTTGGCCAAGTCAAGCAACGGAATATCGCTTGTGACGCGCGGCTCGCTTGCGTAATTGAATGGGTTCCGGCGGCTGGCACCGCGCTATTATTCCTCGTCACAGAAAAACAGCGGGAGCGAACATGGATCTCAAATTCTCCAAGGTCACGCGCAAGGGTCCGATCACGATCATCACGTTGAATCGTCCCGAAGTGTACAATGCGCTGCATATCGATGCGCATTTCGAACTCAACAAGGTGTTCGACGATTTCTCCGCCGATCCCGACCAGTGGGTCGCGATCGTCACCGGCGCCGGCGACAAGGCCTTCTGTGCCGGCAACGATCTGAAATGGCAGGCGGCAGGCGGCAAGCGCGGCTGGGACAAGGGCGGCTTTGCCGGCCTCACCTCGCGGTTCGACTGCGACAAGCCGATCATCGCCGCCGTCAACGGCGTCGCGATGGGCGGCGGGTTCGAGATCGCGCTGGCCTGCGACCTCATCATTGCCTCCGAGAACGCGACCTTCGCATTGCCCGAACCGCGCGTCGGCCTTGCCGCGCTCGCCGGCGGCGTGCACCGGCTGCCGCGCCAGATCGGCATGAAGCGCGCCATGGGCATGATCCTGACCGCGCGCCACGTCTCGGCCAAGGAGGGTCTCGAACTCGGCTTCGTCAACGAGGTGGTCCCCGCAGGCGAAGCGCTGGCCGCCGCCGAGCGCTGGGCCGAGACCATCTGCAAAAATTCGCCGATGTCGATCCGCGCCTCCAAGCAGGCAATCCAGAAGGGCCTTTCGGTCTCGCTGGAACAGGCGATGGCCGAGCAGCGCGAATATCCGGCGGTGAAGGCGATGGCGGCCTCGCAGGATTACATCGAGGGACCGAAGGCGTTTTCGGAGAAGCGCGCGCCGAAATGGCTGGGGAAGTAGGACATTCGACACTACTCTCTCCCCGTCATTGCGAGCGTAGCGAAGCAATCCATGCCTCAGCACGGGGATGGATGGATTGCTTCGTCGCTTACGCTCCTCGCAATGACGGAGAGAATTGGTCGCTGCGCTACTTATTTCCCAACTCCCTCTTGTACGAGGCAAAATTCGGCTGATCGACGGCGAGCTTGTCCATTGTGGTTTGCCACAGATGATCGGCCAGCCCCGGCGTTTGCAGATCGACCTCGCCCTTTGCGATTTTATCCGACAGCGCGCGGTTAAGCTCGAGCAGCGCACCGTCGATGCCGAGCAGTTGCTTGAGCCGCCCGGCTTCCGCGCTATCGCTATCGCCTTCCAGCGCCAGTTGCCGCATCACCAGGTCGAGACCGTTGATGGCGACGCGGAGCTTGAAGGCGTTGTGGCCCTTGATGGCGGGCGTGATCTCGTTGCGCAGAAAATCCGCGACCGCCTTGATCAGTTCGGTGGGTGTCGGTTCGTCCTGCATCTTAGACTCTCTGTTTGGGCATGATCTTATCCGAAAACCGGTGCCCACTTTTCGGGATCATGCCCCTCCCCTCGGGGCTAGCAATCTCAGCAGATCGATCTCCGTCTCCGACGAACGCCGTCCGATCATCGCGCGCTCCATCGAATGATCCGGGCCCTGGCGAAACCGCTGCATCATGCCGCAGCACATGATGCCCCAGCGCAGCGTGCCCATAACTTCCCAGAACATCACCCGGTCGGGATCGGCCTTGCGTCCCGCGGCTTCATAGCCGGCGAACAGATCCTCGCGCGAACCGAAGCCGCCGACCGGTTTGTCGATCTCGCCGAAACGCCAGGAGTTGACGCAGATCCACCCGAGATCCTCCATCGGATCGCCGAAATGTGCCAGCTCCCAATCCAGCACCGCGCGCACGCCGTCGGGACCGATGATGAGGTTGCCGTGGCGGAAGTCGCCGTGCACCAGCGTTACTTCCTTTGACGGGCCGGGATCGCGCTCGCGCAGCCAGCGCAGTGCCAGCTCGAACACCGGACGCGGCCGGCCAAAACTGCGATACTCGCGATCGAGATCGGCGATTTCCTTGGTCGCCGTCATCTCGCGCAGCTTTGGCAGTTTTGCCGCCGGCAAGCCGTGGATGCCCGCGACCACCCCACCAAGCTGGCGCGCCAGCATCGGGCGCGCTTGTGCAAATTGTTCGTCGCGCAGAATTTTCCGCGCGATGGTCTCGCCCTCGATCCGCTGCATGATGAAGCCGGTGCCGAGTTCGTCCTCGGGCTTCAGGACATGCATCACGCGCGGCGACGGCAGGCCAGCGTCGTGCGCGAGTTGCATCAGCGTCGCTTCCGCGTCGAGCCCTGCGGCGCGGCCGGGCGAAGCGCCATATCCCGGCGGCGCACGGCGCAGGATCGCGCCGACAGTGCCGCCCGGGTGCACGATATCGAACGTCCAGGTTTCCTGGCTGGCGCCGCCGGAAAGTTTTGCCGCGCCAGTGACGCCGGTCGCGCCCGGATACCAGGCGGCGACGCAGCGTCCGAGTTCGGCCTCGATCATTTGCCCCTGAACTTGGCGGGGCGCTTTTCAAGGAATGCGGTGACGCCTTCCTTGAAATCTTCCGCCGAGCCAGCGATGCGCTGCGACTCGAATTCGAGGTTGAGCTGCTCCTCGTAGGAGTTTTCCGGGCTGTCCCAATAGAGTTTTCGGATCAGCGACAGCGCGATCGTCGGACCATTGGCAAGATCATGCGCCAGCTTCATCGCCTCTTCCATCAAGACCGCATCGTCATGGACGCGATTGACGAGACCCCATTCCAGCGCCTTTTCCGCCGGCAGCCGCTCGCCCATCAGCGACAGTTCGACCGAGCGCGCCTTGCCGATCATGCGCGGCAACAGCCAGGTCGATCCGCAATCCGGCACCAGGCCGATGCGGCGGAACGCCTGCAGGAAGTAGGACGAGCGCGCGCACAGGATCATGTCGCCCATCAGCGCGAAGCTCATGCCGGCGCCGGCAGCCGGGCCGTTGACGGCGGTCACGATCGGGCAATGCAAATTGCGCAGGCGGCGCAGGAACGGATGGAACGCGGTTTCCAGCGCCGCGCCGGCATTGACCCGGCCCGGCTTGGCGTTGTTGCGGCCCTGAAGGTTGGCGCCGGTGCAGAACGCGCGGCCGGCGCCCGTGATCACAAGGCAGCGCACCTCCGCCTTCCTGTCCTCGATCGCGTCCAGCGCCTCGCCGAGGCCGCCCAGCATGTCGATCGAGACCGCGTTCATGACTTCCTGGTGGTCGAGTTTCAAAACGGCGACCGAACCATCGAAATCGAGCGTGACGTGCTTGAACTGCATTGTTTCCTCATGAGTTGTGTTTACGCGCTATTTTTGCTGGCGCGACGGGTCGGATTTCAGGGCCATATTTGATTTTCCTGATCGGCTTGTCCATGCTTGAACGCGAACATCTGCCCGCCACCGGGCGCACGACTTGAGGAAACACTCATGAGCATCTTCGACCTCTCCGGCCGCGTCGCAATCGTCACCGGCGGTAATGGCGGCATCGGCCTTGGCATCGCGCAGGCGTTGAACGCGGCCGGCTGCACCGTTTCGATCTGGGGCCGCAACGCCGACAAGAATGCGAGCGCGGCAGCAAGCCTCGCCAAGGGTCCCGGCAAGGTCGATACAAGGATCTGCGACGTCAGTGACCCCGCCTCCGTCAAGGCCGCGATGAAAGCCACGCTGGATGCGCTCGGCCGCGTCGACGGCTGCTTTGCCAATGCCGGCATCGGCGGCGGCGGCCGGCGCGCCTTCATCGACCGCACCGAGGAGGAATGGCGAAAAATGTTCGCGACCAATCTCGACGGCGTCTTCCACGTGTTCCAGGCCGCCGCGCGCCACATGACCGAACGCGCCGAAGCCGGCGACAAGTTCGGCCGGCTGGTGGCGACCTCGAGCCTGGCGTCGCTGTTCGGCACCGCGCGCAACGAGCATTACGCCGGCACCAAGGCCGCGCTGAACGCGCTGTGCCGCGCGCTCGCGGTCGAACTGGCGCGCTACGGCGTGACGGCGAACGCGATCCTGCCCGGCTGGATCAAGAGCGACATGACGGCGGGCATCATGGCGAATGACAAATTCGTCGCCAACGTGATGCCGCGCATTCCGGTGCGCCGCTTCGGCGAGCCCGCGGATTTCGGCGGCATCGCCGTGTACATCATGAGCCAGGCGTCGTCGTATCATACGGCGGATTGCTTTGTGATCGATGGCGGATACACGGCGTTTTGAGAATGGACGCGGCGAAGCTCTCTCCACACGTCGTCCCGGCGAACGCCGGGACCCATACTCCGCGGCGGGTGTTGTTTGCAGAAGGTCTCTAACGCCAGCGATCTAACCGATGGGCCGCGGCGTATGGGTCCCCCGATGCGCAATTGCGCATCTGAGCTCAAGGCCGGGACGACGGCGGTGTTTGTTGTTCCACCATCATACAAAACACAGTTTCGCATTCTCGCGACGCAGCGCGCCCGAGCTTTGCCAGAAATTCCTTGCCCTCTCATGAGAGGGCGCAGGGAAGACCGGGTGCGCGCTGCACCCGCGGTCTCGCGTGCGGTTTGCACAAAACAAAGTGCACACGAGCATACAGGGCAGCGGAGAACACCCGGCCTTCCCTGCGCAATGGCTTTACGGCTTATAACGCGATCTCCCCGGTGAACGGGCTTTCTTGCCACCGTCGCTCCCGATCAGCTTTTGGCTTCTCGGAAACTTGACACCAGCAACGGGGTGTCAGGACCACGCGCCTTCGCCGTACGCCTCTGTCGCGTTACGTCT
>NZ_JAFCLR010000062.1:0-38586 GCF_018131065.1 Bradyrhizobium sp. AUGA SZCCT0431 | reverse complement strand
CAATGAAATCATCAAGGCATTCGGGCAATAGCGTCCACTGCCCACGATCCGCCTGCTCAACGAAGCGCCGCATCAGCCTCCCCCGCAGAATCACGAGAGAATCATAGCAAAGCAGCGGCGTTTTCACACAGCCAGGGTCATTCGCGTCGGTTGGCCGGACCACGGCGACTTCCGGTCTACCCCGGTGAACGGACATTCTCCGGGTCGGCGGGTATGTCTCAAAGGTGCCAAAAACAGACTCATGCGCTGCAGCAAGCAGGCCTCTTCGATCACCTGGTCGGCTCGCAGCAATATGGAGGTGGGCATCGTTCGAATGTCGACGGCTCGGCTTCAGGGACACCACAAGATGTAGCTGTGACAACAGCCCGAGACCCAGTGCCGGCGAAAAGCTGTCCCTCTTACCGGCAAAGGTAGTAGAGGTTGATCCATGTCAGACCTTGGACAAGCTCGACGTTCCACGCTTCTCGACGCTGCCTGGCGGACAGCATACCGCGTCGGTTTCCCGCTTGCCCGCATCTGGTGGCGACTGCGGCACCAGCAGCATGAGGGGGCGCTTGTGGCTGTCTACGTCGGTCAGGCGCTACTGCTGGTGCGCTCGTCGTATAGGATCGAATGGAACTTCCCCGGCGGCACTGTCCGGCAGGGTGAGTCGCCTGAAGAAGCGGCTCGGCGCGAGCTGGCAGAAGAGATCGGCCTCGCCGGAGCATTCCCGCTGGTCGCCGTGGGCGACGCCTGGGGCCTCTGGGAGGGGCGAAGAGATAAAGTGCATTTCTTTGAACTACGACTGGATCGGCTGCCCGAGTTACAGCTCGACAACCGCGAGATCATCGGAGCACGGCTGATATCGCCGAGTGAGTTGCGCGGCATGGCGCTGACCGGGCCAGTCGCCGTCTATCTCGGCAGGACGATTCCGCCGGGCTAATTTAGAGTGACCGCGCAACGCTACTGCAATGTTCACGATCCTTGAAGGGTGAAGGCTTCCGACCGACGCGAGCGGATGGCGACCGATGGTGCGAATGTCAATGGCACGGCTTGGGAGCGACAACCATACCCTACCACATCATTTGCATGAGGGGCTGTGTTGTGCGTCACAGCAAAGATTGGCCGCCCATGTCTGAATCGGGTCAAAGGCAGAAGTGGTTCAGCCGGCACGGCATGTCGGTTCCACTCTCAGGAGCGGACGTCGCCAGGCCGCAGTTGGACGCTCCGTCGTTGCGGTAGAACGATCGGTCTTAGTGGCGACCATCGTGGCGACGGTGGTGGCGCCGGGCAGGAGCCATGGCCATCGTGGATTCGAACATTCCCAACGGACCCAAGACGCCCTCGGTCGGCTGGAAGAGCGGCGGCACGGCTGTCGCAACGTCGGGACGTTGACGGCCTCTGCTGGCGACGACGGTCCCACCGGATCCCAATTGCACGACCGTCGCGGTCACGTTGCGATGGGTGCAGCGGCAGCCGAGCGCGCTCGCTGCCGCGGGCGATAGATCGAGGAAAGCGCCAGTGAATGGGCCGCGATCGGTGACCGTGACCTGGATCGACCGGCCGCCGCTCTGGACCGTCAGTACCGTGCCGAAAGGCAGCGTCCGGTGCGCGGCCGTCATTGCGCCGCAGTTGAGTACCGCCCCGGAAGCCGTGCGTCGCCCGCACAGGCGATCGCTCCCGCCGTAGTAAGTGGCGGTCCCCGAGAGACGATGTGCCTCAGCAACGGAGGAAAGCGAGAGAAGAACTATGCCAGTAGCGACAATGCGTTTCATGCTGGATCTCGGGGTTGGGACAGCGCGACCCCGTCGCGCTGCCGCTCAGTCCAATCGAAGGTTCGACGAACGAACCTGGCGAAAAAAAACTCGTCGAAAAGGTCGACGATCCCCGAGCCCGGCAACGGAGCTGTGTTGATTGGCAATCGTGCCGGAAATTGGGCGGGATGGAACCCACGTAAGACCGCAGGCACCATCGTAGCCTGGCTTGCTTTTCTTCGCCGGAATCCGCCTCGCGTACATGCGGACGAAATTGATTTAATTCAGCGCTCATCGTTTCAGGAGCCCTGCGGTTGCGTCGCAGACATTCCGTTCGATCAGTCGTGAGCTTTGAGGGGATAGAAATTCTATGCAGCCAGCCGTTGCCTACATTCGCGTCTCCAAACCGAAGCAGGGTCGCACGCACCGGCGCATTGCGAGACCGGACCAAGGTCCGGTGTGACGATGAAATCGCCGGAGCCAAGCGCTCGTGTGATCAGTTTCAAAACTCGCGTTGCGCGAATCGCATGAACTTGTCTGATGGACAAAAGCGTCGCGCGCATCATGGCGATCCTGGAATGGATACATCGCAACGTCGATTATGTCGCCGGCGTGAGCAATGCCGAGACCACCGCCGAGCGGACGTTTGTAGACCTGGCGGGAGTTTGCCGCGATTTCATTCACTTGGGGATCACATCGGCCAGAGCGCTGGGTATCCCCGCCAGAGCGGTTAGCGCCTATGCTCTTCAACTGGATCCGCCGGACTTTCACGCCATCTTCGAAGTCTGCATCGAAATGGCTGGTGGCTCATCGATCCCACAAGGCTCGCTCCGATCGAAGGCATCGTTCGGATCGGGAGCGACCGTGTGCTCCGATATTGCGTTCCTAACCTCCGACAAACAATGCCAGGTAATTCGGCAAACGATTCAAGTATCGAAGGCGCCATGATCCGGCTTTACGTCCCATTTCATCCGTATGGGCGGCCTCAAAGATCCGGGCCGCGTCTGTCAATGCGTAATATTTTCATGAGCATTGCTGTCTTTGAGAAAGATCACGTGCGCTTGGCGAATTGAGACTTCGTTTATGATTTTTAGCTGCATTACTGTCTTGGCGAATGGCCGCTTTGCGCCAGAAGCGGCCGCTACCCAGGGTCCCAATTTTTCCAGTCAGACAACAAAAAGACAAAGGCCACGCGGGCATTACACCGCATGGCCTTTGCGAGACTATCCCCTAGGCCCTCCAGAGATTCCGTCTCGGGGCGCATAGTGTGCGGGTGGAGGTGCCTGTCTAGGGTGTGATGGAATTACCCACAGTTCATCCGAACGAACACACCTCAACCAACCCGCCCGCTTAACCTGCGTTCCTTCTGCAACGGCATCGATCAACTGATTCTTGGTCATCTTGGCCATAATGGATTCCTTTGTGGAGGCTCAGAACAGTTTAAAGCGCATGAGCGACGGGGGGAGCGTCACTCTGTTAAAACGCGGCAAAGCCACGCAGTTCGCTTCTCGTTCATACCTACGGTCATGAAGTGACCGGGCTTTAAACCTGTCGAGGCCAAAAACGCAAGGAGCAGCTCGGCGCGTGTTCCTTACCTGGCTACTATGTGCCAGAAGTGGTCGGTCATGAGGACGTTCTTGGGAGTGCCAGACTGCTCAGTCCGTATAAATCGCACGCTCGCGACAGAGCGACGCGGAGGGATGCATTGTTTGTATTTGGCGACGTGTTGTTCGGAGTGCATCGCGCAAGGCTCGCGGAACTTGCAGTGGGACACCTGCTGCCCGCGATCTATACTAACAGGCTACACATCGATGCCGGCGGTCTCATGTGCTACGCGGCGAGCTTTCCTGACATTTGGCGACGTGCTGCGACCTATGTGGACAAGATACTGAAGGGGGCAAAGCCGGCCGACTTACCGGTTGAGCAGCCCAACAAGTACGAACTCACCATCAATTTGAAAGCCGCCAAGGCGATCGGCCTCACCATCCCGCCGACGCTTCTCACCCGCGCCGACAACGTGATCGAGTATCGCTGCTTTTGTGGCTTTGCATGAGTCCGCCTTTGGCAGATTTTGTTGCAAAAGTCGGTTGAGACAGGCCGCGAACCGTGATTCCGTTACGTTGACGCGAATCTCGGCGAGGTCGATCCATGATGGGCCGTGTGAAGAGTGACCAAGGTCAACTGTTCTACGAGTTTCATCTAGGCGACGCGGTTCCCAAAGATCATCTGGTGCGGAGGATCGACACTGCTCTCGATCTGTCCTGGCTTCGCGGTGAACTGGCACCTCATTATTCGTCGATGGGTCGCCCGTCGATCGATCCGGAACTGATGATCCGGATGCTGGTCGTGGGATATGTCTTTGCAATCCGTTCGGAGCGGCTGATCTGCCGTGAAGTGCAGGTGAACCTTGCCTATCGCTGGTTCTGCAAGCTCGGTATCGAGGACGCTATCCCGGATCATTCGTCGTTCTCACGCGCCCGCAACGAGCGTTTCCGCGAGGGAGATGTTTTCCGCCGGATGTTCGAACGGCTTGTAGAGGCGTGCATCGCGGCCGGTCTGGTTGGTGGTGAAGGCTTTGCCGTCGATGCGAGCCTGATTCAAGCCGACGCCAACAAGCAGCGCTCGATCGCAGGTCAGGATTGGCGCAGGGATCGCGATCCGGCGAGGTCCAGCCGCGCGGTGAAGGAGTATCTGGCGACCCTCGACGATACGGCCTGGGGTGCCGCCAGCGACGTTGTGCCGAAGTTCGTCTCGCCATCCGATCCCGCGGCCCAGTGGACCGGCGCTCACAAGGGGCCGGCATTCTTTGCTTACTCCGACAACTACCTGATCGACGTGAAGTTCGGTGTCATCGTTGACGTGGAAGCTTCCCGCTCCATTCGCCAGGCCGAGGTCGGTGCGGCAAAGACCATGATCAAGCGAACGGAGGAGCGCTTCGGCCTTAAGCCGGAGCGGCTTGTCGGAGATACCGCTTACGGGGCAGCCGCAATGCTGAACTGGCTGGTCGAGGAGAAGGGCATCGCGCCCCATATCCCCGTGTTCGACAAGTCGAAGCGAGATGATGGTACCTTCTCGCGCAGCGACTTTCGATATGATCAGACAAGCGACGTCTACCACTGCCCGGGCGGAAAGCGGCTTGGCACGAGTGGTACCGTGCATGAGGGCAAGACGCTTCTGTATCGCGCCAGCAAACTCGATTGTGATGTATGCCCACTCAAACCCCAGAGCTGTCCAAAAGACCCAAGATACCGCGCGATATCTATGAACACGCCCGAGACGTTGCCCGGTCGTTTGCTGGCACCGAAGACTTTGAGAAGTCGCGACATGAGCGCAAGAAGATCGAGATGCGGTTCGCACACTTGAAGCGCATCCTGAAGCTTGGTCGGCTTCGACTTCGCGGTCCACGAGGCGCCCAGGATGAGTTCGTTCTGGCTGCCATTGCCCAGAACCTGCGGCGGCTTGCATCGCTGGTTGCTCGGCCACCACCCACTCAGACTTTGTGCATCGCGTAGCGTGGGAGTTGTGTAGAGGCGTCAGGGCCGGCGGATCAAAGCCGGCCGCTCTTAACGAAATGGTCGGACCGTCCGTCGGCGGCTGCCGACTTTTGCAACAAAATCCGCCAGAAGCAGACATGCCCTCGGGTCAGTTTTGACAACAGACTTCCGGCCTCGAATCGAGTGTTCCTAGATTGGTTCAAGGTCACGATACGTTCCCATGGGCCGCGGGTTGCTGGCCCTTTCCATCCCAGCGGCGGGATTTTTTATACTGGTCGGTTCAACCACTGTATCCCGATTTCATCAGTCCGTAATTTTACGGTCACGAACCTTTCCCAGGTTCCCGTAGTTGGATAGGTTGGGCGCTGGGGTAGCGATGGGTGGCGTAATGATGACAAGGCACACTCAATTGGCAGTGACACCACGCGACCGCTTTCTTGAAGCGGCACAAAAGGAGCTTGCGGCTTTCGAGCAGCGCGAGCACGAGTTTTCCAAGAAGGAACGGAAAGAACGGGCTGCCGAGTTGCAGATGCCCGTCGAGAGACCCGGACTTCAAAGCTAGGCGGGGGCCTGTAACAAGACGGTCATGGACCGCAAGTAACGAAGGGGTCCGCCTCTAGAGGTGGATCATCAAGGTGATAAACTGCCGCCCTTCGGGGCGGCTTTTCTTTTTGTCAAAACCCCGCAATGGCAGTTTCATGAGGCAGGAAATCTAGACGGCTATCGCAAGAATGCCAGCTATCGTTCACGAAAGGCCCGGGCGACCTGGTCGAACATCGGCTTGGTCAGGTAGGAACCAACCGTCCGGTCCGCCGTCTTGATGAACGCTTCGACGGGCATGCCGGGCACGAGCCTGACCTCGCCGAGACGCGCCAGCTCATCGGGCGCGATGGCAATGCGCGCGGTATAATAGGTGATGCCGGTGCGTTGCTCCGTGGTCACGTCGGCCGATACCCGGCTGACGACCCCATTGATCTCCGGCGTCGTGCGCTGGCTAAAGGCGGAAAACCGCAGCGCGGCGGCCTGCCCGACCCGCACCTGATCGATGTCTTGGGGCGCTACCCTCGCCTCGACCGTCAAACGCTCGGAATCCGGGACAATCAGCATCAGTTGCTCACCAGCACTGATCACGCCACCTATCGTATGGACGTTCATTTCGTGGACGGTGCCTGAAATTGGGGCCCGGATGTCAATCCGCCGCAATTGGTCTTCGGCCGCCACTTTGCGCTCGGCGTATTCACCCGCTTTGCCGTCGATCTCGCGCATTTCACGGCCGACTTCGCTGGCCAGTTCGCGATCGATCTGGGTGATCTGAAGCTCGATCTCGGATACCTTGCCCCGTCCCTGCGCCGCCGCCGCGATCAACTGCGCCCGTTCGCCATCGAGCCGCGCCGCCTCGCGCTCGAGCGCCGTCAGGCGGTTGATCTGGATCAGATGCTTGCTCCAGAGTTGCCGCACCCCTTCCAGTTCACGGTTGACCAAATCCAGTTCTTGCGATTTGGCCGCCTGCTGGGCAGTGATGCCGACCGCTTCCTCGTTGAGCTGGGCGATCCGCTCGCGCAACTGTCGTTTTTGACCAAGCCGCGTGGTGTTGCGCAGTTCGAACAAACGCTGCTCATCGGTCATCAGCTCGACAATGCTTTCCTCCTGCCGACGGTCCTTGAACGCCGAGGGCCATGACACTTCCGAAGCGCCATCGCGTTCGGCCCGCAACCGCGCGCGACGCGTCGTCATTTCATCCAGCGTCTTCGATACGATCTGCAGATTTGCCCGCGTCATGGTTTCGTCGAGCCGGACCAGCAGGTCGCCGGCCGTCACGGCCTTGCCATTGGTCACTGCAATTTGACCAACGACGCCGCCGGTCGGATGCTGAACCTTCCGTGCGTTGGATTCGACCACGACGCTCCCCGGCGCAATCAGGGCGCCCGAAATTTCGGTGGTTGCAGCCCATCCGCCGATGCCGCCGGTGACTAGCATGATGGCAGCCAGCCCCACCGCGATATGTCCGCGAATTGACGAACGAGGGTCAATCAAATCAGTGTCGGACATCGCTTATCCCTGGACGGCTTGAACAACTTTGGGCGCGCTGACAGGCCCATCGCGCCGCAGCACCTTGGCCAGCACCTCGTCCTTGGGGCCGAAGGCTTGCTGTCTTCCGCCGTTCATCGCGAGCACGTGATCGACGCCCGACAACGCGCTCGGCCGGTGCGCGACCACAATCACGATCGCACCGCGGGCCCGGACGCCCAGGATCGCCTGCGTCAATGCCTCGTCGCCTTCGGCGTCAAGATTGGAATTCGGCTCGTCCAGCACGACCAGGAACGGGTCGCCATAAAGAGCACGCGCCAGCGCGACGCGCTGCTTCTGGCCGGCCGACAGCGCGGAGCCCTGCTCGCCGATCTCGGTGTCGTAACCTTGCGGCAGCGACAGCACGAGCTCGTTCACGCCAGCGGCTTTCGCCGCCGCGATGATCGCCTCCGACGAGGCGTCGGGATCGAACCGCGAAATGTTCTCGGCAACCGTCCCTTCGATCAATTCGACATCTTGCGGCAGATAGCCGATGTGGCGCCCGAGTTCATCGGGCACCCATTGATCCAGCGTCGCGCCGTCAAGCCGGACGGCGCCGCGCGCGGGCGCCCACAGTCCAACCAGAACCCGGGCCAGCGAAGATTTTCCCGACGCGCTGGGACCGATCACACCGAGCCCGTTGCCGGCCTTCAGGGCAAACGTCACCTCGTGCACGACCGCGCGCTGGACGTCCGGCGGCGCCGCGCTGATATTCTCGACGCTGAGACCACGTTGCGGCTTCGGCAACGAGGTCGGCTTTCTCAGTTCCGGCAGCAGCACGAGCAGTTTGTGCAGGCGCTGGCGCGCCTGTCTGGCGCCGACGAAGCTGCGCCAGTGGGAAATCGCAAGATCGACCGGTGCGAGCGCGCGCGCCGACAAAATCGACGATGCAATAATGACACCCGCGGTGGCCTGCTGGTTGATCACCAGGTAAGCGCCGACGGCAAGCACGCCGGACTGCAGCATCATCCGGAATGCTCGCCCCATGGCGCCAAGGCCCGCGGCGAGATCACTCGATTCGACCTGCCCGGACAGGAATTTGCGGTTCGACGACTGCCAGCGGCGCGAAATCCATCCGGTCATGCCGAGCGCCGTCAGAGCCTCGGCATTGCGACGGCTGGTCTCCGCCAGCCGCGCGCGCTGATTGCCGATGCGATTGGCGTCGAGCGCCGACTTCTTTGCAAGCAGTTCCGACAGCAGCGTCAGCGAAACCAGCACCAGCGCGCCCGCCAGCACCGTGACCCCAATCCAGAAATGGAAGGCAAAGCAGATCGCGAGATAGAGCGGTACCCAGGGCAGATCGAAGAAGGCGGTTGGCCCCGGGCCGGACAAATAGCCGCGGACGGTATCGAGGTCGCGCAGCGGCTGGATCGACTCGCCGCGCTTCGGCGCCTGGATCGGCAACCGCATCACCGTCGCATAGACGCGATCCGACATTTCCTGGTCAAGACGGAGGCCGATCCGAACCAGCAACCGGCCGCGCAGCGCGTCCATAAACCCCTGAAAGACGTAGAGGATCAGCACCAGCGCCAGCAGGCCCAGCAGCGTCGGCACGCTCCGGCTGGGCAGCACCCGGTCGTAGACTTCCATCATGAAGAGGGAGCCGGTCAACGCCAAAATGTTGAGGATGGCGCTGAATCCGGCGATGGCAAAGAACGCCGAGCGACAATGCGCGAGCGCCTTATCCAACTCGCCGCGGGCAGCATCTGTGGGTTGTTGCCGGCTGGTGGTCAATGGTTGCGCTCACTCGTACAGCCTTGCTCGTACTGCCTTGGCGGTAGCCGAGAATTGTTACAGTTATCTGACAAAACGAAATGGGGGCGCATGCGCCCCCATTCGTATGATCAATTCGGCATGGAGGTCAGGCGAAGCGGAAGTCATCCACCGTAAGCGTAGCCTTGTTGACCCCGATCAGGGTGATGCTGGACCCGTCGCTGTACTCGATCTCGGTGCCGATCTGGCTGTTCGTTACCGCGCCCGACGCCATCAACGCGTTGAAGTCGGCGAACGCGCTGGCATCCAGCTGGAGGACGTCGTCCGAGCCGGCGCCCGACTTGAAGTCGAACGCGACATCGCGTCCGTCGCCTTGGTGGAAAACGAAGGTGTCGTTGCCCAGACCGCCGAACAGCTGATCATTGCCCCGGCCGCCGACCAGCGTGTCGTTGCCGTCCTCACCGAACAGCAGATCCCGGCCAGCTTCACCGCGCAGGGTGTCATTGCCAAGACCCCCGAACGCGAAGTCGTCGCCGGTCCCGCCATTGACGATGTCGTCACCGCCTTGGGCGAAGGCAAAGTCAACCGAGCCGCCTGCATTGATGAGATCGACGCCGTCCGTACCAAACAAGAGGTTGGTACCGTTGGTGCCATTGATCACGTTGGCATCGGTGTCTCCGGTGACCGTCAGCGTGAAGGTTCCGGTCGACGCGGCGTGGGTACTGTCTTCCGCCGTATAGCTGATCGAGACGGTGGCGCTTTCGCCGGTGTTCAGGCTGTCGAACAGGTTGCCCGGATTGAACTGCAGCTGGCCGCCCGGATTGATCGAGAACGCCGACTGGGCGTTCGCGTTGCTCAGATTGATGCCCGATACGCCGGTCACCTCGAAAGCAGACAAGGTCGGGGATACGCCATCCTCGACGTCGGTGTCGTTGGCCGTCAGGTCGAAAGCCATCGACTGGTTTTCGCCCACGGTCGCGACGTCGTTCACCGTGACCGGCGCATCGTTCACCGCGGTAACGGAGAAGTCGACCTTGCCGGTATCCGAGCCGCCGTTGCTGTCGCTGAGGGTATACTCAAACGAGGCCGGCCCGTTGAAGTTGGCGGTCGGCGTGAACCGGATGCCACCCGCGACGATCTCGGCCGTGCCGCCCACGACATTGGCGAGCGCCGTGATCGAGAGCGCGTCAAGATCGGCATCGGTATCGTTGCCGAGAATGCTGGCGAACGGGATGACGAACGCCGCCGCATCTTCCGCCACCGTCGCTGCGGTGTCGTCAAGGGCCACCGGCCCGCGATTGACGATCGCTCCGTTGATGCCGTTGCGATCGAACTCCTGACCATTGGCGAAGGTCACCTTCTCGACGCCGCCGCCAACCCGCTGATCCTTCAACGTGATCACGCTGCCGTTGGACAGCTCGATTTGAGTGTCGTTGCCAAACCGGCGGAACGTAACATTCGCAGCGTTCTGATCAACGAGCGCCAGCGTATCGGTGTCGGCCGGCGTACTCGCCGCTTCGGTAATGATGTCAGAACCGTCGCCCAGCTTGTAGGCATAAGCGTCCGAGCCCGCACCGCCGTTGACATTGTCATTGCCAATGCCGCCGACCAGCATGTCGTTGCCGTTATTGCCGCGAAGGCGATCGTCACCAGCACCGCCGAGCACGGTATCATTACCTGCGTCGCCGAAGACGAAGTCGTTGCCGTCGCCGCCCTCGACACGGTCGTTGCCGTCGCCACCCTCGATGACGTCGTCACCGCCACCGCCCAGCACGAGATCGTCGCCACCGAGGCTGCGAACGCGATCATCGCTGTCTTTGGCAAAGATCGAGTCCTTCCCGGTGGTGCCGGAGAGGTCATCCTCGCCATCGGTTCCCATGATTGGCAGAACGGTATCGTTGCCGCCGTTTGCAACCAGATTTTGGATACGCTGATCCTGGGCCGGGGTCGTATCCGCCTGCGCGAACGGGGTTGTGGAGAACTTTGCCGCGAAATATTCGGCCAGTGCATCCTGCTCGAAGCCGTCGTCGGTGAATGTTGCAGCACCGGTTCGGTCCACCACGTCGTCTGCCGGCAGATTATCCGGAGACAGATCGACGCGATTGGCAAAGGCCGAGTTGGCAGCGATGTACTCGGCGAACCGGAAGCCGTCAGGCCGGTTGAACCCGCCCGGGGCGTTGGGATTTGCACCACCGATCAGGAAGCTCAGCGTCACCATGCGGATCGCCGCCGGAGCATCAGCAACCACGTCGCCGTTCTCGACGACGACGGCGATTACATGTTCGTTCTCGTCGACCAGCGTGACCGAGCGAACCCGGTCACCCGCTGGGCGGGTCAGATCATAGCTGAACCGGAGACCACCCACCTGGGCGAAGATGCCGCCCGGGTTGGAAACACCGTTTTCCAGCGCTTCGAGCAGTTGCTGTGGCGTCAGCGTGACAAGGCTGAGCGCATTGTTGAAGCGCAGCGAATTCTCGATATCGAGCTGGCTGACCTCTCCGGCTTCCTTGCCAACTTCCGGATTGGCAGCCGGCGGCAGTTCCGCGCCGTCGCCCTCGGAGCTGATCGAGCCGATGGAGTCGCGGATGCCACCGCCGTTCTTGATCGAAATCTGAACGGTGCTGTCGTATTCCGACTTGGCGTACCACAGGTTCGCGTCGGCAGAGAGGTTGCCGAGATTGGTTTCCTGCGAGCGCACCTCACCACGTCGCCCTTCAAGGTAAACGTCGGTACGACCGAAGGTGACGGCATCCTTCTGGGTGATAATGCCGTCGATTGCGGTGGTAAGATCGCGCACGGTATCGCCGCGTGAACCCTCGGCGAACGGATCGATGCCGGTGCCTTCGTAAACACGGGCCAAACCCGCATCGTCAGTGGCATAGGCGCCGTTTACGCTCGGATCGAGGCTGGCAGGAATGATGTCGCCATTGGCATCGAACTCGAGCACCAGCCGGCCGACGTATTTGTAGTTGCCGTCGGTGTTGACGAGAACCGTGTTCTTGCCGTCTGCGTTGGTGATGATCTGCGCATACTCGCCTTCGCTGACGTCGCCTGGACGGAGAACATCGTTGCTGTCAGAGAGCAGCGTGTTCGAGCCGCCGCCGATCACGACGTCGACGCCGTGCAGGAAGCTGATGAGCTTCTGCTCGTTCTTCAGCTCCTGCAGCTGCGAAACAATGATGACCTTGTTCACACCCTGGGCGATGACGGCATCGATCGCCGGCTGAATGATCGCGGCAAGCGCGATGAAGTCGGCATCGGTTTCCAGCGTGCGCGGGCCGATGATCCGGACGCCGCCGGGCGTCGTGATGTCCTCGAACACCGGAGTGGTGACACCGACCACCCCGATCTTCTCGCCGTTTTCTTCGAGAATGGTCGACGGCGCGATGCGGCGGCCGCCGCTTGCACCGACACCGAACGTCGCTTCGGTCAGCGGCGTGGTCTGGGCGTTGGGCGCCAGGTCCGGCTCGCCGGCGAAGTTCAGGTTGGCGGCGAGATAGGCAAACCGGGTTCCTTCGTAGCCGCCAAGCGGGCCGGCACCGTCCGGGTCTGCAAGCGGACGGAGGAGGTTCTGGACATCGCGCGGACCCGGATCGAACTCGTGGTTGCCGATGACCGACGCCTCGATCCCGATCGTGTTCAGGATGCGGATATCGGCGCGGCCGATGCTCGGCTGGAAGAACGATGCCAGGCTCGGGTCGCTCGCAGCGTTGAAGAACGGGCTCGGAATGTAGTTGTCGCCCGACGCCAGGGTGATCGAATTGGCAAACGTATCTTCGAGCCGGTCCACGATGGCTGCGAAGCGCGGTGCGTCTTCGATCGCCTTCAGGCCCGCCTCGAAATCCGACGCGTGCAGGATCTGAAGCTTGTAGGTCTGCGGCGCCGCGACGGTGAAGTCGAGATCGTTCTGGGCGATGCCGCCGAACGCATTCCCGGCGACGTCGGTGATCACGCCTGCGTCCAGCGTGACGTCGTAAGCGGTTCCGGCCGCCAGATCGGCGGTCGGATTGATGGTGACGGTGTTGCCGGCGATCGTGACCTGCGACGCATCGCCGATCGCGATGGTGCGGGTGTCGCCCGCGCCGTTGCTGATGACGATGTTTCCGGTCCCTGCCGCGACAGCTTCGTCGAAGGTCAGGACGATGTTGTTGCCGGCGGCGACCTCGGTCGCGTTGTCGGCGGGCGTGGCCGCGGTGAGGACCGGTCCCGTTGCGTCAAGCAATTGCGCCGCGGTCAACGTGCGGTCGGTAAACTCGAACCGTTCGACGTTCGTCACGGTGTCAACGCCGTCGGCGGAGCCGACGCGGTTATCGGTGATGACGAACGAGCCACCCTGCTGGGTGATCGTGTAGTTGCTGCGCGCGCCGGTGTAGACGGCGACGTCGCCGGCCGCACCATTGGCGCCGCCATCGACGGCGTCATTGCCGCCACCCGCGGCAATGCGATCATCGCCGCCAAGGCCGTCGATCGTATCGTTGCCGGCGAGACTGCCGCGCACGCCGAACTTCGCCGTGTACGCGGCCTGGTCGAACACGTCGTTGCCATTGGTGGCGATCGCAGCCGAACGCGACATCACGAGCGACGACACTGACGGATCGTGATCGGAGAGCTGGTCGATGAACTCCGAATTGATGTGCACGATATCGAACTGGGCGCTGTCATACAGGCTGTTCGAAACCAGGATGTGGTCCAGCGCCTGCGCATTGCCGTCGAAATTGTAGGAGTAGCGCTCGTTTTCCGGGAGCTTGCTGATCAACTCCGAAAGCACCGCAGTGCCGGGCGCGAAGACACTGGGGGTTCCGTCCGGGTTGGCGGTGGTGCGAACAAGCGCGCCGGTGACGAGATCAACGACCGGGAAGAACTGGAAGTCGTTCAGATCGCCGAGCACCACGACACGATCATCCGTCGAAGACGCGTTGGTCAGCAGGCCGTCGACAAACGCGTTGATCGCCTCCGCCTGTCCCTCGCGTTCGTTCGACGAACCGGTCTGCTGCGCAGACCCGTTGATCGGGTCGGCATAGAGCGGCAGATCCAGCAGCGTGGTGTAAAGCGGCGCCGAACCGCCCTTCGAGGAGAGATGGTTGTTGACGGTCCAGAAGGTGCCGCCCTGGTCGTCGGTGTAGCCGACCGGCGACCATTCCATCGGCAGTGATTTGCGCGTGGCGGTGAAGTCGGTGTTGCCCTGCCCGATCTGGCCGGCGCTGGCAAAATGCTGCACCTTCACGCCATTGGCGTCGCTGACGATGTCGGTCAGGCCGTTGCGCGTGGCCGGAGATACCGCCAGCGGGTCGTAGAGATAGGCAACGCGCTGATTGCCGCCCGGGATGCCGCCGATGTTGTCGATCGGCGCGGAGTCGATCGCCACATAGCGCGGTCCGCCGGCAGCGACAATGGCGTCGATCAGTTGCGACAGGGTTACCGAAGCGCTTGTGGTGCTCGAGCTGGTGGCGCCGTCATTGTCCAGCACCTCCTGCAGCGCAACGATCTCGGGCGCCTTCAGGTTGTTGACGATCGCGGCCGCAAGACCGGCGAACTTGCTCGCCGGCGTCGGCACACCGTCCACCGGTTGACCAACCGGCGCCAGGTTCTCGACGTTGAAGGTCGCCACGCGAATCCGGTCGAGATTCTCGACGATCGAGGTGGTTTCCTTCTGCAGGTTCGCAGCGGTCACCGGGCCATAGGCCTCGGTCGTGTTCACCTCGTACTGGCCGTTGGCGTAGTTGACGACGCCGGTCACATCACCCAGGCGGTCGCCGGTCTGAAGGTTGGTGGGCAGCGCCACGCCCGCTTCGTCGTCCAGCTGAATGCGCTCCGGATTGAAGTCGAATACCTTGTCGGCCGGCTGCGCCGTTCCCGGCGTCGTGTCGCTGATGGTCAGGCCGCCCCGCGGATTGCTCGAGGGGTTGGCACCGACGTTCGGAGTGACGAACTGCTCGTCAAAATTCGAGTGGAACGGCGTGGTGACGCGCACATCTTCAAGCGTGACGCGCATGCCTTCCAGGGATTCCCAGAAATCCGACCCTTGATTCACCGGGTCATAGGTGCCGCCCGGAGCGGTGGTATCGACGTCATCGTCACCGAGCGAGACCAAAGCCGGCTTGCGCTCGAGGCCGGTCGCGAGGTTGTCGACATCGCCGACCCGCACGGCGGTCGGCAGCGCGTTGCCTGTCGACAATACGCTCGTCGTGCCTGCTACCGGGTTGAGCTGCGTCGTCGACAGCTGGTTGGTGCTGGCGAACTCGCTGACGGTTGCGGTCAGTTGCACTTCCGCACCCACGACGATACCGGCCGGAATCGTGGCGCCGGCACCGGTACCCAGGAACACAAAGACGCCGTCCGAAGTCCGGTAGTCGCCATCGCCGACCGCGTCCTGAATGTAGTAGCCGACCGGGTTGTTGCCGCCATTCTCGGTGCCGGAGGCATCGATCGCCGTGACGATGCCGCGCACCGTCACCTGCTGGCCGGCGAATTCCGAGCGATGTCCAGCGCCCTGAACGTCGTAGATATGCATGGCATCGTCGTTCTGGATCGTGCCGGTGGCGACGACCTGGGTGGCGCTCACGGCAGCGGTGACGCCGGGCTGCGTCGTCGACGCGCCGGTCACGGTCAACGTGAAGGTCTCGTTGGCTTCGAAGGCGGCATCGCCGGCGACGTCCACCGTCACCGTCACCGTCGATTCGCCGGCCGGAATGGTGGCGTTGATGGTCTTCGGCAGCGCCGCGACACTGGAGAAGTCACCGGTGTTGGCCGCGGCGGATGCGAGCTGCAGCGACACGTCGACCGCACCGATGGTGCCATTGGTGCGCTCGATCACGAACGAATAGGCGGTTGTGCCGCTGTTGCCTTCGGCGTGCGAGACGCTGGTCGAAGACGAGGCGACGCGGACCTCCTGGGTATAGTCGTCCGGCAGCGCCGCATAGACCGTCAGGCCCGAACCGGCATAGGCGCCTCCTGTCGAATTTCCCTCATTGGCGGTCAGCACGAGCGCCGTCCCGGTCGGCGAATCCGCGGCGCTGATGAACTTGGTCACCTCGGGCGCATTGCCTTCGCCCACGCCCGGCGGCTTGTACCCCACGAACGACGCGTTGGCGGGATCGGTGATGTCGTAGATCATCACGCCGCCGGCGCGCTCGAGGCTGACGAACGCATACGTCCGTCCATCGATGACGCCGATATCGACGCCCTCCGGTTCCGGCCCCTTGTTGTCGGACCGGGTGTCGAAGCCACCGCCTTCGGCGGTGTCGATGCTGTGTCGCGCCGCCAGGTCCCGCGCGATGATCGCTTCGAATTCGCCGCCGGTGTCGCGCACCTTGGTGATGGTGCCGTCGGCATTCTGCTTGAAGATCGACAGGCTGCGGCCGCCATAGGCGTAGATCTGGTCGATGTCGCCGTCGCCATCGGTGTCGCCGAGATCCTTTCGGATTCGCAGGCGGCCGAGATCGGCGTTGGCCCTCATCGCGGCCTCATCGGGATAGGCCGTGTTGTCGAGATCGATGGTGAATACGCCGCCGCTCTGTTCCGCGAGCGTCGCCTCGTCGTCGAGCAGCACGCGGGCATCGCCTTCATTGGCGGTGACGAAGTAGGTGTCGTTGCCGACCTTGAAGGTGGCGATGGCATCCGGTTGCAGCAGGCTGATGACGTCGGCGTTGCGAAGATTGATGGCCTGGCCGTTCGACGGGCCGTCCCGGTCGCTGGCATCGAACTTGTTGCCAACCAGGGTATGGTCGACGCCGCCGAGCGGCAGGATCGCAAGCGGCTTGGTCGCCGCCGGATTGGTCAGATCGATCACGGCGACCGCGTTGACCTCCTGCAGCGTAACGTAAGCGCGGGTGCCGTCCGGCGACACCGAAATGTATTCCGGCTCGATGTCTGCCGATGCCGTCTGGCCGTTCAACAGGGCGACACCGGCCTGCTTCAGCACGGTCTCGTAGCCGTCGAGCAGATCGAACCCAATCGTCGTGGAAACCGTGGCGGCTGCGGCACCGCCGGACAGATCTAGAATCGAAACGCTGCCTTCCCGATTGATCAGTTGCGTGCCGCCCCCGGGCAATGTGATCTCTCCAGGCTCGCCTTCATTGGCGACCAGCAGCTTCGAACCGTCGGCGGTGAACACCACCTGGTCGGGACCGGCCCCGACTTCCACGGTGTTGACGAGCGTACCGTTGGCGTCGAACAACGCCACAAAACCGTTGGCGCCGGTCTGATCGCTGGCGTAGGCGACAGCAAGCACGCCATTCTTGATCGCGACCGAGTTTGCCCCGTTGAAATCGTCGAGAGCGGTCAGGTCGATCGAAGACACGAGGTTCACGGCGCCGCTGGCGCTGATCGAAACGATGTCGATGGTGTTGCCGATGGTGTTGAGCACGTAGGCCCGACCGGTCGACGGATCGAACGAAACCACTTCGGCGTTGGTGCCGGCGGCAGGCGCATAGTTGTCGAGGCGAACGAGCTGAACCGCATTGGTGGCGGTCGGCGTGACGGCGTCGCCCTGCAGCGACGGTGCATGGTCGAGGATCGTAATGCCCTCGATCACGTTTCCGGGGCTGGAGGCATCATCGTTTTCGATCGTTCCGGTCGCCGTCGTTTGCGCGCCGAGCGAGGTCGAAACGGTCGCGTCGCTGTTGACGACGGTCTGCAGTGCCAGGTTGAAGTTCTCAGTCGGCTCGAACGTCGAGTCGCCATTGACCTGGACTGTGACGACCGTCGATGTCTGTCCGGCGGCAATGGTCCCGTTGAAGGCGAACGGCGGGGAAACCGCGCCATTGAAATCGGCGGCATCGGCCGCCGCCGAGGTCAGTTGGCCGCTGAAGCTGATGTCACCAATGGTGCCGCCGGTGCGCTCCACCGTGAAGCTGAAGGCCGTCGTTCCGGCATTGCCTTCGACCTGCGAGACCGAGACAGAACCTGAGGCGAAGCCGACCAGCTGCGGCGGTATGCCTGATTGGATGGTGAAGGTCACACCCGCGAGCGGAGACTGCGCATCGGTGAGGAACGGCGCATCGGGCGTGGTGCCGTCGCCATCCTGGTCGCCGCTACCGCTTTGCGCGATAAAATTGGCGGTCGTATTGAACGCGATAAGAGCGTCCGCGCGCGATGCGAACGAGCTGCCACCAAAAGCCGGATTGTAGGCGGCGACATCGGCGCCGTCGGTCAGGGGCAGCACCAAAGCCGTCGAACCTGCCGTGAGCCCTGTGCCCTCGAGCAAGCCGCTGCCGGTCGCGGTGGTGAAGCCGCCATTTGTGTTGGTGACCGCAGCCAGGAAAGTGGTCGGGACGCTCTCGGAGGTCCCGTCGAATGCATAGATCGACTCGCCGGAGTTACCGAGCGCAAAACCTGCGCCGGTGACGGTACCAATATTGGCGCTGCGGGTAGCGGCCACGGAGGTGTTGAGGAATTCGACAACGATGCCCGGAGCCAGATCGCTTGCGCCATTGGTCCATGTCAGACTGCCCTCGCCGGTGTTGAAGGCGCCGCCAGATCCGATTGCCTGACCGTTCCATTCGTTGTCGCTGAAGCGGATAACTGTTCCCGCAGCAATCGGATCAACGACAATGAACGCTAATCCGTCATTTCCGTCCGCGTTGAAACCGACGAAAGCGATCGAACCGGGACCGAGAGCCATCGATAATCTCCATTATGAAAAAGGCAAAAGCAGGCCGCAGCGGCACGAGGGGCTCGCGCAGCGTTGAAGGTGGGGAATCGCGGTGTTGTCGCGCGGGGCGCGTCAGCGGCCGGAATATAGGCTGGCGTTAATTACAACGCGGTGACGGTTTGTTAATCATTGTCCGTTGTCCAGACGAAGTTGCGCGTGCCGCCAATATGAAGGAATTTGGCACGCGGCGCGAAAGCATGACACTGCGCGACCTTTACAACCTCACCGTTGCGGCGCGCGGCCACTGGCTGCCGTGCGGCTCAACGGAAAGCATTGAGACCATCCAGACCGACCAGGACCCTTCGCTTCAGCCTGACGCCCGGCCGCCGAGCGGAACACCGTCGAGGCCGTCCAGTGGCAGATCGAGATGGTGCAGCGCGGTCGGCGCGAGATCGATGATACGGCTCGTCGTCGTGACGACGTTGCCAGCTGAAAACCCGTTGCCGACGGCTATCAGCGTTGGTTGCGTTTCATGCGGGCCAAGCCCGCCATGCATTCCGCAATCCCGCCGTATGGCATCCTCGTTCTCGGCGAAGCGAACCGCCATCGCCGTGAGCCCCGGAATGCCGTTGCAATTGCTGCCTTGCGACTTCGCCATATCAACCGCGAGAACGTCGGCGGTTGGAATTTGACCAAGCTTGGCGAGGTCTTCGCCTTTGATGATGCGTCCAGCCCAGGACTGCTGGCCGAGCCAGTCGGCCACCTCCTTACGCCGCGACAAGGCGTCGCTACCAAAATGGATGAAAGCCGATGATCCCTGAGCCGCTACGACAATTTCCGGACTTTCCAAGGCGGCCTTGAATCCCGATTCGTACAGCCGCCGTTCGACCGGCACCGTCTCGGTGACGGATTCGTGGCCATGGTCTGACCCGACGAGCAAAAGCACCTCATGACCACGGTCTCGCAACCGTTCTACGGTTTCCGCGACCGCGCCGACATGGGTATCGACCGCGCGCAGCGCCATGAGATGTTCCGGCGAACCGAGCGGAAAGGCGTGCATGGTCTTGTCGGGCTCGGACAACCAAAGCGTTGCAACCGAGGGCGGTCGCTCCATCAGAATCGATATAAACTTGTCAGTCATCACCGCATCGCCAACCGCGCCAGGAGGGGCGACAAGGGCTGGCATCAGCGGTACACGGCCTCGGCTATAACTCAATTCGCGGTGGTACAGTTCGCCGTGCCCCTCCGCATCGTGAAAGAAGGCCGCGCCCGGCGAGACGTTGGAACAGAGCACCGCGCCGTGCTGTGGCGCCGTCCGCAGTGACAGTGAAGGGCGCGTCAACAATCGCCCGAAATGATTTCGGTACGTCTCGTAGAACTCCGGCCTCCCCGCGTCATGAACTTCATGACCGTTCTCGATCGGCAATGCGACCGTATTGCCCCTCAGTCCGTGCGATATCGGCCAGCAACCGGTGGCAATCGATGCAGACGACGCCCGCGTCGCCGACGGAAAAATCCCGCGATGGTGCGCGAACCAGGTTCCAGCCTTCCGAAGCCGCGCCATGTGCGGCGTCATCTCTTCGGACACGAAGTCCGGCCGGTGCCCATCGCAGATAACAATGACGACGATCGGGTGTGACATCGGTGGCCCCGTTTTCGGAAATACTAACCCAAGGTCGGATCGAGCTTGTCGCGCAGCCAGTCACCGATCAGCGAGACCGCAAGCGTCGTCAGCGTGATGATCGCGGCGGGCGTCAGCATGATCCACGGCGCGCTGCCGATATACTCGCGGCCGTATCCCACCATGTTGCCAAGGCTGGTCATCGGCGGCTGCACACCGAGACCGAGAAAGGATAATCCGGATTCGAGCAGGATGACTTCGGGAAATACCAAAGTCATCGAGATGATCAACGTGGACGCAATATTGGGAAGAATGTGGCGCAGATAGATGCGCGATGGCGCCGCGCCGAGCTGCCTGACGGCTGAGGCATACCCCTGCCCTGTCGCGGAGATTGCCAACCCGCGGGCGATGCGCGCGTAGCGTTCCCAGCCATAGAAGCCCATGAGCCCGATAAGCAGTGGCAGCGAAGTTCCGAAAAAGGCCAGCACAGCAAGCGCCAGGATCAGAAACGGCATGCTGGCTTGAAAATCAGCCAACATCAGCACGGCCTGTTCGGCAAGACCGCGGAAATGCGCCGCGAGAAATCCGAGAAGCGTGCCAACGATGGCCGAGATCGCTGTCGCGCCGAAAGCAATCAGCAATGAAATGCGGATCGAAAAAATGAGCCGTGAGAGCACGTCGCGGCCGAGTTCATCGGTTCCCAGCCAATGCGCGGCACCGCCGGGGGCCGAAAGACGATTGCGCAGATCCATTTTTGTGACGCTATAGGGAGCGATCGTTTCAGCCAGGATTGCCACCGCCAGCATGGCAACGACCCACAGGATCGCAACGGCGACGGCGGGCGGAACCCTCGGCCATGAAATCGTTCGTTTCGCCGCGCTCGATCCCGGTAACGACAGATCCGCCATTTCAGTGCGCCCCCGCCGTTTCCCGGTTCCTCAGGCGCGGATCGAGGAAACCATAGAGGAAATCGACGATCAGATTCGATGTCACCATCGTCGCCGCGACGAGAAGCAGGATGCATTGCACCACAGCAAGATCGCGATTCGCCACGGCAACGACAAGCAGCCGTCCGACCCCGGGCCAGGAGAACACGCTTTCGACGACGACGGCGCCGGCGATCAAGGTGCCGACCATAAAGCCAATGATCGTCACCGTTGGGATCGCAGCGTTGGGTAAGGCGTGCGACAGGACCACCGCGCGCCATGAAACGCCTTTGGCCGACGCCGTGCGGATGTAGGGTTGGCCTAGCACTTCCAGCATCGCGCTACGCGTGAAGCGCGCAAGTACCGCCGCGCCTCCGATGCCGAGCGTAACAATCGGAAGGATCGCGTGCCGCCAGGTTTCCTGCCCGCCGGACGGCAGCCAGCCGAGTTGTACGGCGAAAATCAGCACCAGCACGAGGCCAAGCACGAAACTCGGAACCGTAAACCCGGCCACGGCCCCGATCATCACCGCGCGATCGATCAAGCTGCCGCGATGCAGGGCCGCGAAAATGCCGCCGGGGATGCCAATCGCAAGCTTGAGCAAGAGCGCCGGGATCGTCAGCATCAGCGTCGCGGGGATTCGCTCGAGGACAAGAGCGATCGCCGGGCGCCCGTCGCGCATCGAGCGTCCGAGTTCACCCTTCGCGATGGCGCCAAAATAATCGAAGTATTGCATCCAGATCGGATCGTCGAGCCCCCACGCCTTGCGGAAGGCGGCGATGACTTCCGGAGGGGCCTCTGGGCCCATAATGATCAGTGCCGGATCGCCGGACAGCCGAAGCACGACAAACGCAAAGGTGACGACCAGAATGATCGTGATCATCGCCCGTCCAATACGGATCGCGAAATAGCGCGCCATCAGGCAACCGCTCCCAACACCACAGCCGCACCAGATTCAAGTCCGGTCAGATGGCAGGCCACACTTCGATCGGGAGCAACCTCGACAAGAGCCGGCGCCTCGGTGCGGCAGCGGGCGAAGGCGCTTGGGCATCGCGGGTGAAAGGCGCATCCATCCGGCTTCGCGGCTGGATTTGGCGGATCGCCGGAAAGCACGATCCGCTCACTTCTGCGCGCACCGGGAGCCGGCGATGCGGAAACCAGCGCCCGGGTATAGGGGTGCTGCGGCGAGACAAACAGATCGTCGGCGTTCCCCAGTTCGACCACACGTCCGAGATACATCACCGCGACCCGCTCGCTGATCTGGCGCACCACGCGCAGATCGTGGCTGATGAACAGCATTGTCAAATCCAGTTCCGCCTGAAGATCAATCAGAAGATTGACCACTTGCGCCTGGATCGAAACGTCGAGCGCACTGACTGGCTCGTCGCAAACCAGAAACTCGGGTTTTGTCGCCAGAGCCCGTGCAAGCACGGCACGCTGGCGTTGGCCGCCCGACAGCTCATGCGGATATCGCTGCCCAACCTCGTCCGAAAGCCTGACGCTTCGCATCAACTCCTCAACGCGCGCCGTGCGGAATGCCTCATCGCCGACGGCGTGAATATCGAGCGGCTCGCGCACCTGCGCTGCAATCGGCAGACGGCGGTCGAGCGCACCGAGCGGGTCCTGAAAAATCATTTGCATACGGGCCCGCGAGCCCCGCCATTCCGGTGTGTCCATCGCCGGAAGTCGCCTGCCGTCGAAGGCGACGGACCCTGCGTCCGGATTTTCCAGACCCAGCACGAGCCGGCCTGTGGTCGATTTTCCCGACCCTGATTCGCCGACAAGACCGAGCGTCTCGCCGCGGTTGATCTTGAGGGTCACCCCATCGACGGCACACACCCCGCGCGGACGGCCGAACATACCCGACCGCATCCGGTAAGTGCGGACCAGCCGGTCAACGCTTACCAATGGCGCGGTCATTCAGCGGCCTGGCCGATGATATCGGTCGCGCGCGCCCGCTGATCAATTACGCAGGCAACACGTCGATTTTCACCAACGGAGCGAAGCCGTGGCGGTTTCATTCCGCACAGCGCGGCGGCGTGGACGCAGCGCGGCGCAAAAGCGCAGCCTTGCGGCATGGCCTTCGGATCCGGCACGGTGCCGCCGATGGCAGTGAGCCGGCGGCGCGGGCCATCGATCGGCGGCAGCGATCCGATAAGTCCATGAGCATAGGGATGACGCGGATCATCGAACAGTTCCGCCGATGGCGCCTCCTCCACCACACGGCCCGCGTACATGACCGCGACGCGGTCGCAGTTTTCCGCAACCACGCCGAGATCATGGCTGATGAGCACAATTGCCATGCCGGTCTCCCGGCGCACCCGCCGGATGAGTTCGAGAATTTGCGCCTGAATTGTTGCATCAAGCGCCGTCGTCGGCTCGTCCGCGATCAGCAGATCCGGGTTTCCAGCCAAAGCCATCGCGATCATGATGCGCTGGTTCTGTCCACCGGAAAATTCGTGCGGATAGGCGGACAGCCTGCGTTCGGCATCCGGGATACCGACGAGGTCCAGCAGGCGCCTGGCTTCGGCGTGGATCGCTGCCCCCGAAAGCCCCCGATGCAGCGCCAGGTTTTCGCCGACCTGTCTGCGGATCGTGAGCACCGGATTCAATGCGCTCGCCGGGTCCTGAAATATCATCGCGACGCGTCCGCCGCGCACCCTGTCCATGGTGGAAGGAGGCGCGCCGAGAATTTCAGTGCCTTCAAGTTTTACGCTGCCGCTGACGGCCGCGGTCTTCGGAAGGAGACCGAGCGCCGCCAGCCACGTCACCGATTTGCCAGAGCCGGATTCGCCGACGAGCCCGACCGCCTCGCCGCGACCGACACTGAGGCTTATGCCGTCCAGCACCTTTACCCCGTTAAAGGCGACTGTCAGGCCGTCGAGCGAAATCAGCGGCTGCATGTCTCAAACCTCGAAGTTTCCGGCGCGGAAATCCATGGCAAAGGCCGGAGCAGCCTTCCACTTGATGGACTTCGGCTTCGCGGTGAAGGTCGCGTTCTGGTGCAGCACCGTATAGGCCGGATCCTCGCGCTCACAGATCTCAAGCATGCGGCGGAAGGCCGTACGGCGCGCCGCGCGATCGGTCGAAGTCTCCAGGAATTCGGAGAGCTTGTTGGCTTCCGCGTTGGTGAATTCACCGATCTGCTGCTGCTGTCCATTTGGTCCGTGCTGCGCGACGAGCGAGGAGACCGGATCGTTGAATGGCGCGGAATTCGACCAGTCACGCACTGCGCGCGTCGGCGTTCGCTCCATGATCTGGGTCCAGTTCTCCTTCGTCTCGATCTGGACGTTGATGCCCACAGCCTTCCACATTTCCACCAGCACCTGCGCCGTTGCGAGCTGATTGGTGTAGTAGTTGTTGAGCAGCCGGTAGGGGATCGAATCTCCCTTGTAATTGGCCTGTTTCAGCAGATCCTGCGCAATTTTGGGGTTGTATTCCGGCACGCTCCAGTCGGACTGGAACATGTCGGCGTAGAACTCCCATTGCAGCCCGCGCGGAACGCGCGTGCGTCCAGCCCAGAGGCTGTCGACGATCGCCTGCCGATCAATCGCATGAGTGAAGGCACGACGCATCAGTGGATTGGCAAGCTGCGGATGGTTCTTGTCGAACACCGTAAGCCGGTGGTTCATGATTGTACCACCCTGAACCTCGAAGGCCGCGTTCTTCTCGATGCCGGCAATCTGATCTGGTGGAATGTCGCAGGCGAACTGGTACTGGCCGGACACAAGCCCGTTCACGCGGCTTGATACCTCCGGAACCTCGACGAAACGAATGCGTTTGATCGGCGGACGGCCGCCCCAGTATTCGTCATGCGCCTCAAGCGTGAGCGACACGTCCGGCCTGAACTCGACCACCTTATAAGGACCGGTCGTAATCGGCCTGCGTGCCCAGTCGAGATAGCTTGCCGCCTCCTCCCAGCCGCGACGGCTCATGATGTCGGACCCGTAACGCGACAGTCGGCCCTCCAGCGTTACATCGGGCGTGGCATTGACGAAGCGCACCGTATATTTGTCCACGGCCTCGACGCGAATGAGGTCGGGCCACGCACGGCGCGCCGCGGCCGGCACTTCCGGCGGCAGTTCCTTGCCGGGGCGCGGCGTCGGGATATGCTCGAACGCTTTGATGGTACTTCGGTTCTTGGCTTCTGTATTTGCGAACATGCGCTCGCGACTGAAGCTGAAGATGACATCCTCGGCCGTCATCTCATCGCCGTTGTGGAATTTTACGCCCTGGCGAAGCTTCAGTTCGACAACCTGATCGTCGACACGACGCCATTCGGTGGCGAGTCCCGGCCTCACGCTGAGGTCGCCGCCCCAGTTCTTGCTGATCAGAGCCTCCCACAAGGAGGAGAAAAACACGCGCTCGCCGACATTGGACTGCTCGCGCAACACATCGAGCGTGTTGGAGTTCGTGATCTTCTGGACCGCAATATTGATCGACGAACGACTGTCGGCCTGCCCGATCGAAATACGCGGCAAGACAAACGCACCGGCGGCGCCGGCGCCGAGGCTCAGGATGGAACGGCGGGTGGGACGGATCATGAATCGTTCCCCTTTCATGGGACACAAAAATGTCTGCGGAGATCGGCGCCGCGGTTGTCGCGCATATCGTCGACCTGTGATTTCATTCTCCCGGACAGGCGACGCCTGCTCGACCTTCACACCGCGAGGCCGAGCGCCTCGAGATGCGCGGCACCACGACGAATGTTCGCCTGATCCTTGACCTCGATCAGAAGACGGGGCCTGCTCGACAAACGGCCGAGCGCCCTGAACACAGCAGCCCAGCGCACGGAGCCATCACCCGGCAGCCAATGACGGTCCGAGTAGCCGTCGGTATCCTGAATGTGGACGTGGGCAAGGTCATCGCCGGCGGCATCGACGTAATAATCGACTGGCGGCGCTCCGGTGGAAACATGCGCGTAATGTGCATGTCCGGTATCGATCGAAACCCGAACCGCGGCGCTGTTGAAACTCCTGGCGAGCAGGACGCGAGCCGTTGGATCCTTGTCCTCTATGTTTTCGATGACGAGTTCGCAACCGATGTTTTCGGCGCGCTGCACGACGTCCTTGAGCGTCAAGTGGACCCGTTCGGTGAGTGCATGCCGGGAGCCCGGATTGATATCCAGATTGTTGTAATCCCAAGTCGTGAAGGGCGAGTGGATCACCATCTGGGTCGCACCGACCATCTCGCACGCCTCAAGGCCCTGCAAAAGTCGCCTGGTGACGACGGAGCGGATGAGCGGATCCTGGCTGTCGATCTTGAATCCCCAGAACGGGCCGTGAATCCCAAGCCGGCCCGTGTAGCCGTCGAGCAGCCGGCGGATATCCGCGCCCACTGAACGCCAATCCCCATCGAGCGTCTCACTGCTGAAAAAATCCTGAAGTTCCAGATCGCGCTGCTTCTCGAGAATCCAGCCGCGTTGAATGGCGAGCGTCCCTTTTGTCAACGCAGCGCCGAGGATCGGCGCTTCCAAACTTGCGGCCATGGATGCCCCGTATGCTCGATCATGCTTCATGCAGGCGGAGCTAATCGAGCAACGTGACGGACTGATGAAATTGCGCCGGCCAGCATCACGATCGCTGGCTTTTTCCACGATCTAGTGTTGAGGCGTTGACATGTCGGTTGTTGGCGAAACGACCTTAAAAGTGTTGACCTGCCGGTCATCTATGGATGTGCGCCGGGAATGTGCAAGCCAAATCTCACCGAAGCACGTTCGTTTATTTCGCATCGCTTGCGCCATGAGCGGTTGTTCCAAACCGCTCATTCCTCGTATTGACCCCTCGGCAATTGACCCGAAACATCGGCCCGTCGCTGACACCGCAGCGCGTTCAGTTCAGCTGGCTCATTTTGGTTGTCGCTAGATTTTCTTTGATCTCTCGGTGCACCCATCGTGCACACGGCGCCTTCTAACCAATTGAAAATATTTAACTCTCGCTCCAATCCATCATGGGGAAGTTTGAGCTAGGTCCAGCCAGTGGGATCTAATCAAGTCTAACATGCATACCTCAACGGCCGCTTAGCGCCACGAACGGACCTTCCGATCGGGTCCACTTTTATCGAAGGTTGCTCCCCATTGCCGACCATCGGCGACGCGCATGCCCTTGTTGGATCGATCGCGCTCAAATATGGCAATGAAGAGCGGCCCCCTTGCGGAGACTGGCCAAGGCAGAATGGAGCCGACAGGTCTTCGCCTGTAACGAAAAATAAGCGGCGAGATGTGATCAGGCGCCCCAGCGCAGCGCTGCCGTGTGCACCGGCGCATCCCACAATTCCTTCGCCTGTCCATCGAGCACAGATACCGTGACCGAAGCACCGGCCATGTCGAGAGATGTGACGTAAGATCCGGTCAGGAAACGCGTCACTTTGAGCCCCGCACCGTCCAGAATTCGCCGGGCGCTGTTTACCATCAGATAGAGTTCGATCAACGGCGTTGCGCCGAACCCGTTGACGAGAAGCAGCACTTCGCTCCCCGGCTTCGGCGCAAGGTCCTTGAGGATCGCCTCGCACAGCTCTGCCGCGATCGCATCGGCGGAAGTGAGCGCGACCCTGCGACGGCCGGGCTCGCCATGAATGCCGACACCCATTTCCATTTCATTGTCAGCCAGCGTGAAATTCGGCCGTCCTGCCGCCGGAACGGTGCACGGCGACAGCGACACGCCCATCGAGCGCGTGCGCCGGTTGATTTCCTCGCCAAGCGCCTTGAGGGCAGCCAGCGGCATTCCGGTCTCGGCCGCGGCGCCGACCATCTTTTCCACGATCAGTGTCCCCGCGACGCCGCGGCGACCGGTCGTGTAGGTCGATTTCTCGACTGCGACGTCGTCGTTCGTTACCACGCTTGCCACTTCCCGACCGGCCATCTCGGCGGCCATGGTGAAGTTCATCACGTCGCCTTCGTAGTTCTTGACGATAAAGAGCACACCCGCTCCACTATCGACGGCTTCGGCGGCCTCGACCATCTGGTCCGGCGTCGGCGAGGTGAAGACTTGCCCGGGGCACGCGGCATCGAGCATGCCACGGCCGACAAAGCCGGCATGCAGCGGTTCATGCCCCGAACCGCCGCCTGAAATCAGCGCGACCTTGCCCGGCTTCAACGTACGGCGGCGAACAAATTTGCGCTCAGGACCAAGAAGCAGGATGTCGGCATGCGCGGCCGCAAAGCCGTCAAGACTTTCCTCCAGTACCGTTTCGGCGCCGTTGATCAGCTTCTTCATAAACGCCCTCCCGATGGTTCACTTGCGGTTCGGATCTGTCTGTCAGCCGACGCTCTCGGCGTAGCGCGCAAGCTGCGCCGCCAGATCGATGACCAGTTGTTCGAGCGCACGGTTCTTCTTGTCGTCGCCGAGATCGGGCACCGTCACCGCGATCGTGCGCGTGCGGGCTTCGCGATGGGATACGCGCAGCCGGCCAGGATGCGCGCGTCCGTAGGCTTCCAGGAAGGCCGCGCGCTCCGCGCCCGACAGATGGCAAACTTCGAAGATGATCGCCACATGCTTCGCCGGAATCGGTACCAGATAGGCCGGATTGGTAATCTGGGTCACGAAGGAGCGATTCTTGCCCAGCGCCGCCGCAAGCTTGAGCCTAGTGCCGGACGGCCGGTTGTCGAGCACCCGCCGCAGGATGACCTTGTAGTCGGCGACGTTGCTGTCGCCCGGCGCACGCGTGTCTTCGTCAGCTTCGTCCGTCATGAACTTGCCTTTGCAATCGCGGCCTTGAGCCGCGCTACCGTAACCGACGCCACCGAGAGGCTCGTCAGTCCGGTCGCCAGCAGCGCCGTCGTCAGGCGTATGTCGGCGGCGGCGTCGCCGCAGAGCGAGACCTCGACGTCGCGCTTGCGGGCGGCCTCGACGGTCCGGGCGATCAGCGCCAGCACCGCCGGATGGCCGGCATCGTTGAGGTCGGCCACCGCGCCAATATCGCGCGCCGCGGCCATCGTGTACTGGGTGAGGTCGTTCGAGCCAATCGAATAGAATGCCGCGCCGAAATCCTCGGCGCAAAGCGCCGCCGCCGGAACCTCGATCATGATGCCCAGTGGTGGGCGCGCGCAGGCGATCCCTTTCGCCGTCAGGGCTGCGACCTCGGCGTCAAGCATGACGCCGGCGCGATCGAGTTCAGTGGGAACGGCGATCATCGGCAGCATTACTTTCAGTACCCCGTGCACGGCTGCCCGCGCCAGCGCCCGCAGTTGCACGGAAAACACTTCCGGCCGCGCCAGCGAGAGGCGGATGCCGCGAAGGCCGAGGAACGGATTGCTCTCGCCGTCAACCGTCAAGCCGGCGATCGGCTTGTCGCCGCCGGCATCGAGGGTGCGGATCGTCACCGGTCTTCCCTCCGCCCATTCAAGAATGCGCCGATAGACTTCGTATTGCGTGTCCTCGTCCGGCAGGCCATGGGACGCCTCGAACAGGAATTCCGTGCGTACGAGACCGATGCCGTCGCAGATCGCGGGATCGAGGCCTGCAAGGTCTTCGGGACCCGTGACGTTGAGCAGAACCGCGATCCGCCGACCGTCGGCCGTATAGGCGGGCGCAACGCGGCCGGCGTCAGCGGCGGCTTGCGCGGCGTTCGCAGCAACCATGCGCTGCTCGAACTGGCGGCGCGTCTCCGGCTCGGGATCGACGATCACGGTACCGGCGTCGCCATCGACCAGCGCAAGCGCCGGTGGCTGCCCGTTCCACAACAACGGGCCGAGCCCGACCACCATGGGAGTCCCACGCGACCGCGCCAACATCGCTACATGCGAGGAAGGCGAACCTCCGGTCAACGCGATGGCGCCGCCATGCGACCAGTCGGCGGCAAGAAAAATGGAAGGCGTGATGTCGTCAGCCGCAACGATCGAGCCACCGGCGATCCTGGCGACCGCGTCCACGCCGCTCAGATGCGCGAGCACGCGGTCGCGGATGTCGACGACGTCAGCGGCACGGGCACGGAAATATTCGTCTTCGGCAGAGCGATAACCCGCGATCTCCGCATCGAGCGCCGAGCGCCAGGCCTGGTCGGCGGCGATCCCGGTCGAGATGGCCTTAAATGCCGCGTCCGCCAGCGCATCATCTTCGAGCATGGCGACCTGGAATTCCAGAATGTCGGCCACCTCGCCCTGAATCGTCTTGACCTGCTCGGCGATCTCCGCCCTCGCGCCGTCAATCGCCGCTCGCAGTGCAGCCGCCTCCTGCGTGGGATCGTTGCTCGCCGTCCGCCTGGTCACAGAAGCAGTCAGCATGGTGACCGGCCCGATGGCGAGACCCGGCGAGGCGGTGCGCCCAATGAGATGCATCTCGGTCACCGTGTCAGACCTCGCCAAAACCGTCATGCACCAGCGCCAGCATGGCGGCGAGCGCTGCCTCGCCGTCGGGGCCTTTGACGCGAAAATATACCGTCGCTCCCTGCGGCGCTTTCATGCGCATCACCTTCACGGGACTCTTCGCATCCGTCCAGGGGCCGTCCGCCGCAAGGGCAAGTTCGATTTTCGCGACAAAACTCTTCGCGAGCTGCGTGAGCTTGACCGATGGACGTGCGTGAAGACCCACCGGATTGACGAGAAGCGCCGCGGCCGTCAGCGGCACAAAGGCGTTAGCCGGCCGGCTGGCGTTGACATCATGCATAGAATTCCTCCGCGCTTCGTTTGACGGCAGCAAGTGACGAACCGCCCGAGGACTCGGTCGCCGCAATCACAGCGCCTTCCACTACCGGCGCATTGCAGACAACAACGCGCGCACGCCGATCTTCAGCCAGCATCTCTACCGCCATCTCCGAATTCGTCTCCGCCCCGCCAAGATCGACCAGGATCGCCACGCCCGCCGGCGACCAAGCCGCTTCGATTGCCTCGAGAATACCCGCGACATTTGTGCCGAGCCCGCCATCAGCATCGCCGCCGGTCCAGGCGAGCGGCACAGCGTTGCCTACCATCTGGCGCACCATATCCGCAGCACCTTCCGCAATTTTGGACGAATGCGAAACAATAACGATGCCGACATTGCCGTTACTTGAATTGCTCATGAACTTGCCTCGAATTCCAGCGTCACAACGGCGGCGCTTATCAGGAGGGACGCCGAGCGGGAGCCTGGGTCCATATGGCCGATGGATCTTTCGCCGAGGAAGGACGCCCGGCCGCGCGTCGCGAGCATCGGCGTCGTGCGATCGGCGGCCTGCGCCGCCTCGGCCGCAATCGCCCTGGCATCACCACCCCCGGCAAGGACGGCCTGCACCGGCACCAGGACATCCAGCAAGGTTTTCTGCCCCGCCTCCGAGCGTCCGCGCGCCTTGACCGCGTTGATCGCCTGATCCGTGGCGGCGACCAGATCGGCGCGCGCCGGCTCGTCCGGAAGCGCCTTGCCAAGCTCCATGAAGAAGGTACCGACCAGCGGCCCGGATGCACCACCGACCTTCATGACCAGCGTCATTCCAATCGACTTCAGCATCTCCGGCAAAGATTTGTCCGCGAGGCCGGGCAGTGTCGCAAGCACGGCCTCGAAACCGCGCTTCATATTCAATCCGTGATCTCCGTCGCCTATCGCCTGGTCGAGGCTGGTCAGTTCCTCGGCGTGTTCGATCATCGACGCTGCGAGCGCCCGTACCAGTTTTTCCCTCGCTGCCCGATCGAGACTCATGCCGCGACCCTCCCGCCATCCGCATCGAAGAACAGCGGCTTGTTGAGGCGAAGCGAAACGATATCCCCTGCGCCGAGCCTCGCTTCGGGGTCGGACAACGTCACGACCGATTGGCCGCCAAGGTCGAGATGGAGGCGGCTCTGGTCGCCGAGATGTTCGATCCGCTTGACGGTCGCCTGAACATCGCCGCCGCCGCGCGCGATCGTAAGATGCTCGGTACGCGCACCGACGGTCCTCGCACCGGCCGGCGCGCCGGCAAAGAGAGCCGCCGGCAACAGGTTGATCGCCGGCTGGCCAAGCCGCGCGGCGACATGGGCGTTGATCGGGTTCTCGTAGATCTCGCGTGGTGTTCCTATCTGCAGCAGCCGCCCGCCCTCGATGACACCGATGCGCGACGCCATGGTCATAGCTTCGGTCTGATCATGGGTGACATAGAGGATGGTCGCGCCGAGATCGGTCTGGATGCGCTTGAGCTCAAGCCGCATTTCGCCGCGCAGCTTGGCATCCAGCGAGGAGAGCGGTTCGTCCATCAGATAGATCGCGGGCGAGCGCACCAGGGCCCGGCCGATCGCTACCCGCTGCATCTGTCCGCCCGACAACTGCGTTGCCTTGTTCTCCAACTTGGTTTCGATGTGGAGAAGACGCGCGACCTCGCGCACTTTTGCACGGATCTCGGCTTCCGGGACGCGGCGGATCGGCGCGCGTAACGCAAAGGCCATATTTTCGAACACGCTCAGATGCGGATACAGAGAGTATTGCTGGAACACGAAAGCGATGTCGCGATCGGCGGGCGCATCGCCGGTCACATCGCGGCCGCCGATCCGGATCGTTCCCCGGTCCGGCATTTCCAGTCCTGCGATCAGGCGCAAGGTCGTCGTCTTGCCGGCGCCCGTCGGCCCGAGCAAGGCCACGAACTCGCCGTCTGCCACGGTCAGCGACAAATCGTCGATCGCTTGCGTCTTCTTGAACGCCTTGGAGACCGCCCTGATCTCGACCTCAGCCATGCGCGCCTCCCCCATGCAACGCGGTGCGGACCGCCCTGCCTGACGCCTTGTCGAAGATCGACAGCGTGTCGGGGCGGAAGTCGAGCCCGACATGCTCTCCGGTCCGGAACGACACGCTGGCCGGCGACCGGGCCTTGAGCGCCCCATAGCGCGTCGTCACGGTCACGATCTGCGTGGTGCCGAGATACTCCGATCCATAGACCTCGCCTCGCACGACGCCGAGATCGGCGAAGCGCACATGCTCGGGCCTGACCCCGAGGACGAGATCACTTTCCGGCAACGCCTCGCGCGCAGCGGGGATGGCAATCTCGCGCTCGCCGAGCCGGATCGCCTGCGCGCCGGTTTGCAGACCGCCACGAAACGGCAGGAAATTCATCGGCGGCGAACCGATGAAATCTGCAACGAACAGCGACGCAGGCCGGTCATAGATGTCGCGTGGGCTCGCGACCTGCTCGACGACGCCGTTGTTCATCACGGCGATTATGTCGGCCATCGCCATGGCCTCGAGCTGATCGTGGGTGACGTAGACCGTGGTCGCTCCGAGCCGATCATGCAGCGCACGCAATTCATGGATCATCGCCTCGCGCATTTCGGCATCGAGCGCTCCCAGCGGCTCGTCCATCAGGAAACATTTCGGCTTGCGCACGATCGCCCGCCCGAGCGCGACGCGCTGCCGATCACCACCGGCAAGACCCGACACCGGCCGGTCGAGAAGATGCGAAATGCGCAAGATGCGCGCGGCCTCCACCACCCGCCGGTCCGCCTCCGCCGCGCCAATGCCCTCGCACTTCAAGGGAAAGCCGATGTTTCGCCGGACATTCATGTGCGGATAGAGGGCGAAGAGCTGGAACACGAAAGCGATGTCGCGGGCCGATGCGCGGTTCATCGTGACATCCTCACCATCGAGACGGATGGTGCCGGCCGTCGGCAATTCCAGCCCGGCAATCATGCGCAGGGTGGTCGTCTTGCCGCAGCCGGAGGGCCCGAGCAGGCAGAGGAACTGGCCGTCTTCCACGGTGAAGCTGGCTGCCTTGACGGCATGGAAATCGGCGAAGGACTTGTCGAGCGCTTCGACCCTTATCTGTGCCATCCGCCCTACTCCCTGACCTTGGAGACGATGGTGAACATCACGGTACCGAACAGCGTAGTCGCGAACGACCAAGAGTATAGCGTCAGTAAAAACGGTTGCATCAGCATGACGACGCCGGCGGCAATGATCGTCGTCGCGATGGCTTCTAGCGGACCGCGCCGCAGAATTCTGTCCGCGAAGCTGCCAGCTGGCATGGGAGAGTTTGCTTCGATGCTCATTTGCGAACGGCTCCAAAGGTGATGCCGCGCAGCAGATGCTTGCGCAACAGCACCGTGAACACGACGATCGGCACTAGGAACAGCGTCGTGCCGGCGGCGACCGCGGGCCAATCCTGCCCGCCTTCCCCGATGATGATCGGAATGAAGGGTGGCGCCGTCTGCGCGTTGCCGGAGGTCAACAGCACCGCGAAGGCATACTCGTTCCAGGCGAAGATCAGGCAAAAGATCGCGGTTGCCGCTATACCGGTCGTTGCCTGCGGCAGCACCACCTTCACGAAGGCCTGGAAGCGGGTGTAGCCGTCGATCATCGCCGCTTCCTCGTACTCGCGCGGGATCTCGTCGATGAAACCTTTCAGCAGCCAAACGGCGAGCGAGACGTTCACCGAAGTATAGAGCAGGATCATGCCGAGCCGCGTGTCCGACAGCCCGATGGTGCGGTACATTAGATAGATCGGGATCGCGACCGCGATGGGTGGCATCATTCGCGTCGAAAGGATGAAGAACAACAGATCGTCTTTCAAGGGCACGCGGAACCGCGAGAAACCGTAGGCCGACAACGTCCCGAGCGCGACCGCGAGCACGGTCGAGCCAAAGGCGATGATCAGCGAATTGACGAAACGCGGTACGTAGTTTGATGGTCCGGCGACGACCATATTGCGACTGCGCGCAATGTCGTCGCAAAGCCCCTGCGGCGGTCCAAGCGTGCGGATGAATTCCGGCGTCTGGCGCGAGCGCGTGGTGAATAGATTGCAGAAGCCTTCGAACGATGGCGTGAAGAAGACCTTGGGCGGATAGGAGATCGCATCGTCCGGCGACTTGAACGAGGTGAGAACGATCCAGACCAAGGGGATCATCGTGATCACGGCGTAGAGAACCACGAGTAAACCCGCCAATCGCCTGGTATTGCGCGATGGTTCGACGACGGAATGGGCTGTGTTGGCGATACTCATCGGCTCTTCACCCGGTTCAACGCCTTGACGTAGATGTTGGCTAGTCCAAACACCGTCACGAACAGGATGATCGCGAAGGCCGAGGAGTAGCCGGTCCGCCAGCTCTCGAACGCCGCGCGCTTGAGCGTGATCGAGGCGACCTCCGTGGTCGAACCCGGCCCGCCCCCGGTGAGCAGGTTGACCATGTCGAACATCTTGAAGTTCTCGATGCCGCGGAAAAGGACGGCGAGCATGATGAACGGCAACGCCATCGGCAGCGTGATCGACCAGAACTGCCGCCATTTCGACGCGCGGTCGACCTCCGCCGCCTCGTAGATGTAGTCCGGAATAGATCGCAGGCCTGCAAGGCAGATCAGCATCACATAGGGTGTCCACATCCAGGCGTCGACGATCACGATCGCCCACGGGCTCAAGGTCACATCACCCAGCATCTGGAACGAAGATGCGGAGCGGCCCGTGAGAAAACCGACCACATAGTTGAACAGCCCGATTTGCGGCTGGTAGAGAAACGTCCAGAAATTGCCGACCACGGCCGGCGACAGCATCATCGGCAGCAGAATAATCGTGGTCCACATGCCGTGGCCGCGGAATTTCTTGTCGATCAGGAAGGCAAGGCCAAACCCAAGCACGGTCTCGATGACGACGGTCCAGAACACGAAATGCGCCGTCACCTGCATCGCCGCCCAGATGTCCGGATCGGTCAGGATCGTCTGGTACCAGTCGATCCCCAGCCAATTAACCGGCGCATTGGACCGGTTGGCCCGATAATTGGTGAATGACAGATAGATGGTCCAGATCAGCGGGAAGATGTTGATCGCCAGCAGCAGAACCATCGTCGGGGTGATGAAGAGCCACGCGAGCGCAGTGTCGGATAATCCCCGGATACGGCGCACCGGGGCGGGCTGTACGGGCACAGCACCGTAGGTGATCCGCGATGAGGCGCTCAAATCATTCATGGCGTCGGCTGGTCCTGATGCACTGCGATTGCCGGCTTCGAAATGGTATCGGTATTGTCGGAGAAAATGGCCTGGAGCGCTCACGAACCGCGCTCCAGGCCGCTATCCTAGAACTTCTTGCCCTCTTCCTTGAAGATGGCTTTCCAGTCTTTCACCAGCCCGTCGAGCGCTTCCTGCGCGGTGCCCTTGTCGGCGACCACGTAGTCATGGACGCGCTTCTGTTCGGCTTGCAAGAGTTGCGCGTAGGAGGGCTCGGCCCAGAAGTCGACCACCATGCCCATGGACTTCAGGAAATCCTTGGCGAAGGGAGCGCTGCCCGGGAAGCTCGGGTCATTCAGCACCGACTTGGCGCAGGAATAGCCGCCCAGCGCCCACCACTTCTTTTGAACATCGCCACCGGCGAACCACTTGATGTATTGCAGCGCTTCGCCCTGGTTCTTGGAATAGGAAACAACCGAAATCCCCTGTCCGCCGAGCTGCGTCGCCTGTGTCGCGGGGCCGGCGGGATTGCTAAAGAAGCCGATCTTGTCGCCGCCGACATTCGGATCCTTGTAGAGACCAGGGAAGAAGGCGAAGAAGTTCATCTGCAGCGCCACCTGGCCGGACTTGAAGGCATCAAGACCTTCCGACATGTAGGAGTTGGAAGCGCCGGGTGGCGTGCAGCATTTGTAGAGTGCCTTGTAGGCTTCGAGCCCCTTCACAGCCCCCGCCGAGTTGACGAAACCGTCCATCGCATAGGGCTTGTTGGGATCCTGATATTTGAAGCCGTAGTCGTAGAGATAGTTCGAGACGCCCATGGTGATGCCTTCCGAACCGCGCTCGGTATAGATCGACGCACCATAGACCTTCTTGCCGTCGATCTCGCGACCCTGGAAGAATTTTGCGATGTCGCTGAGTTCGTCGAGCGTCTTCGGCACCGCGAGATCACGGCCATATTTGGCCTTGAAGTCCCTCTGCACTTCCGGCCGCGCAAACCAATCCTTGCGATAGGTCCAGCCCACCGCGTCGCCCATCGCTGGCAGCGCCCAATAGTTCGGCGTGTTCTTCGGCCACTCCGAATAGCCGGTCACTGTCGCCGGCATGTAGTCGTCCATGCTGATGCCTTCCTTCTTGAAGAAGTCGTTCAGCTTGACGTACTGGCCATTCTCGGCGGCGCCGCCGATCCACTGCGAATCGCCGATGAGAAGATCGCACAACGACCCGCGCGAATTGAGTTCGTTCAGGAAGCGGTCGGCATAGTTGGTCCATGGCACAAATTCGAACTTCATGCCAATCCCAGTCTTGGCGGTGAAATCCTTCGACAGCTCGACCAGCGCGTTGGCGGGGTCCCATGCGGCCCAGCACAGCGTGATCGTCTTGCCCTGCGCGTGCGCGGGCGTGGTTGCCGCTCCGATGCCGAGCGCGGCGGCAACAGCGCCGCCCGCAGCAAAAAGCGCCTTCATACGATGGTTCATGCGCATTTCCCTCCGTTGGCCGGCCATCGACATGGCGCGGCGTTCCTGCCCGCGCGAATGCTTCGAGCGGTGCGACACAGTCCGTAACGGTTTGATTCACTAAACTAGCGTTCCCTCGCGCTACCCGGATTCTTAAGGACCGGCGAGCCCGATTTGTTTAGTGAACCACGGTTTACTAAACATTGCAAGAAGGCTTTCGGCCGGATCGGAAAACGTCGCGCTCCTGCCCCGAAAAATCTGAAACCGCACGCAGGATCATCAATGCCGTATTCGACCATCGGCCCTAGATTTCCGAACACCAATGTCTTGATGGCTGAGCTTGCAATGCAAACTTCCGAATGACTCAACGCGCGTTCTCTCGAAGCAATCTGCCGCGACGGGCACGCAACGCACTTCAGCTCAAAGGATGCTCACGTTGGCGGTCTCTAGATGCTCTTCGATCTCTCGGTGCACACATCGTGCACACGCCGTCTACCAACTATTTGAAAAGACTAATTTCTCGCTCCAATCCATCAAGGGGAAGTTTGAGCTAGGTTCAGCCAATGAAAGCCAGCGAAATCTAAGTCGCACAAGCGCGCGCGCGATCCCGACGATCCACTCAAACTGGTCATCGTTCGAGACATGTGGCTCACGGGTTTTGACGCACCTTGCATGAATACGATGTACGTCGACAAGCCAATGCGGGGGCACGGCCTGATGCAGGCCATTGCCCGCGTCAATCGGGTCTTTCGTGATAAACTAGGCGGCCTCATCGTCGACTATATCGGTATCCTTCAAAACCTGAAGAACGCTCTCAAGGACTACAGCCCATCGGATCAGGAAAAGACCGGAATTGACGAGGAAGTTGCGGTCGCGGCCCTGCATGAGACCTTCGAGAAGGTCAAAGCTATTTTCCATGGCCACGATTATTCGCGTGGGATCAGCGGCACGCCTCAGCAAAGGCTGCACTCACTCGCAGGGGCGATGGACTGGGTCCTGAAGTGGCAAGAGCAGAATGCCTCGCGCGCTCGAGACCCGGATGACAAGAAGCGGCAACATCGAGCATACCAGGACATGGTGCTGGAGCTGACGAAAGCTTATGCATTAGAGCGGGATGAATTTAGGTTGAGGCGTATCCGGCGTTTTCGAAGTAGTTGGCACATTCGTTTGGCATGAAGGCTG